>CAYLSV010000012.1:16326-23321 GCA_964386435.1 uncultured Tepidisphaerales bacterium
CCCCGGCGGGTGAAGCCCCGCCTCTACGAGGCGGAGGTGGGTTCAGCGACGGGCGAGCTTCAGGAAGCGCTCAAGGTCACACCACCGCGTCCAGCACCCGCTGCATCACCGCGGCAGGGTCGGTGCCGGCGGCGTCCACGGTGTGGGTGGCGGCGGCGGTGTAGAGCGGGGTGCGTTCGTCGAACAGGCCCGGCAGGCCGCCCTCGTTGCCGGCAACGCCGCGGGCGGCGAGGTCGCCCAGGCGGGGGGTGAGGTCGGCGAGGGTGAGCCGCAGGTAGACGATTGGGCCGAGGCGGCGCAGGTGGTCGATGGCGCGTTGCCGGTAGATCACGCTGCCGCCGGGCGAAAGGATCGCCGGGTCGGCGGGCAGGCGGCACACCTCGTCGGCTTCGGCGTCAAGGAACTTTTCGCGGCCGAGCTTGGTCAGCACGTCGCCGAGCACCGTGGTGCCGTGGCGGCGGTTGATGAGGTCGTCGACATCGACCAGCGACACGCCCAGCCAATCGGCGAGAAGCCGGCCGACGGTGCTCTTGCCGCTGCCGGGCATGCCGATGAGCGTGATCGGCAGCGGCACCCGAGTTGAGCGGTCACTGCCTCTCAAGGCGCGGCCCTTCAGCGGCGGCGTCGGCTTCGGCCTCGGCGGCGAGCTTTTCCTGCTCCTTGAGCATCTCCAAGTGCGAACCGTCCGGCATCGGGTAAGCCGCCTCGAACCGGTAGCCGATTCGCAGCGAGTGTTGATACAGCGGCCCGCGGAGCGTCGGCCACAACCGAAGCTTCGTCTCGTCAGGCAGATTCTCCCAAATATCGATTTTCGTGTCGACGTCGGCCACGTTCATCGCCCGCACGACTTCGTCGCGGACCACGTCGCCGAACGGCGGCACCTCGTCGCCGACCGTGGTCGTCTCGTCGTACTCGCGGCGGAAGGCGTCGTACAACTGTTTGGCCTCGGCAATGAGCCGCTCGGCCCGCTCGCCCTCGCCGCGGCCGTAGCCTTCGAGGACGGCGGCAAAGATGCGGAACGAAATCGCGGTGCGGGCTTGGTCGGGGTTCTCCAAGTTCTCGCGCAGGTGGTCGCCGATGTACTCGTCCAGCGGCCGGTTGAAGCGCTCGTAGTGGACGGTGCCCTCGTACCGCTCACGCATCGCCTGCAGCACCTCGTTGGCCCGGTTGTTCTGGCCGAGCAGGTAGAGGTTGCTGACGACCTGATCGACGTTGTTGCGGAAGCCGCCACCGTAGACGCGGTCGGCGTCGAAGTTCGGGTTGCCCTTCTGCAGCTCGGCCTCGGTGGCGTCGAACTCGCGGAGGTAGCTCATGAAGAATGACGGGTCGGCCGAGTCGGAGTGGTAACCGGTTTGCGGCTCGTACGTCACCCGGCCGCTGCGCTGCAGCTGCTGCAGGGCCATGAGGATGTTGCGGCGGGTGTTGACAATGCCCTCGGGCAGGGTGCCGGTGCCCTCGTAATCGGGCAGCACGCGGTCAAGGCCCAGGGCGGTCCAATAGATCGTGTGGCTCGCCGGGTGCCGCCAATCGAGCGGGCCGTATCGCTCGGCGACTTCCATCATGAACTCGGGGTCCATCCGGTTGGGGCTGCCGGCGATCACGGCACGGCGGCCGAAGTTGATCACGGCGTCCCGCGTCTCCTGCGACGCCCAGGACGGCCACCGGGCGTAGGTCATCTCCTGCGCCCGCGCCTCGGTGGCCGAAGCGCCGAGGGTTTCATCGATCACGTCCAGCTCTTCGTCCTTCACCGCCGTCCAGTCCTCCAACTCGCCGTTGATGCACAGATGCGGCATCGATTCGTCGTCGGGGTGAAAGTCGGTCCACTGGTAGGTGAAGTCGCCGACGAACTGCCGCATTTGCCGGGCGCGGTTCGGGTCGTCGCTGAGGACGTAGCCGCGCTCCCGCAGCCAACTGACCAGCCGCTCGGCCTCGGGGTCTTGAGCGTACAGCGCATCGAGCGTTGCGGGGGCGTCGACCACCGGCTGGAGCCACTGGCGGTAAAGTTCGAAGTCATCGGCGCTGTCGACCGGCGGCGGGCCGCCGAAAATCTCGTGCCACTCGCCGGCCAGCTCCTTCTTGTAGTAGCGGTTGGAGTCGTCCTGAAACTCGCCGACCTTGTGCAGGAAAATCCACCCGAGCTGCCGGTAGAGGGCGAGGTCTTCGGGGTTGTAGTAGATGCCCTTGTCGCGCAGCGAGTCGATGCCGGCCAGCACCCAGGTCCACCGTTCGGGGTCGGTGTTGGTGGCGACGCTGATGTTGTACGCCATGTTCCAGCTGGTGAACTCCCAAACCTTGGGGTACCGCGGCTGGAGCGTGGTGATCCAGTCGGCCAGCTGCATGGCCTCGTAGAACTTGCCCTCCTCCTTGAGCCGCTCGGCCCGCTGCCACAGGACGTTGACCGCCACGCCGCGGCCGACGCCGAGGAATGCCTGGGTCAGAGCCGCGTCCGGTGGCAGGCTCAGCTCTTCGTCGGAGAGCGTCAGATCCAGATCCCGCCGCTGGTCATCAATCGGCGTCGTCATGGCCGACGCGCCGAACAACGCGCCGCCACCCACCACGAGCGCCGCCGCCGACTTGAGCAAACCGGAGGTGTTCATGTTTCATCCTACGCCGTCGGGCGGTCGCCGGATCGGTCACGGGCCGACCGCAACACGTCGTCCAGCAGCGCGTCCTGTTGATGCGACCGCCGGCACGACCGGCAAATCGCCCGGTGCAGCTTCTCCGCCACCGCCTCCAGCGGCGCGGCCTCGCCGTGCTGGTGGCGCAGACGGATGATCTCCGCCTGCTCGCACTTGAGCGTGAGGACCAGCCAAATGTGGTAGAGCGTTTGCTTCACGGGGTTGCCGGTTCTGGGGTCGCCGGACCGCCGAGCGGCGGCCTCTCGTGCACGGTATCGTCAGGTTCTGCCGTGCCTGACACTTTCAACGTTGCCGAAAACGGCAAGGTTCGGTTTGCCCGGTTATGGGTCCTTCAGGTAATCGCCCAGCTCCTTGCGCAGCCGCAGGCGGGCGCGGTGGATCAGGGTCCAGAGGTTGGCGCGGGTGATGTCGAGCATTTGGCAGACGGTTTCCGACTCTTCGCCGTCGATCTCCCGCAGCACAATCGCCTGCCGCATCAGCGGCGGCATGGCGTCAAGGCATTGGTCGAAGGCGGTCCAAAACTCCTGCTTCTGCGCCGCCCGGGCCGGGTCGCCGTCCCACCGCTCGGCCGCCACGCTCCGCCGGCCGCCGCGGAACGGCACCTGCTCGGCCTCGATCAATTCCGTGACCGCCGGCTGCCGGTGGATTTTGCGCAGGTGGTCGTAAAGCCGACGGCGAACGATCTGGAACAGCCACGCCCGCGGCTGCTCCGGCGGCTCATCACGACCGCCCAGCGACTCCAGGGCCGAGGAGAGCCCGTTCTGCAGCACGTCCTCCGCCTCCTCGTGGCGACTGAGCCGACGGCGCACAAAGCCCCGCAGTTCGGCGAGGTGGTCGCGGCACCAAACTTCGAGCAGCCGTTGGCATTCCTGTTGGTTCATCGCCAGCCAAGCCCCGCCATGACGGCGCACCCACGTCCTCGCCAAGGGAGTCGAACAACAAGCCTGTTCCTTTCAGCCGCAAATTCTCACGAGCCGGCGGGGCGGGTGGTGGCCTGACTTTGCTGGACATTGCCGGTGCGAACCGTTTCGCCGCCGGCGTCGTAGGCGGTGATCCTCGGCTGGCCGTTGTCGATGTAGGTGATCTCGTACAGCAGCCCGCCGTCGGCGGTCGGGCGGGAGCGGACGGCGGTCACCTGGGCCGAGGGGTGTTCGCTCATGAACGCCTGCCGCACCGGCAGGGTCGCGCTGCCGAGCTTGGTCATGTTCGTGACCTGCCGCGTCGTCGGCTGCTCGCCGGAGCTGGTGCCGCTGGTCGCGGCCGGCTCGGTGTCGGACGTGCAGCCGGCAAGGCCGAGCGTGGCCACGGCAAGGGCGGCGGCAAACAAACGGGCGGTGGAAGTTGGCTTCAACATCGCCCATCGGGGTGCAACTTGGATGCCGCACGCCGAAGGGTTTGCGACTTTGCGTTCACGCGCGGCTATGACAGGATATCGCCATGCCCAATTCCCTCGCCAAAGCCTTGCCCGCCTCCGCCGGCCTCGTCGCCACACTGCTGCTGCTCGTCGCCCCGACCGCGGCCGCCCCGCTGGCCGAGCGGGTGCCGCCTTCGAGCATCGTCTACATCGGCTGGTCCGGCAGCGACGCGTTCATTGAAGACGCCAACAACACCCCGACCGGCAACCTGCTGGAGGCCGGCAACTTCGAGGCCATTTTTGACGACGTGCTGCCGGGCGTCGCCACTCTGGTGCGGCGGGAGGATCCCCGCGCCGGCGACGCCCTGGCCACGGCGATCAAGCTCGCCGACGCGGTGAAGCAGTACCCGACGGCCCTCGTCTTCGGCGGCATCACGATCAACGACGACGGCGAGACGATCCCGAAGCTCGCCGTCATCGTCGACGCCGGCGAGGAGGCGATGAACCTGCGGCAAACGCTGGCCGAGCTGTTCCGGCAACTCGACGCCCAAGTCGGGCTCTTTTTGACGCGAATCGATGACGGGCGGGTCATGGTTTACCTCGGCTTCAGTGATCTGGAGCTGGGGCTGAACATCGCCGGGGCCGAGGGGCAGAGTCTGGCGGCGATGCCCTCGTTCACCGCCGCCCTCGACGCGGCCGACGGCGACGAAGCTAACGGCGGCGAAGCGAACAGCGTCGTCTACGCCGATCTGGCGAAGCTGCGCGAGCTGATCGACTTGGCCGTGGAGGAAGAGGGTGACCGCGAGGCCAAGCGGGTTTGGCCGGAGCTGCGGGACGCGATCGGTTTGAGCGGCGTGCGGCAGTACGTGGCCACCGGCGGCTTCGGCGACGACGGCATGTGGCACGAGCGGCAGGCGCTCTTGACCGGCCCGGACCGCAACGGCTTGCTGGCATCGATCGACGGCGAGGCCGATTTGTCGCTGCTGGACAAGGTGCCGGCCGACGCGACGAGCGTGCGGATGGCCCGGTTCGACGCTTCGACCCTGCCGGGGCTGCTGCGGGAGCTGGCCAACATCGGCGACCCGCAGAGCGGCGAAGAACAGTTCGCCCAAGGCCTGGCGCTGGTCAACATCTACGTCGGGGCCAACCTCGAGCGTGACGTGGTGGCGCAGTACGGCGAGGACTGGGTGGCCTTCCGTTCGCCCAGCGTCGGCGGCGACTTGGCGGGGTGGGTCGCGGTGAACAAGCTCAGGGACGCCGCGGCGTTCGAGCGGGCGATGACGGCGTTGAGCTTCGCGATCGTCAACGCCGTGAACACGCAGGCCGAGCCGAACGGCCCGCGGTTGGTGGGGCGGTCGGCAACGGTGGACGGGGTGAAGGTGTTCTCGCTGGGCACGCCGTTCATTGCCCCGTCGTGGGCGGTGGTCGACGGCCACGTCTACTTCGGCCTGTACCCGCAGACCGTCGCCGCCGCGGCCAACCTGGGCGGCGACTTCGCCGGTAACGAGGCCGTGCAAGCGGCGCTGGCACTGGCCGATGGTGAGCCGCTGGGCATGACCTTCACCGATCTGGAGGCAACGGCCGACACGACGTACATGGCCGTGCTCGGGTTGCTCCGCGCCGGCGTCGGGGCGTACGACATGTTCGGCGGTGCGGCGGTCGATCCGATCCTGCCGACGCTGCCGACGGTGATGGAAAATCTCAGCCCGGCTTACGGCGTGGCGTGGAGCGACGAGGCCGGGTTCTACAAGCACGCCGTCATGCCGTTCCCGGGCAGCACGGTGCTGCCCGAGCGGATCGAGGAGGCCACCGTCGGCCCGGTTTTGATCAGCATTCTGCTGCCGAGCCTGAACCGGGCGCGGGAGACGGCCAATCGGGTCAAGAGCGCCTCAAACCTGCGGCAGATCGGCTTGGGCGCGATTTTGTTCGCCGACATGCAACGCGGCGGCCGGCTGCCCGACTCGATGGGCGAGCTGATGCAAGTGAGCGAGCAGGAGGATTGGCTGACGCCCGAGGTGCTGGTCAACCCCCGCGCCGGCGGCACGCCGCCGCGGCTGGTCGGCGTGGCCGAGGAAGACCGTGCGGCGTTCTTCGACGAGAACAGCGGCTACGTCTGGGTCGGCCAAGGTCTGACCAACAGCGCCCCGAGCAACGCCATCATGGCCTACGAACGCCTCAACGGCCTGAGCGACGGCATCAACGTCCTGTTCGCCGACGCCCGCGTGGAGTTCGTCCTCTTCCCCGAGCTGCAGCAGGTGGAGCAGGAAAACAACGCCATCCGCGCACGGCTCGGGCTCGACCCGATCGAGATCCGGTAGGGCGGTAACCGGACCGCGTGAACCCGCAGGTTTGATTCTGCGAAAACATCTGTGAACGCAAGTGAAGAAGCCGAGGGGAGAGCGAAGCGATCACCCGGATCCCATCTGGCGCACGACGTCCGAGTGCGGGATCCGGGTGATCGCTTCGCTCTCCCCTCGGCTTCTCTCCTGCAGATGATGATTACACCGGGCGGTTGATGCGACCCACGCCCCCGCATCCCACGTCACAGCTCCTCGCCGCGGATCAAGTCGTCCAGCGTCTCCCGGCGGCGGACGATGCGGTAGTCGTCGCCCTCCACCAGCACCTCGGCGGCGCGGGGGCGGTGGTTGTAGTTGCTGGCCATCACGAAGGCGTACGCGCCGGCGGTGTAGATGGCGAGCAGGTCGCCGCGTTCGGTGGTGGGCAGGCTGCGGTCGCGGGCGAGGTAGTCGCCGCTCTCGCAGACCGGGCCGACGATGTCGACGGTTTCGTCGCCCTCGGCCGTGGCGCTTCGGCTGGGCGGGCGGCTCGTGGTCGGCCAAATGAAGTGGAAGGCTTCGTAAAGCGTCGGGCGGATCAGCTCGGTCATGGAGGCGTCGACGATGACGAACTTTTTCGTGCCGCCGGTTTTGCGGTAGCGAACGCGGGTGAGCAGGACGCCGGCGTTGCCGATCAGGAAGTTGGCGTAGGAGGCCGGCAGGCGT
>CAYLSV010000012.1:23331-58807 GCA_964386435.1 uncultured Tepidisphaerales bacterium
AGCGGCCGGGCTCGAGGGCGATCTTGTAGCCCCGGCCGCGGAGGTGGGGCAGCATGGCTTCGGCGAACTTGCCGATGGGCAAGGCCTGGCCCTGCTCATAATCGACGCCGAAGCCGCCGCCGAGGTCGAGCCAGTCGATGGTGTGGCCGCGGCCGCGCAACCGGTCGACGACCTCGTTGATCCGCTGCACCGCCAGCACGTACGGCTCGACGATGTTGATCGGGCTTCCCAGGTGCATGTGGAAGCCGCGGACCTGAAGGTGCTTGAGCTCCGCCAGCTCGCCGAATAACCCCTCGGCCCGGTCGAGGTCGACGCCGAACTTGCTCTCCTTCTTGCCGGTGGTCGTCTTGGCGTGGGTCTGCGGGTCGACGTCGGGGTTGACCCGCAGCACGCCCGCGGCCGTCTTGCCCAGCTCGCCGGCGATGCGGTCGATGTTGTGGGCCTCCTGCATCGACTCGATGTTGAACGCCGCGATGCCGACCTGCAGCGCGTCCTTGATCTCCTCGTCGCTCTTGCCGACGCCGGCGTAGACGATTTGCTGCGGGTCGCCCCCGGCCTTCATCGCGCGGAACAGCTCGCCGCCGCTGGTGACGTCGAAGCCGCAGCCCTCCTCCCGGAGCAGCTTCAGGACGGCGAGGTTGCCGTTGCTCTTGACGCTGAAGCAGATGATCGGGTCGAGCTCCGCGAACGCCTCGGCCACCTGCCGGTAATGGTGCCGCAGCGTGGCGGCCGAGTAGACGAACGTCGGCGTGCCAACCTCCTCGGCGATCCGGCTCGCCGACACGTCCTCGCAGTGCAGCTCGCCCTCGCGGTAATCGAAGTGATCCATGCCGCAGCTTACGGCCCCTGCGGGTCCAGCGCCGGCCAGTCGCGGGTCGTGCCGTTGATGTTGAAGTTCCGCACGAGGTAGCTGTCGCCCGCCGACACGAGCACGATCTCGAACGCCGCGTCCTCGCCATCGAAGTCGGCGGTGCCGCCAAGGGTCCACGAGGTTTGGCCGTTCAGGGTCCGGACGTTGAACCGGCTGAACGACACGCTTTGCAACATGCCGCCGTGCTCCATGAGATAGGGCGTCATGGCCGCGACATCGGCGCGCTGCAGCGCCGGCACGCTGCTCGCGATGGCGGCGTCGGTGTCGCCCGCCGCCACGTCCTCGATCCACGTCCGCGCCGTCTCCCGCACCGGCCCGCTGGCCTCGAACGCCGAGTACCCCGCGAACCCCACGCCCGCCCAGCCCAGCAGCCCGACGACGCCCAGCACCAGCCCGGCGATCGCGAACCCGCGCCCACTCACGTGCGGCTTGGCGGTCGCCCGGAACCCGAGGATGCCGCTGACGATCGCCGCCACCTGCGTCACCAGCGGGATGCACAGCAGCAACCCGGTGACCAGGCTCGTGATCGCGGCGGCACTGGTCCGGGGGCGTTCCAACGGCGGCGGGGTCATACGGCGCAGCTTACCGAATGCCGGCGGGAAATCACCAGGACGGCGCGATCACGCGCACAAACTCAGCCGCGGGGCCGCGGGCGTGGGCGGCGGGGCGATGGCCTTGGTCTCGCCGGCGTCGGCGAGCTTGTCCATGGCCTGCTGCCAGGTGTCGCGTTGGTAGCGGATGATGCTAATGGCTTCGTCGAGCTTGGCGACGTCGCGGTCGATGTTGGCCTCCAGCAGCCGCAGGTGGGCGAAGTCGTAGAGCGCCCCCAGCTTGCCAGCGAGGTCGACACCCTTGTCCGGGCGCAGGCCGGCCCCGAGCTCGACGACAATCTTGCGGGCGCGGCCGATGAGGTCGCAGCTCTCCTCGAGACGCTCATCGAGCAACGCCACCCGGCCCTGCTCGGCGAAGCGAACGGCGCCGTCGAGCAGCATCAGCTTGATCTGCCCCGGCGAGGCCGACATGAGCTTGGCCTTGAGGTAAGGGTTCGGGCCGGACTTCTTGGCAAGTTGGTTCATAAGGTTGAAGGTTGGATCGGCTGCGCAGCGAGCAAAGCGTGAAAATCCCCCAGAAAACTGCCACTTAGCGGTTCACCTGCGACGTCGTCGGCGGGCGGTAGACCTGGAAGCTGTTCAGCTCCTGCTGCTGCCCCTGCAACCGGCTGATGGCCAGCTCCATGTCGTAGAACTGCTTCTCCAGCCGGGTCCGCTTGTTCTCGAGGATGCGGTCGATTTCCTTGATCCGGTCCTCGCGGGCAAGGTTCTGCTCCTCGATGCCCTTCTCGGCCTGCGTGAGCACGCCGGTGACCGGGTCGACCAACCGGTTGATCCGCTCCTCGATCTTCCACGCCAGACCCAGGCCGACGATTTGCTCCTCGCCGTCCTCGTCGAGCTCGGTGCCGGTGAGGGTGAACAGGCGGGTGACGCTTTCGGCGTCCTCGGCCCACGCGGCGTCGAAGGCGGCCTCGTCGAAGCCGAGCGCGCCGTCGCGGAACGTCACGCCCACGTCGGCGAGCGTCTTGAACCGGCCGGCCCCGTCGATGGTTTCCTGCAGCGCGCCGAAGACTTCGGTCTCCACCCGCAGCACCGCCGACTCGCCCAGCAGGATGCCGCGGCTCTCGGTGTCGACGTCGAACTTGGTGAACTCGGCCAGTGAGTTGCGCAAGCCGTTGAAGCCGTCGACGTACTCGTTGAGCTTTGTCTTGATCTGTCCGAGGTCACGCGCGACTTCCACGTCGTACGGGCCGCCGGCTCGGGTGAGGCTGAGGGTGACGCCGGGGATGGCGTCCTTGACGTCGTTGGTCCGGCTCGTGACGGCCAGGCCCGCGCCGCCTTCGCCGCCGACGTAGGCGAGGGCGTCCTGGGCGGCGAGGATGCGTTGCACGTCGAGGCCGGTGGTGCCGCTGTTGATGTTCAGGCCCGCGTCTTTGCCGGTGCCGCGGCCGGAGAGGCTCAGGCGATAGGGCTGGCTGCGGCTGCCGTCGTTCATCACCGTTGCGGCCAAACCGAAGCCGGCGTCGTTGAGTTCGCTGGCCACGTCCGACAACGTGTCGCCGTCCTCAATTTCGATCGTCTGCTCGTACCGGCCGGTGATCGTCGGCGTGCCAAGCTCCGACTCGCCCGCGATCCGCAGGGCGTCGGCGACAAGACCTTCCTCGTCCTCGATCCGCAGCGTCTCGACGCCGCCGGTGGCATCGATCACGGTGAAGCCGTCGCCTTCGGGGGCAATGGTCATAATCACGTCGACGCCCGCACCGTCGGCGGCCTGGTTGAACTCGCGGAGCAAGTCGCCGACGGTGCGATCGTCGTCGCCGATCTCGACCTCGAACCGCCCGCCGTCGGTGGCGATGACGGTGAATTCGCCGCCGCCAAGGCCCTTGCCGCCGTTGAGGCTTTCCAAAGGCGTGGTGTTGCCGATCCATTGCCGCTGCAGGTTGGCGCCCTCGGCCACCTCGTCGAGTCTGTAGGTGCCGGTGAGGCCCAAGTCGGCGGCGGTGGTGCCATTGAGTTCCTCGATGCGGAAGTTGCCGCCGTTGTTGGAGATGTCCTCGAGCGTCAACCCGTTGCCGGCATCGTTGATGCGGGCTTTGACGTCAAAGTTGGCGTTGTTGATCGTGCGGACGATGTCCTGCAGCGAGCCGCCGGCGGTGTTGATGTCGCGGCGGGTGCCGCTGCGGTCGGTGATGCGGATGCCGCCAGTCTCGTCGATCCCGTTGCCGGTCGCGCCGCCGAGGTTGCGCAGCAGCACGCTCCCGGCGTCGGCGAGCAGCGAATTGCCGCGGCGGATCGGGTCGTTCTGAGCGCCGACGATGCCGAGTTGGTCGGCCGCCGTCGAGCCGGGGGCGTTCTCGATCCGCAGCGGCGTCGTCACCGGCAGCAGCGGATCGGCCGTCTTGTCGAGCACCATCAGGCTCTTCTCGTCGCTCGGGTTGATCGACAGATTCGCCTTGCCGCCGGCGGCCTGGCCGAACTTGTCCATCAAATCCTCGACCGTCGTCGCCCCGGCGAAGTCGACGGTGAACGTCGTGCCGTCAATGAGCGTGACGTTCAGGTCGGCCTGGCCGGCGGGGGTGAAGTCGATGCCAAGGTCGTCGTTGAGCGCCTCGAGCCGACTCTGGCGGCCGACCTGCACGGTGGCGTCGCCGGTGACTTTGCGGTTGTTGGTGTTGATCGTGATGCCAAGCTTTTCGGCGGCATCGCCCTCGACGTCGCGGATGATGAACCGCGTGTTGCCGTCGTCGGTCTTCTCCTCCAGCACGAGCCGGTCGCGATCGACGTAGGCGTCGATGTCGACCTCGTTGCTGTTGGTGATGGCCTCGGCGAGCTCCTGCAGCGTTTCGTAGGCCCCGACGTCGAAGTCCTGCTTGCCCTCGCCGCGGTCCTGGATGCGGATGATGCCGCTGGTAATGCCCTCGCCGCCGAGCAAATCGCGCATGCGGGTGCCGGGGTCGACGCGGCCGTTGCCGAGTTCGACGGTGATGTTGCCGGCGGCGAGCGGGGCGTCGGGAGTCGAGTAGCCGCGGCTGACGCTCTGCTGGGCGGAGGCGAGGCGGCCGACGTTGACGCTGTAGCGGCCGGGGGCGGCGCGGGTGGTGGCGGTGGCGGTCAGGGCGTCGGGGTCGCTGGTGGTCGTCGTGTTCTTGCGGAAGCTGATCGGCCGGGCCAGGCTGGTGCCGACGCTCTTGAGGTTGTCGAGCTTGGAGGCGAGCGAGGCGAAGGCGTTTTTGCGGGTGGTGGCGTCGACCATCTGCCGCTGGATGACCCCGATCGGCCGCCGCTCAATGCTCATGAGCTGGTCGATGATGTTGCGCGAGTTGATGCCGCTGGCAAGCCCGACGCCGCTGGTGAGTGTGCCCATGAGTGAATAATCCTTCCGCCCGACAACACGCCCGGCAGAAGAAGTTATCGGGTGTCAACCTGTGCCACTTGAGCCGGTCGCACGGGCAACTGTCGGAAGCTCACGGCAGCAGATCATCCACCGCCACCGCCCGCCCCGGCACCGCCAGCGGCTCGACGCGCTGACCCGAGGCCAGCGTCCGCAGGTCGGCGTAACGCCACTCGTTGTTCTCCTGCCGCGGTTGCCGGCGCACTTCCAGCGTCCGGTTCCGCAGGTTGAGTAGCCAGTACTCCTGATAACCGGCACGGGCGTACCGGCGGAGCTTTTCCCGGCGATCAAGCACCAGCGTGGCGTCGCTCACCTCCACGACGAGCAGCACATCGGCCGGGTCATTGCTCGGGCGGCGGCGGTCGCCTCGCAGCAGCGTCGCGTCCGACTCCGGTTCACTGTCGCCCAGCCGCTCGGGCACCTGCACGTTGAGGTAACGCTCCCCCTTTACCGCCAACTCGCCCAGCGCATCGGCGACCAAGCCGACGGCGATCTTGTGCGGATCGCTCATCGTCATCTTCTCGTAAACCTTTCCCTCGATCAGTTCGACCCGCTTGTCCCCAAACGCTCCAGCCTCATACGCCGCGTGGTACGCCCGCGGCGTCCACGGCACCTCGACCGGCAACGGATCAACCTCCGTCTCGGGCAAGACAGCAGGCTTGGTCAGGCTCCACATCCCGCGATTCTACCCCATCAAGAAGCCGAGCGGCGAGCACACGCAACCACCCGGATCAGGCTCGCAACGACGTGCGACGCTCGATCCGGGTGTTTGCTCCGCCAGCCCCCTGGCCTCTGACCGAGAGACGGTTTAGCGGTAGAACTCGATGATCAGGTTCATGTTCACCTCGAACGGCACGTCCTCGACCGTCGGGTCGGCCGTGACCTTTGCCTTGAGGTCGGCCGGGTTGAACTCCAGCCACGGCGGCACGGCATGGCCGGCGAGGGTTTCCATGTTCTCGCGGGCGCGGGGCTTGGCCTTTTCCTTGACCGTGATCTCCATGCCCGGCTCGACCTTGTAGCTCGGGATGTCGACCCGCTTGCCGTTGACCAGCACGTGGCCGTGGTTGACCATCTGCCGGGCCTCCCAGATGCTGCGGGCGACGCCCAACCGGCGCATCACGTTGTCCAAACGGCGCTCCAGGAACTGCATGAACACCGTCGCCGTGTTGCCCTTGTTCTTCTTGGCCTCCTCCAGGCTGCGGCGGAAGGGCTTCTCCAGGACGCCGTAGTGGTAGCGGAGCTTTTGCTTCTCGATCAGGCGGACGCCGTACTCGGTGTTGCGGCGGCCGCGGTAACCATGCTGGCCGGGGAGCTGCAGCTCCTTCGACGTGTGCTTGGGCAAATCAGCAATCGGCACCCCGACGCGGCGGGAAAGGCGGACCTTGGGTCCGGTATAACGGGCCATGATGTTTCCTATCAATCTCAGGACAAGTGCGGCACGCCCAGCCCCAAATGCACGGGGACGCGACTTCTGCACGGGGCAGCGAAACCCGGCGTGGTCTTGAGGCACACCGGGCCGACAGGATAGGCACGCCCCAAGCTCAACGCCGGCGGATCAGCCCCAACCCAGCCGCGGCGAGCAAAGCCAGCGACGTCGGCTCGGGGACGGCCGTCAGCACGAACTGCCCCAGCAGCCGCGGCTCCAGGTTGGTGATCGCCGTCGGGTCGGCCAGGAACTCGGCATCGGTGTACGGGTCGACCGCCCACGTCGTCACGACCAACTCGCCCGGCTGTGCGACGGTGCCGTCGGCGAGAACCGTCTGCTCGAAGGCGATGTCGTACTCGGTCCAGCTGAAGTTGTGGGCCATCACCCAATCGCCCTCGACGAGCCGGCCGGTGACGCCGGCGAAGTCGTCGACTTGCGGCAGGTTGTCATCGAGGCCGAACGGGTCGTTGCCGAACAAGTCGGCCGTGCCGTTGAGGATGCCCTCGACGAAGTCGTCCTTGTCGTCGGGCACGTCGTCCAAATCCGGGGCGATCGGCAGCGTCTGGTAGAACGCGAACTGCTCGGGCGTGATGAACCCCGCGGCGAGCCCGAGGTTCGCGACGTTGGGCCCGAACCGGCCGTCGAAGAACGCGATCGGCCCGGTGACGATCTCCACGGCCCCCGAATCGATCTGCCGCGTCGGGTCGAACAGCTCCTGCGGCGTGGTCGCCGGGCCGTCGGTGTAGGTCACGTTATTGACCACCGTGCCGTGGAAGTCGCCCGCGAGGAACACGACGTTCTGGATGCCGTTGTCGCGGATGTGCGAGAGCAGCTCGGTCCGGTCGGCGGCGTACCCCTCGGCCCGGTCGGCGCTGGTGGGCGTGCCGAAGGTCTGCACCGCCTCGGGCACGACGACGAACTTCCACAGCACGCCCTCGTCCTGCGCACTCGACAGATCCGCCTTCATCTCGTCGAGCTGGGCCCGGCCGAACAGCGCGCGGCTCGGGTCGAACCGCTGCTGCTCGTAGCTGAGCAACGCCGCCACGTCCGCCGGGCCGGGGTTCGTGAAGTTCACCACCGGCTCGGCGAGCTGGGCGTCGCGGAAGCTGCGGGCGTCGGTCACCTGGATGTTGGCCGTGCCGCCGTGGCGGACGTTGCGGTAAAGCTTCAACTCCCCGGCCGTCCGGGCGTCGCCGGTGTCGCCGTAGCGTTGGGTTTGGTACGGGTGGTACTCCTGGTATGCCTGCAGCGCGTCCTCGTAGACGACGGTGTCGTTGACGAACTGGGCGTTGCTGGGCGTGAACAGCGGCCGGGTGTCGCTGCCGATGTCCGGGGCGTCGGGCGAGAGGCCCGGCAGCGCGCCGCCGGCGAAGTTGTCGACGATCTCGTGGTCGTCGATCGTGCCAAAGCTGGGGGCGCTGGCGTTCACCTGCTGCATGAACGTCGGCACCGGCGCCCCGTCGACGATCGGCCCGCCGAAGTCAGCAAGCAGCCGGTCCCGCGTGATCTCCGAGTGCTTGGCCCGGAACTCGGCCAAGCTTCGGGCCTGGCTGCTGTTGATCGCCGGCGTCGCCAGGTCGGCGTAGATCGTGTCGCCGGTTTTGAGGAAAAAGTCCAAATCGCGGTCGGCCACGTTCTTGACCACCGGGAACGGCGGGGCCTGCTGCCAATCGGTGAGCTGCCCGAACCGCAGCGGCGCCCGCACGCCCGCCGCCGGCAGCGTCGTGAACTCGCCGGTCGCCGTCGAGCCGTCGGCGGCGCGGGCTCGGTAGAAGTAGTCGGTGCCCGGCAACAGGTTCTCGGCAAATGCCTTGGCCGGCACGCCGCCCACGCCGGTGCCGCCACCGGGGGCAAGGGTTTGGAACGAGCCGAACGCCGAATCGGTCGAGAGCTCAAAGCTCACGCCCTCGCCGCCGGCCCACAGGACGACCGAGGTGTCGGTCACGTCGCCGCTGGCCACGCCGTTGAACAGTTGGGCCGAGGCCGGCAGTGCCATGGCCGTCGAAAGTGTGGCGACTGCCGCGGCCGCGAGATGGTGCATCTTCGTGGCCGCGAAGCTATCCGGTCCGGGTTGGCGTCGTGCGAACTTCGTGTGTGCTGTTCGTGAGCAGGGCCCGCCGCACCTTCGACCTATCGTCGTCGCCCGTGCCGTCGTCCGCCGCGACCAACTTGCCGCTTGTCGATCGATTCGGGCGGCGATTTGGCAAGCTGCGGGTGTCGCTGACGCACGCGTGCAACTTCCGCTGCACCTACTGCCGCCCGGCGACGGGCGTGGCGGTGCCGCCAACGGACGAACTGCTGAGCTTCGATGAGATCGTGCGGGTCTGCCGGGTGGCGGTGGGGCTCGGCATGCGGCGCATGCGGCTGACCGGCGGCGAGCCGCTGGTGCGGCCGGGCGTGGCCGATCTGGTGCGGCGACTCCGCGACGTCGGCGTCGAGAGCGTCGGCATGACCACCAACGGCAGCCTGCTGCCCGGGCACGCCCCGGACCTCGCCGCCGCCGGGCTGGCAGGGGTCAACATCAGCCTCGACACGCTCGACCGGCAGCAGGCGGCCGAGCTGGCGCGGGCGGACGTGCTGCCGACCGTACTCGCGGGCATCGACGCTGCCCTGGACGCTCGGCTGGCGGTGAAGCTCAACACGGTCCTGATGCCGGGCGTCAACGACTCGCCCGACGATTTGCTGGCGTTGGTGCGGTTCGCCGGCGAAAAGCGGGTGCCGCTGCGGTTCATCGAGTACATGCCGATGGGCCAAAGCGGCACCGCCAACGGCGGCACGACCGCCACGCTCACCGCCGCCCAAATCCGCCGCCGCCTTGCCACCGCTGGTATTGAACTCGCCCCACAACCGCGGCCCGACCCCACCGACCCCGCCGCCCCCTGGGCCACCGTCGACGGCCAATCCATCGGCTTCATCCACAGCGTCAGCGACCACTTCTGCGGCGCCTGCGACCGCATGCGCCTCACCGCCGAGGGCGGCCTGCGGCCCTGCCTGCACCAGGATGCCGAGGTCGATCTCCGCCGACCCCTCCGTCAAGGCGGCACCGACGACGACATCGCCGCCACCTTCACCCAAGCCGCCGCCCTGAAGTGGGCCGGACATCAAATGAATGCCACCGTCCCCCTCACCGTCCGCCGCGAAATGGTCACCATCGGCGGCTGAGGTTTCGGACGCACGTGGAGCTGACGCAGCACGGTTTGGCAACCGTCGAGCTCGACCCGTCAGGCGCTTTCAGCGCCAGCACGTGCTCGCCAACGCCTCGACCACAGCAGCCTGCAGCCTCGACAGGAGAACACCAACGTCTCCGAGCAGGCGTGCTGCGACGGGCCCGCTCCTCTTGGGTCCGCAACGTCTACGCCGCCATCGAACCCTTCGGCGGGCGGATGAGAAGCCTGTCCGCTGCGTGGGGATCAGACTCTTGTTTTCGTCTCAGATGCCCATCCGGGCCTAGCTGGGGCGGGGTGGCGGTTCGTGCCGATAAAGGAAAACCCCGCCGGTCGTGGGGTTCGGTTCGCAAGAGAGCCACGGCCTGGCGGGGTTGATTTGTTTGGCGAGAAGACTCGCCATCGCGTCGGTGGGGTCAGCGGGGACGTCCTAGATGCCCTGCATGGCTCCCGCTGAGCCCAGCGACGTGTTTCGTTCAGGCGAAATTTTGTGGCACAACGAAAGAGACCTCGGGCCGGGGTGACGGATGAACCGGACGGGGATCCTCCCCGCCGACGCATCCGTCACCGCCGGAGAGGCGGACCTTCCGGTCCGCCACCCGCGTTCCGCCGCATGGCGCAACGTGACACAACCTTTGCACGTCGCCACGACCCCAGGGGGCCGATCCATCACGCGGCATTACTGGCCATTCCCCGTCCCATCCTTGAACTAGCAGCCTCCCGAGTTGCGGCGAATCGCGTCAGTCAATCCCTGACCGGTTCCCGTTCTGGCCGAGGCCAATCGGGGACGCGAAACGTGCCGCTCGGACGCCGAACATCATGTTCGGCCACGACCCACGGTTGCCCGCGATCGTCGGCCGCGCCGGTGTTTGGCCCGGTCGCTATGCCTTCCAACTTCGCCTGATTGTCAATTCCGTCTCGTGCCGGGCCGTTGGCCCGCGTGTTTCGTGTTGCCTCAGCCCTCGCCGTTGCGGAGGCGCTCCATGGTCGCTTCCATCTCGTCGGCCAACCGGTCTTCCTCGGCCCACCACGCCTGCCGGTCCCAGATCTCGATGTGGTCGGCCACACCGAGCACCGCCACTTCCTTCGACAGCCCGCAGCGGGCCATCGCCCGGTCGGTCATCATCACGCGGCCGGCCTTGTCGGGGGCAACATGGTTGGCTCGGGCGACGAGCGAGAGGTCGAACTCCCGCTGACTCTTGCTCTGGACAATGCCCCGCTGTTGCCGGGTAACCAAGTGCTGGAAGTACCGGTCGGGGTACAGCCAGAGCTTTTTATTGACGCCGACCATCATCTGGAACGCCTTGCCGTGGGTGTCGGGGTCCAGCGCGCGCCTCAGGACCGCCGGGATGAGCAGTCGGCCTTTCTCGTCGATCGACACCTCGTGGGTGCCGGAGAGGAAGGGTTGCTCGATCGCGGTCGCCGTCGTCGCGGCTGGGGGTTGGGCCTCCACTTGGGTGCGAACCTCTCGATCTCATGCCCGCCGAGGGCCTTCAGGTGCTCCGGCGGATGCCGCGTCCCACTGTGGGGCGGCGATGTGGGGAATATACCCGCGCCGTCCCACATCGCAAGCATCGGCGAGATGCAAGTCTGATTTCACCGAACACCTTCCGATCGCCCGCCGCCGATCGCCGTTCTGGCGCTGCGGCAGTCCGATAATCGAGCCCAGCGTGTGGATAAGTGGAATCCGGCTGTGGATAAACCGACAGTTAATGGCTGCGCCGTGACCAACGGGTGGCCAGACCGGCAACACATTGACAAAGCAGCACGCCTTGCGTGGCGAGAACGACATGTGTCGGTGTGAAGGTCGCCGGCATCACGGAGGACGCCGCTGTGGATAACACAAGCGTCCCGCAGGCCGTGACGCTCGCCGCGGGCCGCCAGTGGGGTGGGGTGGCGCAGGCCGCGGCTGCGGCCAAGGCGAGGGTGAAGACCCTGCCCCCCCCCGAAAAAACAGACCCGCCGGTGAGATAATTTGTGGCAACAACCGAGGTCGCCGCCACGCCCACCGCGGCCATGGCCAGCGGCACGTGCCCCAGCTGCGGCAGGCAGAGCAGCATCATCAGCAGCGCCAGCCACACCACAGCGTCCGGCCCGCCGCCGGCGGCCAGCCACGCCATCGGCACGCCACCGATGGCCGCCAGCACCAACGCGTCGATGCCCGGGCGGCTCACCGCCGGTCCAGCGCGGCCGTCGCGTCGTGGGGGTAGCGCGTGATGTTCAGCCGCACGTCGACCCAAGGCGTGCCATCGTAATCCAGCCGCCGCCGGCTTTGGCGGTTCCAAAGCAGTTCCAGCTGCGCCAGCTTGCGGTCCACGCCCGTCTCGACCAACAAATCCTCGTCCGGCCCGGGTGCCCGGCCCCAGCGAATGGCGGTGTCGTGGACCGTCCAGAGGACAACCTGAGCGGCCGTGGCATCCCGGCGGCCGCCGTGGTTGGTGACGTCGATCGCCCGCACCAGGTTCGCCCACGGTTGCTGCGTGATGAGCTCCTCCATCGCCAGTGCCGCCCGGACGTCGGCCCCGTCCCACGCCTGGCCCAGCAGCGGGGCCGGGGCGGCGACCCCAAGGATTTGCCGGACCTTCGCCCCGCCCTGGCCGTCTTCGATCACGGCGGGCAGGCCGTCGATGCCGTAGGTCAGCGGAAGTTTCACGCCCTCGTCGTCGACGAACCAGAAGTAGCCGCGGTCGGCGATCAGGGCGATCGGCTTGCGGTACTCGGCCTCGGCGATGACGACGGTGCCACCCTCGCCGTCGGGCTCGCGGCGGACCTGATGGACCGTTTCCACCCACGGCTCCAGCGACAGCTTCTGCCGGAGGTCGAGCAGGGCGTCGGCGTCCAGCGGGCTGACGTTGGGCACCGGTTCGACGGCAGCGCGAATCTCCCGCTCGGAGTCGGGCCGCACCCACGGCGGCAGATCCTGCAGCACCAGCGGCGGCGAGGCGGCGGGGGCGGTCGTCTCGCGGACGTGGTTCCAAGCGACGCGGTACCCGGCGACGTAGAGGGCGGCGATGGCGAGCGTGGCGGCCACCGGCGTCAGCGCCCGGCGGGCTTGCTTGAGCAGGGCGGCGCGGCGGGCGGCTTTCACCGGGTCGGGCGGCTGCTTGAGCTTGGGCTTCTTGGCGCTGCGAACGGGGATCGGCTTCGTCGGCGTCTTCGCCGCCGCCTTGGGCGTGGCCTTCTTCGAGGTCTTGCGGGTGGCTTGGGCGGGGCGGCGGGGCATTATCTTCCAGTGACATCGGTTGGGCGGCCACGCGGGCATCACCCGCCGGCCGGGCAGCGGAAGGCGGCGGAGTCGAACCGCGTGCCGAAGGCACCGTCCCGCTTCCAACGGGCGACCGGCCCACGCCGGCATCACCTTCCAGATGAGCCTTAGCGGAGAGCGGCGGGCACGATCCGCAAGCGAACACGCTCCAACCGCTTTCGAGGCGGTGCCGGCTCCCAGCCGGTTCACTCTCCGGGACAAGATGGCAACACCACGATGGCAAGCGGAGGGCGGAGGACTCGAACCTCATGCGGTGACGCACCAGCCGGTTAGCAACCGGCGGCCGGCCCTGCCGACGTCACCCTCCGGAAAGATGTTCTGCGATCAGGCGGAAGGCGGAGGAGTCGAACCCCCGGCGGTTGCGCCGCATCCGGTTTCAAGCCGGCGGCCGCCCCACGGCGGCGACGCCTTCCGGGCGGGCGACAAAAAAGCCGGCCGACCCGAGACGGGCCGGCCGGCAGTTGTGCCTGAAGGTAAAGGGTCCGAAAACCCTCACGCGCACGATCGCCGACCAGCCCTGCGACTGCTGGACGATCGACTGGATGGCGCGACAATGCGAATCATGCGGCAGGCAGGTTAACGGCTGGGCGGAAGTGGGTCAAGACTGCCCTGTCGCAAGCCTTGGATTCGGGGCAGCGCGATCGACGGGGAACTGGTAGACCGGGGGCATGAGCACCACCAGCAAGAGCCCGCGGGCGGTGGCGTTTTGTGCGTTTTGTGCGTTGCGTGCGTTGTGGGTCGGCCGCGAGGCGTTTCCGGCCTACGGCTCGCGGCTACACCCTGCCACGACTACACCCTGCCGCAACTGCTCGCCAGCGTGGTGCTCAAAGCGTTCTGGGGCAAGGGCTTTCGCGACGCCGAGGCCCAACTGGCGGACATGCCGTGCCTGCGGCGGGAGCTGGGCCCGGGCCGCACGCCCGACCACGCCACGCTGCACCGGGCCGAGGCCAAGCTGCTGCGCCAGCCCCGCATCCGGAGCCCCGCATCCGGCGGCTGCTCGACCGGACGCTGGCGCGGCACGCCAAGCTGCTGGGGCGGTCGGTGATGACCGCCTGCCTCGACGGCACCGGCCGGGAGAGCCGCCACGCCAGCACCTACCACGTCCGGCGGCGGAGCAAGGCGGACAAGTCTTGGCAGCACGTGACTTACGCGCGTTACCCGAAGGCCGGCATCGTCTGCTGCGCCGCCACGCACCTGATCCTGTCGGTGGTGCCCGGCCGCGGGCCGATGCCGGACGTGCTGCACTTCGGACGTGCTGCACTTCGGGCGGGCGCTCTCCGAGGCTCTCCGAGGCGCGGCCAGGCGCGGCGGCGGATCGGCGTGCTGGAACTGCTCGCCGACGCGGGGTATGACGCCGAGTCGAGCCACGAGCGGGGACGCCGGGACCTGGGGGTGGCGACGATCATCCCGCCGAAGATCGGCCGGCCCAGCGCCAAGCCGCCCAAGGGCCGCTGGCGCCGGCAGATGCGTCGCCGCTGGCGCCGCCACTACGAGAACCACTACGAGAAGCGATACGGACAGCGGTGGCAGATCAAGACGTTCAACCGCATGACCAAGCACAACGAGGGCTCGGCCCTGCCGGCCCGCCGCTACCACAGCCGGTGCCGCGAGATCCGCCTGCGCTGCCTGACCCACAACCTGCGAATCCTCGACCACCTCCGAGGGTTGCGACAGAGCAGGTCAAGACCCATTTTAGATTTCAGGAGAAGCCGAGGCGAGAGCGGAGCGATCACCCGGGTCCGGCGCACGCACACGGTGTGCGTTGATCCGGGTGATCGCTCCGCTATCCCCTCGGCTTCTTCACCAGCTTCAACCGCGCTGGCGGTTTAGTTGCCGGTCTTCGCGAGGTACACCGGGTCGCGTTGCTTCAGCACCAGGCGGCCGAAGCCGGGCACGTTTTGCCCCTGCGTCGGCTTGACGACGATGCCCTCGCGGAGGGCGGCGGGGTTGAGGCGGGACTGGCCGTTGGCGGCCTCGGCGAGGGTGCGGCCGGCGAGCCAGTCGATGAGCGGCACGTCCTCGGCCAGCGTCGGGGCGGTGGGGAGGTTCAGGTGCCGGGCGACTTGGGCGAAGTCGGCGGGGTCGAGCCAGCGGCCGTTGACTTGGACGTCGAAGGCGTGGATCGCCTGCTGGTCGAGCTTGTAGTGGTTGCCCTGCACCTTCGGGCCGATGAGTTCCGCGTACAGCACCATTTGCCGCGGCTGTGCGCCGAGGCACGGCAGCGGGTCGGCGAGCAGGGCGGCGAGCTTCTCCGGGAGGTCGTTCTCGAGGGCGAGGCGGTGGTACGGGTTGTCCGTCGCCCGGCCGCCCTTGCTTATCTCGATGCGATGGTTCCGCTGGTTGATGCTCGTTTCGCCGGTGTTCAGATCGTGGTGGACGGAGAAGTTCGTGCCCTCCAGCTTCTCCGACACGTGCACCGGCAACGGCAGCAGCGTGTCGAGAATCTCCGGGAACCGCTCGGCCCCTTCGAGGTCGTAGACGCTCATCCCCGCCGGCAGCGGCCGCAGCTCAACCTGGCCGCTCATGATCGGCGGCGGGTCGTACTTCGTCACGCCGAGTTCGGCGGTGAGGTTGTTCTTGTCCAGCCCCTCGGCCAGCGACGCCGGCCCGACCAGGCCCTGCGAGATTTCGCCGCGGAGGCGGACGGTGCGGACGCGGTCGTGGTTCTTGCCGGCCAGCTTGCCGGCGACGCCGAGCTTCTCGGCGAGGTCGGGCGGCAGGACGCTGTCGAGCGGGAAGTACAGCACCTCATCGCCCGGGGCGTAGCTGCCGCGGCCGGTGACGAACTGAAACGCCAAGCGACGGAGCGTGGCGAGGTCGAGCCGGTCGGCATTGGGGTGCGGCCGGACGGTGGCAACAATTTCCCTGGTGACCTTGAAGAAGCTCATAACGGCTCCGGTGGGCATCGGCGAGAACCAGGGGTCAACCGCCCACGCAAGCGGCCGACCCAAAGGGCCGGCCGATGCGGTGTGAACTTGATGGCAACGCTTGCCCCTCAACCACACAATCGCCGACCAGCCCCAATGGGACCGTCTGTCATGCGATCAATGTTCGTCACGAAAAGGGACACGCGGCGGCAGGTTAGACGAGCCGCGTCGCGGGTCAACAGCGAACCGACGACGTGGGTAGCTGCGGGCGGCATCAGTACCGGTACCGGCCGCGGGGGCGGTGGCTGGCGTATTGGTACTCGCGCTGGGCCGCCTCGAAGCGGGCGAGGGCGTCATTCAGGCAGCGGTCGCGGCGGATGGCGTCGGTTTCTAAACGGTCTAGGTCGCGGCGGAGGTCGCGGACCTCCCGGTTGAGCTGCCGGAGGCGGTACGAGTCGCAGTAGCTGACGTTGCGGAGCTCGCGCTGGACGAACCGCAGGTCCGAGGCGATCGACCGATAGCGGCGGGTCTCGCGGACGGCGCACAGCACCCGCTCCTTCTCCCGCAGGTAATCGGCCCGCAGCCGCTGGACCTCGCGGTAGCTGACGCGGCCGTGATCGCGGTCGCGTTCGAACCGGTCGCTGTGCCGGCCACGGTCGCGGTAGTCACGGTCCCCGTAGTCCGCAACGGCCGGCGAGGCGGCGGTCGCGACGAGCAACATTCCGGCGGTGAAAAGGGTTCTGGTCATGCCGACGAAGACAGGTCGGCGGCGGGTGGGTTGGTGGAGATCGTCATTTGTTCTTGGTCCGTTGTCCGTAATAAGTCGCTCACTCAGTCGCCTGCTGAGGTGCAGCAACTGACCACGGACAACTGACAACGGACCAAGAACAAAGAACAAAGGACCAAGAACAACCCCCTACGCTGCCCGTCCGTGTTGCGTTACGAACTGCTTGCGACCTGCCCGCAGACCGGGGCACGCCTCGGCCGGGTCCACACGCCGCACGGCAGCTTCGACACGCCGGCGTTCATGCCGGTGGGGACGCAGGGCGGCCTCAAGGGGCTCACGCCGCGGCAGGTGCGGGAGACGAAGGCACAGTGCATCTTGGCCAACACCTACCACCTCATGCTGCGGCCGGGGGCGGAGGTCGTGCAGAAGGTCGGCGGCGTCCAAACCTTCGGCGGCTGGCGGGGGCCGATGCTCACCGACTCGGGCGGCTTCCAGGTCTTCAGCCTCGCCGACATCTCCGAACGCGACGATGACGGCGTCACCTTCCGCAGCCACCTTGACGGCAACAAGGTCCGGTTGACCCCCGAAATCAGCATGGATGTGCAGACCAAGCTCGGGGCGGACATCATCATGGCCTTCGACGAGTGCCCGCCGAGCACCGCCGACCGGCAGGTGCAGGAGACGGCCCTCGACCGGACCCTGCGGTGGGCCAAGCGGTGCGTCGCCGCCCACGACAACGATCAGCAGGCCCTATTCGGCATCGTGCAGGGCGGGCTGGACGAGGCGTTGCGGAAACACTGCGCGGCCGAACTCGTGAGCCTCGATCTGCCGGGTTACGCCGTCGGCGGGTTGGCGGTGGGGGAGGGACACGACGCGATGTGCCGGGTGCTGGATTTCACCGTGCCCGAACTGCCGGGTGATCGGCCTCGTTATCTTATGGGGGTGGGTTACCCGAAGGACCTGATTGCCGGGGTGCGGCGGGGCATTGACATGTTCGATTGCGTGCTGCCGACCCGCAACGGCCGCAGCCTCGTCGCCTTCACCGCCGGTGGCTCGCTGCGGCTGCGGCACGCGAAGTACCGCGACTCCACGGCCCCGATCGAAGCCGGCTGCGCTTGCGAGGCGTGCCAGACGTTTCCGCGGGCCGCGCTGCGGCACTATTGGTATGCCAAGGAGATGCTTGGACCGATCGCGGTGAGTCTGCATAACCTGCACTTCTACGGCCAGCTGATGGCCGACGTGCGGTTGGCGATCGGCGAGGGGCGGCTGGGCGACTTCATCGAACAAGACCCCCGCTGCCGCGTCGGCCCGGCCAGCGAGACGCCGGCAGAACCAGACGATTGCGACGATTGCGACGATTCAGACGATCCAACCACCGACCCCGATGCTTGACCTGATTCCCATTGTGCCGGGCTTCACCGTGCTGCTCGACGTGCTGGCCACCGCCCCGACTCCCGCGCCGGTTGACGGCGGCGGCGCGGCCCCGATCGAAGGCGGCCCGCCGCCGGCGCCGGGGCTGCTGCAGTTCATCGCCTCGCCGATGTTCATCCTGCTCATCGGCCTGCTCGTGTTCTTCTGGTTCTCGATGAGCCAGCAACGCAAGCAGAAGAAGGAGCGGCAAAGCATGCTCGACGCCATCGGCCGCGGCGACTCGGTGAAGATGATCGGCGGCGAGATCGGCAAAGTCGTCGAGGTCGACGCCGACGCCGAGACCGTGCTGGTCAAGGTCGACGAGACGAACAACACGAAGATCCGCTACGGCCGCGAAGCCGTCGCCACGGTGCTCGAGAGCAAGGGCGTCAAGAGCGACAAGGTCGTCAAGACCGAGAAGCTCGACACCGAACCCGCCGCCGCCTGATTTGATCCAACCGACTTCCTCCCGATGCCCACCGAGACGAAACTCCGCGTCGCGCTGATCCTGCTGATCATCTGGCTGGCCGTGTCCACGCTGTTCCCCGGCATTCCGGGGACGCTGTTCCACACCATCGCCCTGACCCGCGGCGAGACGGCCGTCAACCTCGACCTGAACCTGCGGCCGGGCATCGACATGGTCGGCGGCACGTCGCTGCTCTACGAGATCCAGGTGCCCGAGGGCGGCGAGGTGCCCAGCGACCTCTCGGAGCAGGTCGCCACGGCGCTCAAACCCCGCGTCGACCCGCAGGGCGTGCTGAACCTCGTGTGGCGGCCTCAAGGCGCCCGGCGGCTTGAAATCCAGATGCCGCTGCCGCCCGACGCCGAGGCGATTGCCGAGGCGCGCGAACAGTTCGCCGCCGCCCAGCGGGAGCTGGAAAGCCTGAACATCCGTCAATCGGCCGTGCTGAACGCGATCGAGAACGGCGACGACGAAGCCCTCGCCAACCTCGCCGGCGACAACCAAGCCCGGCAGGATCTGTTCGCCGAGTTGGTGGCAATCCAAGCGCGACTCGACGCGGCGAAGGAAGTTCGCGATGTCCCGGCCATCGCGACGGCCGAGCTCGAGTTGGAGGAGGCGGCGCGGGGCATCAGCCGGACGAACATATCTGTCGCCGCCGTCGAGCGGGCGATGGCGTTGCCGGAGGACGTGCCCGACGAGGGCGAGGAGCGCGACGCTGCCCTCGCCGAGCGGCAGCAGCGGATCGATACCCTCAAGGCGCAGTTCACCGGTGCCCCGCAGAAGCTGGCGGCCATCGACCAGTTCGCCGCGGCGTACGACGAGTTCCAGGCCGTCGCCGGGCAGCTCGACTCGGCCGGTGACCTCAAGGCCAAGCTCCGCGGCAGCGGCGTCTTGCAGTTCTTCATCGTCGCCGACCCGGTCCGCGACGCTGCCGAGTACGCCGAGTACCGCCAGCGGCTGCAACAGCAGGGGCCGCGGCCGCGGGCCGGTGATCAGCTGCGGTGGTACGAGGTCGAGGAGGGCGACTTGGCCGAGCTGACCGAGGCCGAGCGCCGGGCCCGGTACGACTACTACAATGACAAGCCGTACGCCTTGGTCTGGGCCACCCCCGAGCGGTCGATGCAGTCGGCCCCCGGTGGGGCGGCGGAGTGGTCGCTGGAGAGCGCCAGCATCCAGCAGCAAAACGCCGAAACCCTCGTCGGCTTCCGGTTCGACGCACCCGGCCGGGCGATCTTCGGCGACATGACCCGGCGGTTCTCGCCGCAGGGCGGCAACATCTACCAGCTTGGCATCGTGCTCGACGACGTGCTGATCAGCGCGCCGAACATCAACGGCTTCATCCCCGGCGTCGGCACCATCGAGGGCGGCGGCCGGGCGGGCTTCAGCATCACCGAGGCGACCAACCTCCGCGACACGCTTAACGCCGGTGCTCTCCCCGCCAAGCTCACCGACGAGCCGATCGTCGAGCGGACCATCGGCCCGAGCCTGGGGGCCGACAACCTGCGGCGGGGCCTGATCTCCTCGCTGTTCGGCGTGGTCGTCGTCGCGACGTTCCTCATCGGCTACTACTACCTCAGCGGCGTCGTGGCGACCTGCGCCGTCATCCTCAACCTGCTGCTGATCTTGGCCAGCATGGCCATGCTCGACGCGACGTTCACCCTGCCCGGCGTCGCCGGCATCATCCTGTCGCTGGGCATGGCCGTCGACGCGAACGTGCTGATCTTCGAACGCTTGCGCGAGGAGCAAAAGCGCGGCCTCTCCATCCGGCAGGCGCTGTCCAACGCTTACGACAACGCGTTCAGCGCCATTATCGACTCGAACGTCACGACGTTCATCACCGCCGCCATCCTCTACTTCTTCGGCTCCGAAGAGGTCCGCGGCTTTGGCCTCACGCTGATGATCGGCACCGTCGTCTCGCTGTTCACCGCGCTGTACGTGACGAAGACGATCTTCGCCATCCTCATCAACAACTTCGGCATCGAGGACCTCAAGAGCATTCCGCGGACCTTCCCCAAGTGGGACCAACTGCTCACGCCGAAGATCGACTGGATGGGCAAAATCTGGGTCCTCTCGGCGGCCAGCGTTGTCGTCATCGCCATCGGCTTGACGGCGTTCGGGTACTACGCGTTCGTCAAGCAGCAGATGCTCGACATCGAGTTCGCCAGCGGCACGGCGGTGCAGATCGAGCTGAACGAGCCGACCACCATCGCCGAGGTTCGGGCCGCGCTCGACGACGAGGCGCTGGAGGAGACGCTGCCGGCGGTGAACGTGCAAAGCGTCGAGTCGCCCGGCGTCGAGGACGGCAAGACCTACGAGATCATCACCGTCAACACCCAGGCCAGTGAGGTCCGCGAGCAGATTCTGCAGACCTTCGCCGGGCAGCTGAACCTTCAGCAGCCGAGTCTGTTCGACGGCAGCAATTTGAGCTTCGCCGACGCCAATGGCACGGTGGTGATCCCGATCGAGCCGGGCACCGAGGGCATTGGCGGCTACGACATGCCGGAACTCGCCGGGTTCGTCGGCGGGGCGGCGGTGCTGCTGGACAATCTCTCGCCGCCCTTGCCGGCCGACCAGATCAAAAGCCGCATCGAGCAGGCCCGCCTCGACCCCAACGCCGGGGCGGCGGCCGATTTGACCGGCATCGAGGTCTTCCCCGTGCCCGGCACCGGCAACTCCGCGGCCGTGGTCGTGGTGGTCGATGAGCGCAACGCCTACGACGCCAACCGGCCGGAGGTCGTCCGCGACTTCGAGCAGGTCGTCGCCGCCCCGCTCTATGACACCGTCGTCTCGGCCGTCGCCGCGCCGGCGCAGTTGCAGAAGGTGACCAACTTCAACCCGCAGGTGGCCGACGAGTTCCGGGTCGACGCGACCATCGCCGTGCTGCTGAGCGTCGTCGCCATCGTCGCCTACATCTGGCTGCGGTTCGGCAACCTCAAATACGGCACGGCGACCGTCGTCGCCCTCGCCCACGACGTGTTGTTCGCCATCGCCGCCATCGGCATCGCCCACTTTTTGGCCGAGACGTTCATCGGCGACTTGCTGCTGCTCGAGCCGTTCCGCCTGAACCTGACGATGGTCGCGGCCATCCTGACGGTCATGGGCTTTTCCATGAACGACACCGTCGTCGTCTTCGACCGCATTCGCGAAAACCGCGACAAGGTCGGCCACGTCGATCGGCAGGTGATCAACGACTCGATCAACCAGACGCTCTCCCGCACCCTGCTCACCGGGGCCACCACGCTGGTGACGATCCTCATGATGTACATCTTCGGCGGGGCCGGCATCCACGCGTTCACCTACGCGATGCTCGTCGGCATCATCACCGGCACGTACAGCTCGATCGCCATCGCCAGCCCGATCCTGCTGATCGGCGGCGCCCCCGTCGAACGGCCCCGGCCCGGCGAGGGGCAACCGGACGTCATCGACGCCGGCGGTGCCCAGGTGGCGTGAGCGGGTCGGCGTGCAGATTCGTGAATCCGCAGCCACTCCCGCCACGAACTTCGGGTGACTCGAGTGCCTGGCGGCACTCACCGCTCAACCCCCGGAGATCGTCATGCCCCACGCCCTCACCCTGCTCGCCGCACTACCGCTCGTCGCCGCCGCACCTCTGGCGGCGCAGTGTGCGTCGAAGCACAATGGCAGCACCAACGTCGTCGTCATCAACTGGTCCCCCGACCTGCCCGACCTGTTCGAGCTGGCCTTGGGCAACAACGACCTCGACACGCTGTCCACGCTCGTCGCCGTCGCCGATTTGGATGAGCCGCTGCGTGGCGGTGAGTTCACCGTATTTGCCCCGACCGATGACGCCTTCGGCGACTTGGGCGACGACGCCGTGGCCGGGCTGACCCGCAGCGGTCAACGCGAGCAACTCGCCACCGTGCTGAAGTACCACGTCGTACCCGGCCGCATCACCGCGAGCGACATCCCGCAGGGCCGCACCACCGTCGAGACGCTCGCCGGCGAGACGCTGACGATTAAGCGTGACGGCGACGACATCACCGTGAACGGCCGCAACGTCATCGCCGCCGACGTCGCCGCGAGCAACGGCGTCGCCCACGTCATCGACGGCGTCCTGCTGCCGGACGAGCAAGAGTCCCGCAGCGTCCGCGATCAGGTTGTGATGAGCGGCGGGTTCGAGACGCTGGAGGCGGCCGTCCGCGCCGCCGGCTTCGAGCGGTCGCTGGACCGCGACGGCCCCTACACGGTCTTTGCCCCCACCGATGATGCCTTCGAGGCGCTGCCCGACGGCACCCTCGACACGCTTCTGCAGCACTCAGGCGTGAACGACCTGCGGGCCGTTCTTCGGCT
Organism: uncultured Tepidisphaerales bacterium; assembly: GCA_964386435.1. Lineage (GTDB taxonomy): Bacteria > Planctomycetota > Phycisphaerae > Tepidisphaerales > Tepidisphaeraceae > CAYLSV01. The sequence continues at coordinate 45,775 of CAYLSV010000012.1, forward strand.
GCACATCCTGGCCGGCGAGGTCGATGCCCGCGGCGCGATCGTCGCCGAGGAGGCCCAGTCGCGGCAGGGCAGCACCCTCCGCTTCGAGATTGACGGCGGTCAGTTGTTCGTCGTCGGGCCGGTGAACCGGGCGCGGGTCATCGAGACGAACGTGCGGGCCGACAACGGCATTGTGCACGTCATCGACACCGTGCTCTTGCTGCCGAGCTGAACCTAGACTCTGGGGCCGACGTTGGATGATCGCGCCAACCAACCCGCCCCCGCGCCGCCACCGGTTTTGCCGGCGGTGGCGCGGCGTGCCCCGGGGGCGGCCGAAGCGTGCATCGACCGCTACGGCCCGCTCGTCTGGGGCGTCGCTCGCCGGCTTTGCCGTTGCAAGGCCGACGCCGAGGACGCGACGCAGGACGTCTTCATGGAGCTGTGGCGGCGGGCTGGGAAGTTCGACGCCAGCCGTGGCAGTGAGCCGGCGTTCGTGGCGACCATCGCCCGCCGCCGGATCATCGACGCCACCCGCCGCCGCGGCCGTCGGGAGGAGGCGTTGCCCGACTTCGCCGAACCGGTCAGCGAGTGTGCCGTACCCGATGAGGACGCCGACGCCGCCCGTGCGGCGTTGGAAGAGCTGGAGCCGACGCAGCGGCAGGTGCTTTGGCTGTCGGTGTTCGAGGATTTGAGCCACTCGAAGATCGCCGAGCGGCTGAAGTTGCCGCTGGGTACGGTCAAGACGCACGCCCGGCGGGGCGTGCTGGCGATCCGCGAGAAGCTAACCCGCCGCGAACAGGCGGCCGAGATTCGGCGGCAAACCTTCCGCCGCGAGCGAGGGTTGGACGATGCCTGAGACGACACCCGACAACCTCACCCACCGCGAGCAAGCCGCCGTCTGGCTGGCCGCCGCCGCGCCCGAGCCGCTGCCGGGCGAGGTGCGCGCTGCGCTGCGGGACGCCGCCGCCGATCATTTTGCTGAGGATCGGCATAGTTACCGGTTGCTCAAGATCGTCGCCGTCACCGGCTGGCTCGCCGCCGCCGCGGCCGTGGTGTTCGCCGTGCTGCCAACCGCGTCGCCGGAGCCGGTCGGGCGGGTCACGTTCGCCCAACTCACAGCCGGGCAACCGCCGGATGAGCTGCAGGTCGTCTCCCTCGGCGACGCCTTCGACGGGGCCGAGGCCCAGGTGGCGTGGGACGCCGCCACCCAGCGGGGCGTGCTCCGCGTGCGCAACCTGCCGGCCAACGATGCGGCCGAGTCGCAATACCAGCTCTGGATCCTCGACGCCGCCCGCCCGGCCGAGGACGGCCGCAACCGCGTGGACGGCGGCGTCTTCGACGCACCCGACGCCGACGGCTGGCAGGAGATCGTCTTCGAGGCCAAGCTCCCGGTCCTCGATTGCAGCGGCTTCGCCCTCACCCTCGAACCCCCCGGCGGCAGCGTCGTCAGCGAGCTGGGCCCGCGGCTGCTGATGATCACGCCGAGCTGATGCCGCGAGCCCATCGACCGACCGGACCTCCGCCGCATAGCGGCGGGGCTGCACCCACTCTCTGAGCACTTTCCGAACCGGGCGTAGCCCCGCCGCTACGCGGCGGAGGTCCGGTCGGTTGGCCCGGTTGGCATTCACTCATGCTCCCAACCCGCCGCCCGCAGCGGCTCGCCGTCGAGCCGCACATCGCCAGTCGTTGTCAGCCGGCCGATGCGGATGGCGTCGTCACAACGCGGGGCCGCGAGCAGCAGTTCGTAGTCCTCCCCATCATGCAACGCCGCGGCAAGGCCGTCGTGGCACGGGATGAGTTGACCCTCGAGTTCAACCCCCACGCCGCTCGCTTGGCACAGGCGGGGCAGGTCGCGGGAGAGGCCGTCGGAGAGGTCGATCATCGCGTGGACCTCCCATCGCCGCACGAGTTGCCGGGCTTCTCGGACACGGGGCGTGAAAGTCAGGTGCCGGCCGCTGGGCAAACTGCCGCCGAGCTTGCCGGTGACGAACAGCGAGTCGCCGGGACGGCCCCCGGCGCGGGTGACGATCCGCCCGCCGCGGGGCTCGGCGAGCACCGTCACGCCCACCGCCAGCGGCCCGCCCCAGGTGCCGGTGTCGCCGCCGAGGATCGGCACGTCGAACGCGTCACAGGCCGCCTCGATGCCGAGCATGATCCGCTGCGGCAATGCGCCGTCGCACCGGCTTGGCAGTGCCAGCGTCACCGTCACCCCGACCGGCCACGCCGCCATCGCCGCGACGTCGCTGAAGTTGCGGTTCGCCGCCTTTTGCCCCACAAGCTCCGGCGTCGTGCGATCCAGCTCGAAGTGCACGCCGTCCATCACCTGATCGCTGCCGACGAGCACCTCGCCGCCGCCGGTGCGGAGCACGGCCAGATCATCCCCGACCGGCACCGGCACCCGATTTGACGCGGGCGATCGGGCGGCGAGCCACGCGTGGAGGTCGGTTTCGAGAGACACGGCAAAAGGTAGCGCCCGGACCTGCAGCACGTGGTGCTGCGGCTATCAGAGCGTGACCATGTGGCTGGCTCGCGGTAGCCGCAGCACCACGTGCTGCAGGTCCGGGCGGAACCCCGCGACCGCACCTCACGCCCGATACCGTCGCCGGGGCGTTTCGCGGCGCGGCGCTTCTCACCGTGTGGTCGCGGGCAGTCGGCGGCGAGGAAGCACGCCCTGCACCGTGGCTCGCGCTGGCAGACGTCCTTCGCGTGGCGGAACATCAGCACGTGCAGCGGGTACGCCGCCGTCGGGTCGGCCGCCGTCGCCTCGTCCAGCCGCCGGCGCACGTCGGAGGCTGTGGCGTCGCGGGGTGCCAGGCCGAGCCGGATGGCCATCCGCCGCACGCCCTTGTCGACCGGCACCGTCGACGCATCGAAGGCGAACAGCAGCATGCACGCCGCCGTGTGCTCGCCCACGCCCGGCAGCGACCGCAGGTACGCCTCGGCCTCAACCATCGGCCACCGCCCCAGCGGCGCGAGCGTGAGCCGGCCGAAGTCGCGGCGGACCTGCTGCAGGATCAGCTTGAACCGCCGCGCCCGCTGCCGCCCGAGCCCGCAGACGGCAATGCACCGCTCGATCGCCGCCTCGTCCGCCGCCAGCACCGCCGCCCACGTTGGCAACTCCCGCTTGAGCTGCCGGTAGCCGCGAGCGGCATTACCCGACGACGTGTTCTGCGCCAGCAGCAACCGGGCCAGCACGTCCAGCGGCCGCCCCCAACGTGGTCGGAACTGTGTTGGGCCGTACCGCCGCTCCAAGTCGTGGCGAAGTCGCAACACTCGCTCGATCGAACGCGGCACCGGAACTTGTACCGCTTTCGGCCGCAACGGGTTCGAGACTCAGCGACGTTCACCCGGTTGCACGGTGGCGTCTGGAACCGCTGCGTCATCGGCGGCGTACCTTTTGCATGGCTTCTCACCTTCCGATGCCCGTTCGTGATCTGCCCGCCGATGGAGAGCGGGTGGCGTATCTGGCCGGTGGCTGTTTCTGGTGCACCGAGGGGGTGCTGGAGATGTTGCCGGGGGTGAGCGACGTGACCAGCGGGTACGCCGGCGGCGATCCGGATCTGGCGGATTACGACAGCGTCTGCACCGGGCGGACGGGGCACGCGGAAGTCGTGCGGGTGACGTTTGATTCGGCCGTTCTCAGTTACGGCGAGTTGCTGCGCGTGTTCTTCGGCATCGCCCACGATCCGACGCAGCTCAACCGGCAGGGGGCCGACCGGGGCACGCAGTACCGCAGCGCGATTTTCGTGCATAGCGACGAGGAGAAGCAGGTCGCCGCGGCGTACATCAAGCAGCTCGACGAGGCGGGCGTGTTCGACGGCCTGATCGTGACGACGCTGGAGCCGCTCACGCAGTTTTACGAGGCCGAGGAGTATCACCAGGATTTTGCCCGGCGAAACCCAAACCAGCCGTACGTGGCGTGCAGCGCGCTGCCGAAGATCGATAAACTGCGGGCGTATCTCGCCGAGCGCGAATCGGCGACGGCTTGAACCGAATCAGTGGCGGGATCGGGCATCACAACTGGCCGCTGCCGTCGGGCTTCTCGTCGGGGTCGGGCTGTGTGGCGTCGCGGAGTTCCTGCTCAAGCTCCTTGTCCTCGGCGTCCTTCTCGGCTTCGGGCTTCTCGGCGGTGGCGACTTCTTCGGGAGCGTCGTCGCTTTTGCGGGGCACGCCAAGCAGGGCGAAGTCCATCTCGCTGTTGATCTCGGCCCCGATCATGAGGATCAGGGCGTCGACGTAGAACAAGAGCAGCAGGATGACGATGCCGCCCACGGCGCCGTAAGTCTTGGCGTAGTTCTCGCTGCCGCCGAAGCTGGTGACGTACGTGTTGAACAGCCACCCGGTCAGCAGCCAACCGATGATCGTGAAGACGGCGCCCGGCGTGATCAGGTGGAATCGCCGCTTCAGGCTCGGGCCGAAGTGGTACGTGACGCCCAGGATCAAAAACAGCGTCGCCAACCCCAGCGTCCAGCGGGCGACGTTCAGCAGAAAACTCGTGAACCAGTCCAGTTCGAACAGCGCCCCGCTGAACAGCCGCAGCAACCAGCCGCTGACCGGCAGCAGCACCAGCACGAACAGCACCATGGTGCCCACCGTCAGCGTCAGACCGATGGCGATCAAGCGCTGCTTGTAAAACGGCCGCGGCTTCTGGATGTCGTAGCAGCGGTCCAGCGCGCTCATCGTCATGTTCATCCCGCCGCTGGCGGCGAAGATCGTCAGCAGCACGCCCAGACTCAGCAAGCCCGACCAGTTGCGGACCACCTTCGTCTCGATGCTCGTTTCATCGAAGACCTCGCCCGGCGTGACCTGCACCTCCGCCGCGTCGAACGTCCGCCGGCCGCCGAGGAAGTCGCTGGCAACGACCACTTCCTCCTCGTCCTGCGAGATGATCTTGCCGAACGCAAGTTCGCCGTCGGGCGTCTCGATGCGGTCGTCGGCCCGGTCGTCCTGCCCGTCGTCGATGGTCGCCCCGATCAGCGGCTCGATCGTCTCCCGCACCGCATCGCCCGCCGGCCCGGGCAAGTTTTCGGTCAGCTGCTCCTGCACCGCCCCGGCAATGGCATTCCGCGCCTGAAACGGCAACAGCGGCAAGAGCCCCAGCAAGAAGATGAGAAACGGAAACAACGCGAACAGCCACGAATACGCCATCGCCGCCGCCCACGTCAGCAGATTGTCGTCGCTGATCTGGTACACGACCCGCCGCACGAAGGCGATTGGTCCAACGGTCCGCAGCACGCGGGGCACATCTCGAAGGCGGGCCATGAACCACAGATGGTCGCCGGTCGCGGCTGTAGATCAAGTGGCGACTTGTCGAGCCTGCCCATTACAATGCGGCCATGAACGTCAACGTCCCGCCCGAGGAGTTGGAGCGACTCTTGCACGTCACGACCGAATCCATGCCGGAGGACGTGGCTCGGGTCATCTCGCAGCTGACACTGACGCCGGCGGAGGTGGACCGCGTGGCGGAGCTCTCAGCCATCGCCAAAGGCTCCGGGTTGAACGAAGAACAGACCGACGAACTCGACCGCTTGTTCATCATCGGCAATCTGCTGGCGACGTTGAAGTTGCGGGCGAAGAAGGCGCTCGATGAGAAGCAGGATCATCAGGAAGACGTGGCCGAGGCAGCGGCATGACAAAGGAAGAGCGGGCCGCCGCCTTCGACCGATCCGGTGGCCGATGCGAGTACTGCCGCATCGACTTCGACGTCCTGCCTTATCCGCCGCAGATCGATCACGTCATCGCCCTGAAGCATTCCGGCCCCGACCGACTCGACAACCTCGCGGCGGCCTGTGCCCAATGCAATAGCCACAAGGGCAGCGACGGTACGACACGCATCGACGGCAACTGGGTGCCGCTATTCAATCCACGTGAGCAACTTTGGGCGGATCATTTCCACCTCGACCACGGCTCGATCGTCGCAAGAACGGTCACGGGCATGGCCACGGTGAAGTTGCTGCAAATGAACGACTTGTTTCGCGACGCGCTTCGCCGACAAGCCGCCAAGACGTGATGAATCAGGTCAAGCTGGAGCGGGGCAGGGTCCGATAACTGCTTCGTGTGCCCGCGTCTCGTCATCATGCTTTGGGTCGGCCTGCTGATGCTTGCTGGATCGGCGGCGGGGAGCGATCGGGTGGTGGCTCATTTTGACTTCGAGGAGCGGGCGGCGGGGAATGTCGAGGCGGTGCCGATGGGATGGGCACGGCTGGCGGGGGCCGGGCTGCCGCACTGGTCGACGGCGGCGTTGTCGGATCGGGGGGCATTCGCCGGCGAGCACGGCTTCACGTTCAACAGCCAGGGCGGCAGCGTCGTGTACCGGCTCGATCCGGGGGTGCTGCGGGTGGCACCGGGGGTGCGGTATCGGATCGAGACTCAGGCCCGCACCATTGGCGTCCGGCACGCGCGGGCGGTGCTGGCGGCGTTCGTGGTCGACGGCGACGGGCGGCTGGTGGCCGAAACGCGGGTGCAGGGGCCGCCTCATGTCGGCGACTGGCGGCTGCTGGAGCTGGAGCTGGACGTGCCGAACGACGTGCGGGAGCCGAGCGTCGTGCTGGAACTCGGGCTCGTGCAACCCGACCGGCTGGGCGGGCGAATCGAGGCGTTGCCGGGGCGGATCGGGAACGTCCAATTGCACGACGTCAGCGGCCAAGCGAGCTTCGATGAGGTCATCGTGCTGCGGGTGCCGACGGTCGAACTAGAGCCGACTCGGGCGGCGGGGCTTTACGACGCCGGCGCGGCGGCCGGGCTGCGGCTGCATGTGACCGACGCCCGGCGGGGCGACCTCAACGCGCAGCTCATCGTTCGCGACGCCGACGGCACCGAGATTTTTCGCCGCAGTGGCCCGGTCGACGCCGTGGCCGAGGGGCTGCCCGACGGCGTCGTGCCGCTGCCGGACTTGGCCGCCGGTTGGTACGACGCCGATCTGCGGATCACCGCGACCGGTGGGAAGATGCCGATCTTGGTCGAGCGGTCGACCGGCTTCGTCGTCATGCCCCCGGCCGACGCGACGGTGCCGGGCGATGAGCGGTTTGCCCTCGACGCCACGCATTTGCCGACCCAGGTGTGGCCGCAGGTGCCGGCGCTGCTCCGCGACCTCGGCGCCTCGGCCGTGACCCTGCCGGTGTGGGGCGACCACGGCTTCGACGACGGCCCGGCGCTGGAGGCGGTTTTGTCGGAGCTTCGGCACAACCGCGTCGCCCCGACGGCCGCGCTGCTGAGCACGCCCGACGGCATCCCGTGGTCCATTGCCGAGCGTGAGCAATGGCACGAACATCTGGGCAAACTCGCCGCCCGCCACGCCGGGCTGCTGCCACGCTGGCAACTCGGTTCGGCCGGAGACGCGCGGCAGTGGGTCGACGCCGACCCGAGCCGACACGAAGCGGTCGTCGAGGCGCTCACGCCGCTCATGGGCACGCCGACGCCGATGGTGCCGTGGCCTGCGCTGTACGAGCCGAACTTGGCGTTGCCGTTGGCGCTGACCGTGCCGAGTGAGGTGCTGCCGGATCAGGTGCCGCTGTACGCCAACCTGCCGGGCGGGGTGCCGCCGGTGCACTTGGAGCCGCCGGCGCTGGACCGGTACGGCCGGGTGCAGCAGTGGCGGGATCTGGCGTTGCGGGTCGGCCACGCGCTGGCCGCCGGATCGCCGCGCATCGAGCTGCCGCTGCCGATGACGGCCGGCGAGGACGGCGAGCTTCACGCTGGGCCGTTGCTGTTGCCCTCGCGAACGCTGCTGCGCACCCTGGCCGGCAGCCGCTACCTCGCCGAACTGCCGGTGGGCGAGGGCGTGCGCGGCTTCCTGTTCGACCGCCCGGCACCCACGGGCCGCGGGCGGGAGGGCGTTTTGCTGGTGTGGGCCGAGCGCGACCGCGTGCCGGTGGACGTCGAGATCACGCTCGGCGGCCAGCCGCGGGCGCTGTCGCTCGCCGGCGTCTCCAGGCCGCTGGCACCCATCGACGGCCGGGTCTACCTGAGCGTCGGGCAGATGCCCACGTTCGTTATCGGTGCCGACGCCGATTTGCTGCGGCTGCGGGCGAGCATGAAGCTCGACAACCCGCTCGTCGAAGCCCGCTTCGAGGAACACGGCCGCACGCTCACGTTCGTCAACCCCTACCCGTGGCACCTCTCCGGCAGCGTCGACATCGACGGCCCCGACGGCTGGGAGGTCCTGCCGCTCAAACGCCGATTCGAACTTCAGCCCGGCCAATCGGCCAGCATTCCGCTGGAAATTCGCTTCCCCTACAACAGCCCGGCCGGCCCGCAACGCCTCGTCGCCCGCCTCCGCCTCGGCAGCGGCCCCGACGCCCAGGCAGTCGACGCCGCCCTCGACCTCCGCTTGGGCCTCTCCGACGTCAGCCTCAGCACCCTTGCCCTTCTGGACGGCCCCGATTTGCTGATCCAACAACAAGTCACCAACTACGGCGACGAAGCGATCCGCTACAACGCCTTCGTCGTCGTCCCCGACCGCCCCCGCCAGGAACGCCTGATCCTCGACCTCGCCCCCGGCAACACGGTGATGCGCCGCTACCGCTTCAAAGACGCCGCCGACGAAGCCCCCATGACCCTCCGCAGCGGCATCCACGAACTCGACGGCGTCCGCATCCTGAACGAACGCGTCGAGGTCGAGTAACCGACGGGGCCGATAATCAGGCTTATGTCTTCTGTCCTTCCGCGGTTCCTGATCTGGTGGATACCGGGTCTCGGAGAGCTTGCCGTTGGTGTGGCGGTAGACTGTGGTTGTGTTGGTGGATGCCCAGGTTGTGACTGCTGCGCCGCGGGTGGAGATCGGGTGGGTGTTGGTTGGGCGGTTGGATGAGGTGGATGTGGTGGCGGTGCGGCGGGCGCGGGGGCGGGTATTGTCGGTGCTCGGCGAGTTGTTTGATGGGTTCGATTGGGCGATGCCGGTGACGCGTCGGCGGGGGGAGGCGGCGGAGGGGCGGGGCGCGGTGACCGTGGAATTGCTCGATATCGGGGTGGCGGAGCGGGAGGTAAATCGATGGGATGCGGTGCTGGTGGTGACGGATGATGATCTTGATGCGGTGGACAAGCCGTTCGCGCTGGCCGCGCCGAGTCGGGCGTTGTCGGCGAGCGTGATCTCTACGGCCCGGCTCGACCCGGACGCCGCGGGCGAGACGGACGAGGCGACCCGCGTCGACGTGCTGGCGCGGCGGCTGGAGGCGTTGGCGCAGCATCTGATCGGGCACATGCTGGACGTGCCGCACGCGGCGGATCCGTTTGATGTGATGCACGATTTGAAGGGCGTTGATGATCTTGACGCGATGCGGGGTTTTGGCGTCAACTCGCTGGGCGTCTTGGCGACGGAGTTGCGGGCCGTGGCGGATGAGCGGTTGGAGGAGTCGGCCGATCATCGCCACGACGGCTGGCCGGTGCGGTTTTACCTCAACGTCCTGCGGCACAACGGCCGCGACATTGGGCGGGCGGTCCGCCGCATCCGCCCGTGGGAGTTCCCGCTGCGACTGAGCCGGCTGACCACGGCGGCGGCGAGCACCATGTTCGTGCTGCTGCTGACGGCCGAGGCGTGGGACCTGGGCATGAGCCAGCCGCCGTGGCGGGTGGCGGTGCTGTCGGTGGGCGTGCTGGTCGGCGCCAGCATTTACATCGTGCGCAAGCAGAATCTGCTTGTCCGCCGCGGCCACCGGATGCTCAGCGAGCAGCGGGCGGTGGGGAATTGGGCGGTCGTGCTGGCCGTGGCGATCGGTATGGCGACGACGTACGCCCTGCTCGTGGCGGCGGTGGTGGCGCTGGCCGGGCTGCTTTACCCCGCCGACCTCGTCGGATCGTGGGCCGCCAGCGTCGAGGTGCGGGCCGGGCACTACCTGACGCTGGCATGTTTCGTCGCGGCGCTGGGCATCGTGATCGGGGCGTTGGGGGCGGGGTTCGAGAGCCAGACGTACTTCCGGCACGTGGCGCTGGTGGACGAGGAGACATGACCGGCAGACTTCCGACGATTCGAGGTGGCCCGCCGGGCGGCCCGGTGTAGGATGCCCGCCCCAACCCGGCGGCGGTTGGTTGCCTGCTCGCGAGACTTTTGCCGATGCGTCTGACCGACATCCTCAAGCCCCAGAACGTCAAGGTGCCCCTGGCCGCCACCACCAAGGAGGGGGCCATCGGCGAGTTGGTCGATGCGCTCGCCGCCACCGGCGACGTGACCGACAAGGCCCGCGTGCTGGAGGCCGTGCTCGAGCGGGAAAGCACCCGCACCACCGGCATCGGCAACGGCCTGGCGATCCCGCACGGCAAGACCAAGGGCACCGAGCACCTCGTGCTGGCCATCGGCAAGCCGAGCGACCCGATCGACTTCGCCGCCGTCGACGGCCGCCCTGTCAGCATCGTCTGGCTGCTGGCCAGCCCGCCGGACAAGACCGGCCCGCACATGCACGCCCTGGCCCGCATCAGCCGCCTGATGACCGCTGACAAGTTCCGCGCCGGGATCATGAAGGCCGCCACCGCCGAGGCGGTTTATCAACTGATCGTCAAGCAGGAAGACCAGATGTGAGCCGGCTCGCCGACACTTGGCCGCTGGGCCGGCCGGCCGCCCTGCTGCTGGCCCTCGCCCTCGCCGCCCTGCTCTGGCTCGGCGTCGGTGGCAACGAGGAGCCGGGCGACCCGCTGGAAGTTTGGGTGTTCGCCCCGACGCACGCCGACACCTTCCGTGGCCGTGGCGAGCCGGGGGTGGTGCCACTGACCGAGCAGTTCGAGCGGGAGACGAACCGTCCGGTCGTCGTGCGGCTGCTGCCGGCGCGGGCGATCGACACGCGCCTGACGACGCTCGCCCTGCAAGACGCCCCGCCGGAGGCGTGGCCGGATCTGGTGGAGTTGGAAATCAACGGCTCGGCGAAGCATTTCGCCCACGGCGCGGCACGGACCCCGTTGTTGCCGTTGAGTCAACCGGCCGGACCTCCGCCGCGTAGCGGCGGAGGTCCGGTCGACACGGAAGCCGCCGACCTCGCCGCCCGTTTCACGCCGCAGGCCCTTGCCGCGTGGTCCGTCGATGGCACCCTGCTCGCCGTGCCGCAGGATGTGCATCCGGTGACGCTCACCTACCGCCGCGACTTGTTCGCCGCCGCCGGGCTCGATCCGTCAGCGTGTCGGACGTGGGCCGCGCTCGCCGAGGTGCTGCGGCGATACCGGGCGTTTCACGATAAGCCGGCGCTGGAACTTCACGGGGCCGCCGCCGGGCACCTCGCGCTGCTGCTGCTGCAGCGTGGCGTGAGCCTGACCGACCCGGAGGTGCTGGACGACCCGCGGGTGGCGGACACGATCGACTTCTACACCGCCCTGCTCAACGCCGGCCTCGCCACCGACGCCAGCGCCGGGCCGGTGGGTTGGGTGAACGACCTTGCCGACGGCGAGCTGGCGATGGTCTTCACCCCCGACTGGCGGATCGCTTACCTCGACAAGCGGCCCGACCTTGTTGGTAAACTCGCGATGATGCCGTTGCCGCGGTTCGAATCGGGCGACGACCGCACGAGCGTCTGGGGCGGCACCGCCTTGGCCATCCCCCGTGGGGCGGCCGAACCCGCCCTCTCCTGGCGTCTGCTCACGCACCTCAGTTTCGGCGATGCCGCCCTCGCCGCCCGCCGCCGGTACACGCACATCCTGCCCGCCGAGTCGGCGAGTTGGTCGAGCCCGATCTGGGACGAGCCGCACCCTTTGTACGCCGGCCAGCCGATCGGCCGCCTGTACGCCACGCTCGCCGCTGAGGTGCCGGCGCGTCGGGTGACGCCGCAAACGCCTCGCGTCTCCGCCGCCCTCGTCGCCCGACTGCTGGATGCGCGGGAGTGACGGCGGGCGCCAACGTGTCGAGAAGCCGTGGAGAGCGCGAAGCGATCGCACGGATCCCGCAGACCATGCATGTTCCGCATCTCGGGATCCGGGTGATCGCTCCGCTCTCCCCTTGGCTTCTTCCCATCTTGGAGCACGAGAGGCTCGCTCGCGTCTCGACGCCCAAACGAAACGAGCCCGGAGCGTCCGTTGGGACGCGCCGGGCTCGAGGGCTGCCAGTGCAGCCGCGTGTGGGGCGGGAATCACACCCGTCCCCAGCTGCAGCTAGGCAGCAACCTTAAGGGTATAAGGATTCACGGGATCACCTCCTGTTCAGGGAGAGCGCCGCCGACGCGACTCGAACGGGGTCTCAGCACCTCACGAGCCCGCCGCCGGTCGCCGCCCTCTCGCGAGGCAAGGCCCTTCAGGCAGGCATGACCCCCGCGGACGCCTCCGCGGGAACAAACCCCAAGCCACCGGTCGCGCGGCCGCTTGGCGTCCGCCGATGCTACGCCGGGGTGCCAAACGAGGTCATCTACAAAGTGATCGATCTGAACCGGATGGCGCGGCAGAGGGAGGTGCATCACCGAGTGCCAGACTTCGAGCGCTACGCGGTGGCGGTTGGGCGACATCGCTGCCACGTCATCGGCAGGCCTATCCGTTGTTGCAACGAGCTATCCCAAATCGGGTTCAAGCCGTCCTCTTCCAGCCGCTCGACAAGCCGCCGGCCGACGGCGACGGCCGCCTGCGGGTACTTGTCCCTGCCGGGTTCGGTCGCCCCGAACGCGAACATCAGCCCGTTGCCGTCGATGGCGGCCTCGGCGTCCTGCTCGTGGTAGAACGCGAAGCCCATCGATTGTCCGCCCGCCCGCGCCCAATTTTCGAGTTCTTCACCGACCTTGGGCGTACCGACATTCAGCGCAGCGCGATCTCGCGGTTGCGGCGATCTGAAGCCGATGAGACGACGCCACGAGCTGACCGATGCGCAGTGGGCCAAGATCGAGCAGTTGCTGCCGGGCAAGGCCACCGACCCCGGCCGCACCGCCGCCGACAACCGCACCTTCGTCAACGCCGGCCTGTACGTGCTCAAGACCGGCATCCCCTGGGCCGACCTGCCGCCACGCTTCGGCAAGCCCAACAGCCTGTGGAAGCGCCTGCGACCGCTGGGCCGCGGCCGGCGTGTGGGAGCGGGTGGGCCGGGCTTTGGGCGAGTCGGAGGCGGCCGGCACGGAAGCCGACGAGCTTCAGGACGAGCTTCAGGACGAGCTTCAGGACG
>CAYLSV010000013.1:0-3591 GCA_964386435.1 uncultured Tepidisphaerales bacterium
CTGTGCAGCCCCGCCGCTACGCGGCGGTGGGGGCCTCAGCGACTTGCGGCATCCAGAACAGGCAGGCTCGCCGCCGGCGCTCGATGGCTCGCCGCCTGCTGCGGCCTCGCCAGCACCGTTTCCAGCAGCCGTCGGCCTGCCGCCAGCTTGCGGTTGCGGATCATCGCCGCCCAGATTGGGGCGGCACGTTTCCAGCCGCCGGCGTAGGCGAGGTGTTTGGCGAACCGCGGCCAGTCCTGTTGGCCCCACGCGCCGCGGGCGACGTTCGGCCAGGTGTAGAACGCGCGGTACGCCCGGCGGTAACCGGCCTCGAGTTCGGCGGGCGTCATACCGCTTGGGCGGAAGACGGTTTGTCGCGTGTCGTACCGCCGCCAGTCGCGGTGCAGCAAACGGTTTTCGCCCTCGATCCGGGAGAAAAAGCCGGTGCCGGGGTACGGCGTGGCGACGTGGAACGTGGCCGTCTCGATGCTCTGATCGATTGCCCAGTCCACGGTGCGGTCGAACACGTCCGGCCCGTCGCCGTCGAGGCCGAAGACGAAGCTGGCGTTGACCATCACGCCAAGGTCGTGCAGCCGACGGATCGCCCGGTCGTAGTCGCGGCCGACGTTCTGCCGCTTGCCGCAGCCGCGCAGCGCCGCTTCGCCCAGCGTCTCGAAGCCGACGAACAGCGACCGCAGCCCGGCGTCGGCGGCCCGCTCGATCAAATCGCCCCGCAGCACGCTGTCCACCGTCCCCGCCGCCTGGAACCGTCGGCCCGCCCCGCGCATGCCGGCGAACAACGCGCGGGCAAAGTGCGGGTTGCCCAGCAGGTGGTCGTCGAGGAAGTAAAGATGCCGGCCCGGCAGCCGGTCGATCTCGGCGAGGGCGGCGTCGACCGCTTGCGTGTAAAAGCTCCGCCCGCCGTCGAAAAACGCTTCTTTGTAGCAGAAGTCGCAGCGGTGCGGGCAGCCACGTGTGACGATCAAACTGTTGGGCACGAGGTAGCGCGATCGATCGATCAACGCCCGCCGCGGTGGCGGCAGGTGGGCGATGTCGCGGGGAAAGTCGCGCGAGTCGTAAAGCGCCCGCGCCCGCCCGGCGGCAAGATCGGCGAGAAACGCCGGGAAAATCGCGTCGCCGGGGCCGAGGAACAAGTGGTCGCAGTGCGGCCGCGCCTCCTCGGGCAGCGACGTCGGGTGCAAGCCGCCGAGGCAGACGGTGATGCCGTGGTTTCGGTAGAAATCGCACAATTCGTGCGCCCGATCGGCGCTGGTGATGTATGCCTGAACCACGACGAGGTCCGGCCGCCACGCGGGCGGCCGGTCGGTTGGCAGTTCGTCCATCACGTGCTCGTCGACGAGCCGCACCTCGGCGTCGTCCGGCAGGAACGCCGCGAGCTGGGCCAGCCCAAGCGGCGGGAAGAGGCTGTACTTGATCGGCCGCCCGCCGTCGGGCTTCGCCTCGGCCAGGGCCGGCAACACCATGAGCACCCGCATGACCCACGGCACCCCGAGGCGTGCCGCGGGTTGCGGACAGGAGTGCGATTCTCAACGCCGACGCCGCACCAGCCCCAGCCCGGCCGCGGCAAGCAGGCTCAGGCTGGCCGGCTCGGGCACACCCGCGGCCCACAGGTCCATCGTGCCCAGATCGCCCGCCGCGGCCGCCCCGCCGCCGAACAGCGAGTCGCCGAAGCCGGCCCGCAGCATGCCGAAGTCGGCCAGGTTCACCACGCCGTCGAGGTTGAAGTCGGCCGCCGATCGCCCCTCATCCCCGAAGTCGGCGCGGAGGATTCCGAAGTCGGCCAAATTCACCACACCGTCGAAGTTGGCATCGCCGTCGAGCAGCCGCACCGGCCGCAGCGTGGTGGCGGTGTCGTCGTAGATTACCGAGTAACCGAGGCCGATCTGCGGGTCGATGATGTCGAAGGCGTCGAACACGCCGTCCGCCGAGGCAAAGGTGGCGAACTCAAACGCGTCGCCCGGCAGCGGCTGGAAGCCGTCGATTGCGGCGATCCGCAGCAACCCGTCGAACGTCGCGTCGCCAAGGATTTCCAGGCGGTCAAACCCGCCGATGTCGAGGCCCGCAAGCTCGATCTCGAGGAAGCCGCCGTCGGCGAAGGCGACGTCGCCCTCGAACTCGATGACGCCGGGACTGTTGCCGGGCGCGTACCCGCCGGCGAAGATGCCCAGGCCGGGCCCGAAGAAGTCGCCGGGGCCGCTGACAAGGTCGTTGAAGCGGGTGTTGCCGACGAACGTGGTGTCGCCGACGGTGCGGAATTGGCCGTCAATTTGCTTGATACCGCTGGGCGAAATGAAAACGATGTCGCCGTTGTTGACGGTCTGGCCGGCGCTGTAGCTGCCGATGATGGTCAGCTCGGCATTGGGCTGGACGAGCACGTCGTTGGTGACTTCCAGATTCTGATTCTGCGTGAAGGTCGCGGTCGGGCCGAAGACGCCGCTGGTGCCGATGATGAGGTCGGCGTCGGTGAGGGCGAACGTGCCGCGGTCGAAGTCGACATTGGCGAAACTACCAGCCGAAATCGCGCCGACTTCGAAGCGTCCGCCGTCGATGCGGAGGTTGGTGCCGAGGATGGCCAAGCCTTCGACGTCGAGCGTCTGATTGGCGTTGAGGGTCCGGTCGCTGCCGACGACATCGTCGAGGAGGGACGGCGTGAGCGTCTGGCTGACCGCGTTGCTGAAGCGGACGGTGCCGGTGTTGAAGTTGATGGTGCCGCCGGCGTCGGTGAGGCTGTCGAGTTCGAGCGTGCCGCCGTCGATGTTGATGGTGCCGTTCCGGCGGAGGCTGAGCGGGCCGTCGGTATCGACGGTGCCGTTGTCGAGGATGTTGAGGACGCCAAAGCCGCTGGCGGTGTTGGGGCCGACGAAGAGCGTGCTGCCGATGGTCCAGGACGCCGGCAGGCCCGGGCCTCCGATGGTGGCCTCGCCGCGGTCGTTGTTGAAGCGTCCGACGAAGCCGAGGTTGCCGGTCTCGACACGCCCGCCATCGCGGACGAAGAGGTCGCCGTCGTTGGCCGTGGCGGCCGCGGCGACGGAGAAGTCGCCGCCGGTGCGGAACAGCGAGCCGGCGTCTTCAACGATCAGGCTGCCGTTGCCGTTGTTCTCCGCGGCGATCTCGGCGAAGACGTCGAGCAGCACCTTTCCGCCGTTGCGGACCGTGACGTCGGCGACCGTGCCGGGGTCGACGGCGACGTTCATTTCCAGGCCTTCCACTTTGGCATTGTCAACGACGAGAACGGCATGGCTGTTGTCCTGCTCGGCGATGCTGATCCGCTGGTCGGTGGTCAGAAGCCCGCCGTCCGAGACGGTGACGGTGGTCGGGGCGGCACTGCTGCCGCCGGAGAGGCCGAGGATCATCCGGCCGGTGCCCTGGTAGTCCATCGTGCTGCCGGGACCGGTGACGGTCAGGCTCGACCCGTCGCTGGCACCCTCTTCGCCGACGATAAAGCTGCTGCCGCCAACGTTGTTCGTGACGACGGCGCCGTCGGAGACGGTCAGGCTGCCGACGCCGGTGTCGCCGACGAGAAAGATGCCGTTGATGTCGGCGGTCGTGCCGGCACCCGAGACATTCATCGTGCCGCTGCTGCCGGCTTGG
>CAYLSV010000013.1:3677-7828 GCA_964386435.1 uncultured Tepidisphaerales bacterium
CGTTGGTTCCGTAGCCGAGGACGGGGCGGCCGGCGGTGGTGAAGCTGCCGCCGTCGGTGACGTTGACCGTGCCGGTGCCGGCCGAGTCGTTGACGGAGCCACCGATCCAAACCTCGCCGGTGCCGGTCGATTCGAGGACGGAGTCGGCGCCGTTGATCGTCACCGTGGCCGAGCCGCCCGGATCGTCGCCCAGGGTCACGGCGACCTGGCCGCCGCCGGTGATCGTCATGCGGCCGCCGTCTTGGATGTCGAGGAACCCGACGGCTGTTTCGTTGGCGGTGCTGTTGTTGTTCCCCGCGAAGAGTCCTGATGCGGTCAGCGTCGAGCCGTCGCCGCGGATGGTCGCCACGCCGGAGCCGGATGAAGCGAGGCCGAGGTTGAGCTGGCCACCGAGGGTGACGTCGGCTCCGTTGAGCACGTCGAGCGTGCCGTTGCCGCCGAAGGATTGGCCGGTGAAGACGGCACCGACGTTTATGGCCCCGCCGACGTCGGCCGAGGCCTCGGGACCGTCGAGAACGAGCGTATTTGTGAAGCCTGTGCCGGCGCGCCGGCCGATCTCGATGTTGCCGTCGACGACGAGCGAGCCGCGACCGACCGTGTTGCCTGCGGCGTCTTGGCCGACGCGGATAACTGCCCGGCCGAAGTCGCCGATGATCATGTTGTCATCGACATCGAGCGTCGAGAAGGCACCGCTTGTGCCGCCGCTGACGGTGATGATGCCGTCGCCCGTTTCGAGCGTGCCGACGACGAGATCGCCGTTGCTGCCGCTGTTGACGGTCCGGACGAGGCCGCCGGCGGTGATGTCGAGCGTGCCGACGCCGGCGCGGCCGACGTCGAGCCGGCGCAGACGCCACTCCGAGCCGGCCCCGTCGACGACGGCCGTTCCGCTGGAGCCGACGTCGAAGGCGACGAAGCCGTCGGCCGAGGTGCCGATGTCGGCGTTGAGGAGCCCGCCGTTGGTGATGTTGAGGAAGCCGGTGCCGCCGAATCCGACGAAGTGATCTTCGGCCCGGACGACCGAGCCGCTGCCGTCGATGTTGAGCATGCCGGTGCCGCCTGCGTTGACACCGAGCTCGATGTCGGGAACGCCGATCGAGCTGTTGATCGCCGGGTTCACCTGGGCAATGCCGCCGTTGGTGACGTTAAGCGTGCCAATGCCGTCGCGGCCGACGAAGATGCCTTCGCCGCTGGATTGCCCGTCGGCGAAGAGCAGGCTGCCGACGCCGTCGACGTCGATGACGCCTTCGGAACCGACCGCCTCGCCGACGACGACGTTGAGCCCGCGGAACGTCGAGCCGCCTTCGAGCGAGAGCGCGCCCCGGCCTTGGTTGCCGACGGTCAGCGTGCCGACGCTGTCCCACGCGACGCCGACGGTCAGCGACAGGTCGGCCCCGGCGGCGAGGTCGGTCGCCGTCGCGTCGTCGATGATCGCGGTGCCCCCGGTGTCGAGGACCGACCCGCCGATGCCGGTGAAGTTCCAGCCGCCGCCGAGGACGGTGAGGTTGTTGGCGACGCTGGGCGCGCCGATGACGATCGTCGTCGGCGTGCCGGTGGCGGCGTCGAAGAAGACGTTGTCGCCGGCGGTGGGCAGCTGATCCGGGTTCCAGTTGTCCGCGACGTTCCACGGCAAGAACACACCGCCCGACCCGCCATCCCAGGTCAGATCGCTTGCCGCGGCGGGGGCGGCGGCCAGCGGCACCGCCAAGACGGCGGCGGCGAGCTTGAGGTTCGGCAGCGTGCGTGGGTTCAATCGGTTCATCTCGGCTCCGGGTTCAACTAAGTGCGACATCCCCTGCTGAGGAGGATCGCGGCAACCGCGGCCAAACCCTGCCAACACCTGGTCAGTTTTCGTCGCCGGCCGGTCGGGTGGTCGCGGCGAGGTCGGGGTTGCGCTGCAAAATCATCGCCGCCATCTGCCGGGCGTAGCCGGCGACGCTCGGGTCGTAGTGCCGCACGCCCGGCGGCAAATCGGCGGCGAATTGGGCGACTTCCAATGCCTGGGCCGGTTGGTCGGCCTGCAGGTGCAGCGCGATCAGCGACGCCGGCCCGAACACGACCGGGCCGTTCTTGGTCCGCTCGAACATGGCCGCCGCCTCGGCTCGCCAGCGGTCGAACTCTTCCTGCCCGGCCGTCTGCCGCTCGAACATGCCGAACATCGAGATCCGACGGTCGAGTTGGATGTTGTAGAACTGCGACTGCTCGCCGAAGACCTCTTCCGCCTGGGGCAGCAGCTTGTCGTACAGCTCGATCGACTTCTCCGGCCGGCCGACGCCTTGGTAGTTCTTGGCGTGGTTGAACTGGATCGCGACCCACTGCCGCCTGGGCAACGCGGTGTCGCGGTACGCCTGCATGGCCCGCTCCGAGAGCCGCATGCCCTCGGCGGCCTGGCTCGGGTCGCCGCTCCGCAGCAGCGCGTCGGCGGCCCTTGCAAGCAGGTCGGCGAGCTCCTGTCGCTGGGCGTCGGTGAACGAGCCGTCGTCCAGCACCGCCTCGGCGTCGCCGGCAAGCTCGGCGAGCCGCTTGACGTCGCCCGGCCCCAGCCGCCACGCCAACGCGGTTGCCAAGTTTGCCCGGAGCTTGGGCATCGGGTCCTCATATGGCCCCAGCCCGGCGGCCTCACCGAGTGTCAGGCCCCGCTCGATCAGCGCGAGCCCCTCATCCATCTGCCGCAGCTCCAATAATGTTTGGGCGTACAGGTTTCGGGTCCGCAGGGCCCGCCGGTCCTCCTCGCCGAACAACTCGCCGCGCAATCGCCAGCCCTCCAGCAGCAACGGCCCGGCCTCCTCGTACCGGCCGAGCTCGAGGTAGATCAGGCCGATCATGTCGAGCAGTTCGGCCCGAACTTCCGGAAACTCCGTCAGGTCCGTCTCCAGACCCTTGCGGGCCCGGTCGACGCTGCGGACGAACGCCGCCCGCTGATCCGGCCGCTCCATGCCGGGGCGGGCGCTGAACAGAATGCGCTGCAGAAACCGGCTCGTCGCCTCGGCGGCCCGTGCCTGCTGCTCGGCCTCAGCCTCGGCAGCCAGGGCGGCATCTCGTTGAACGAGCGCACGATCCTCGGCCCGACTCGCGCGGACCGCCTGCGTCGTCGCCGCCGCGATGCCGCCGGCGATGCTCAGCACGACGAGGGCCGCGGCGACGGTGAGTGCCTTGTTTCGCCAAGCGTGCTTGCGCAGCCGGTACCACCGCCCGCCCGGCCCGGCCTTGGTCGGGCGGCCGTCGAGGTAACGACTCACGTCGGCGAGCAGTTCGTTGGCCGTGGCGTACCGATCCGTCGGCGCCGGCCGGGTGGCGTGATCGATGATCCAGTTCAACTCCGGCGGCACCGGCAGGGCCGCGGGTCGCGGGGCCGCCTGCGCCGCCTCGGCCAGCGCCCGGCGGCCGCGCGAGGTGGTGGCCGCCAGCACCGGGTTCTCGCCGCCGAGCAACGCGTGCAAGAGCAAGCCCAAGGCATAAACATCCGACCGCACGTCCACCACCCCGCCGGCCGCCTGCTCCGGGCTCATTGTCGCCGGCGTGCCGCTGGTCATGGCCGAATCGACCGAATCGTCGAGCAGCCGGGCGATGCCGAAGTCGATCACTTTCAGCCGGGTCTCGCCCTCCTCCTGCCACACCAGCACGTTGCCGCCCTTCAGATCGCAGTGGATCAAACCCCGGCCGTGGGCGTGGCCGACGGCTTCGACGACGCGGGCGAACAGCCGCACCCGCTCGGCGATCGGCAGATCGGCGGCGACCTTCGTGATCGGCTCGCCGGGGGCCAGCTCGACGACGAGGTACGGCATCTCCCGCCAGGTGCCGGCGTCGAGGATGCGGGCGATGTCCGGGTGGTCCAGCCGGGCCAGCGCTTGCCGCTCGAAGGCGAACCGCTTGGCCAGATCCCGCCCGCCGGCCCGCGGTTGCAGCAGCTTCACCGCCACCGTCCGCTGCACCGGTTGAAGCTGCTCGGCCCGCCAAACCTCCCCGTGCCCGCCCCGCCCCAGCGGCTCGATGAGCCGGTAGGGCCCGACCTCATCCCCCGCCGCCGCCAACGGCTCGCCGGGCCGCTCATCGCTCGCCAAGGCCGACCAATCAACGGTGAACGCCGCCGGCTCCGCCGCCTCTTCGTCGGCCTCGCCCGCCCCTGCCAGCGCCGCGATCGTCGCGACCGTACC
>CAYLSV010000013.1:7838-11369 GCA_964386435.1 uncultured Tepidisphaerales bacterium
CCGCCGCCTCTTCGTCGGCCGCCAGCAGCGCCAGCACCCGCTGCTGCAAGTCGTCGTCACCCTCACACGCCGCCGCCACGAACTTCGCCCGCTCGGCGGCCGGTTGGTCGAGCGCGTCAAGGAAAACTGCTTTCGCCCGGATCATCCGGCCGGCATCGAGACTGGGAGGCACATCAGGCATCGGGGCAACTCTTATCCATCGCGGCAACCGTCACGACAACCTGCCAACCGTCGTTCAATCAGCACGGAGAAGCAAAAGCGGGACGTCTTCGGGATTGCGGCGGCAGGGTGCTCACGCCGTCGCCGGATCGAAGCCGTCGCGCAGGCGTTCGTGCAGCCAGGCGCGGGCGAAGCTCCACTCGCGGGCGACGGATCGCGACGACGTGCCCAACGCCTCGGCGACTTCGTCCACCGTCATGCCGCCCCACATTCGCAGCCGCACCACGTCGGCCGAGGCGGCATCGACGTCGGCCAGTTCCAGTAGCGCCTGCTCCACGTCCAGCAGCCGGGCCGGGTCATCGCTTGCCGCCAATTCGGCGATGTCGAGCGACACCCGCCCCGCCGCCCGCCGGCCCGCCTCGGACTGCTGCCCGCCGCGCTTTTGGGCCAGCCGTTGCCGAGCGTGGTCGATCAGCACCCGCCGCATCGCCTCGGCCGCGGCCCGGTAGAACGCCGCATCCGGCCGCCACTGCGCTCCCCGATCCCGCCGCAGCCGCACGAACGCCTCGTTCACCAGCGCGGTGGTCTGCAACGTGTGCCCGGCATGCTCCCGCCGCATCAGCCGCGACGCCAACTCCCGCATCGGCCCGATTACCGCCAAGACCGCCGCCTCATCCGGCTCGGGATAAATCGGCTCCGCCACGCGCAGAATGTACCATACATCAGCAGACAACGCGTGATATTGGGCCGGGCCGCTCAGCGACGCCGCATGAGCCCCAGTCCGTTTGCTGCCAGCACCGACATCGCCGCCGGCTCCGGCACATTGGCGGCCCAATCGTCGATCAACCCCAGATCGCCCGCCGCCGCCACGCTGCCGCCGAAGATCGAGTCGCCGAAGTTCGCCCGCAGTTCACCAAAGTCGGCCAGATTCACCACGCCGTCCAAGTTGAAGTCGGCCGCCGAGCGGCCCTCGTCGCCAAAGTCGCCGCGCAGGATGCCGAAGTCGGCCAAGTTCACCACGCCGTCGAAGTTCGCATCGCCCCTTTGCAGCCGCACCGGCTCGAGCGTGATCTCGCCGTCGCCATAGACGATGTCGAACCGCAAGCCTGGCAGGCCCAAGTCGTCGCTCACCTGATCGAAGGTGCCCGATCGGCTGGCGTGCGAGAAGATGGCGAACTCGTCCCCCGGCAACGGCTCGACCCCGCCGCCGGCCGTCACGTCCAGCCGCCCCGCCACCGTCAAATCGCCGGCAACCTCGACGCGGTCGAACTCGCCCAAGTCGAGGCCGAACAGCTCGATCTCCGTGGCGGACCCGCTGCCGAGGAACAAATCGCCGCCGAACTCCACGACGGCCGGGCTGAACCCCGGCCGCAAATCACCCTCGATGAACACGTCGCCCCCGCCGGAGACGCCGTTGCCGCTCAGGCTGCCGAGGAAGACGGCGGCGCTGGTCCGTGTGCCGGCGGCGGAGACACGGATGGTGCCGCTGTTGGTGATGTCGTCGTAGAAGACGGCCTCGCCGCCGCCGGTGACGACGATGGAGCCGGTTTGCCCGCCGCCGCTGTTGTTGTTGATGTCGCCGAAGACGTCGACCGTGCCGCCGACGACGGTCATGTTGCCGCCTCGCTGCTCGATGCCTTGGTCGAACCGCAGAACGCCGTCGCGGGCGACGATTTGGCCGGGCGTGTAGTTGACGGTGCCGGTGAAGAAGTTGCCCACGGCCAGCGCGTTGACGGCCGTGCCCTTCACGTGCAGTTCGGCGGGACCGTTGGAGTCGAGGCGGTTGCCCAGCACCTCGACCCGGCCGCCGTTCTCGAAGTCCCGGTCGCCGACGCCGAGGAACCCGCCGAAGGCATCGACCTCCAGCGTGTGGCCCGCCTCGATCGTCACGTTGGCCGGGCCGGTGGTCACGAAGCCGTCGGGCGAGAGGATGCGGCTCGGCCCCGTGCCCTGGACGAACATGAAGCCGCGGGACGCGCCCGCCCCGCCGCCGATGCGGGCTTGGCCGTCGGCGGCGATGGTGAGGGTGCCGTCGCCGACCACGTCGCCGTAGACGGTCGCCCGCTCGAAGCCTGCGGAGCCGATCGTGAGCCCGGCACCGTCCAGCTTGAGCGATCCCGCCGAGAACGAGGCGACGCCGTTGTCAGGATTGGCGACACTCGCGCCTGAGCCGCTGAAGCTCAGCCGGCCGCCGACGTCGAGTACGGGGTTGTTGTAGAGCGTTGCCGTGGTATCGATCGTGACGTCGCCGCCGACGCGGACCGATCGGTTGAGGTTGGCGGTGAGGCCGGTGCCGGTGATGAGCAGGTCGCCGCTGTACTGGGTGCGGGCACGAAGGGCGAGGCTATGGGCGAGGCCGACGCTGACGGCCGTGAAGGTGCCGGCCGGTGTGCCGCTAATTTGGCCCGCAGTGTCACTGCCCCAGGAGGCGATGGACCCGTCCGGGCGAATCGCGCTGCTGGCATCGCCGCCGGCATCGGTGGCCACAAAGGTGCCAGTGGGCGTGCCGTTGAGCTGCCCAAAGGAGTTGTTGCCCCAATCGATGACTTCGCCAGAGGCCCGCAGTGCCACGGTGTGCCTTAGGCCCCCGGCGACGGCGGTGAAGGTGCCGGACGGCGTGTTGTTCAGCTGTCCGCTCGAGTTGTCGCCCCAGTCGACCAGTCTGCCCGATCGCAGGATCGCGACGCTGTGAAAGCCTCCGGCCGCGACGGCGATGGTCTCGTCGTCCTCATCGAAGGGCCCGCCGTTCTGTTGCCCGAAGCTGTTGCTGCCCCAGCTGAGGGCTCGGTCGCTGCCGCGGATGGCGGTGCCGTGGTTCAATCCGAGGCTCGCAGCCCGGAAGCTGCCGCTGGGCAGGTCGCTCGAGACGTCGCCGCTGCTTCCCCAGGCAACCAGACGGTTGTCGGACCGCACGGCCACGGTGACGCCGCTGCCGGCGTCAACGGACAAGAAGGTGCCGAACGGCGTCCCGTCGAGTTGCCCCAGATCGTTCTGGCCCCAATCGACGAGCGAGCTGTCTTCTCGGATGGCCACGCTGTGCCGCGTACCCGCGGAGACGGCGAGAAAGCTGCCCTGCGGAATGTTGTCGAGTTGGCCGTCGTCGTTGCTGCCCCACCCGACGATCTCGCCGCCGTCGCTGAGCAGGCCGACATTCTGCTGGGAAAAAGCGGGCGAGGCGGCGAGCGTGACGACAACGGCCGTGGTCAGGCGGCGACGGTTCACGAACAGGGGGCGGTTCGGCATCGAGAAGGTCCGGCTTGGGGTGAATCCGCCGGGCTTCGACCACGTGCCGGCGCGGCGGGGCCGGCAACGTACCAGAAATTTGCAAGTGTTCAAGATGGTAACAAGGACTTAACGACACCGCGGGCCGGG
>CAYLSV010000013.1:11419-24626 GCA_964386435.1 uncultured Tepidisphaerales bacterium
TGCCGCCGGTTTAGTAGCGGTAGTGCTCGGGCTTGTACGGGCCGTCGACGGGGACGCCGATGTAGTCGGCTTGCTCCTGGCTCAGCTCGGTGATCTTGACGCCCAGCTTGTCGAGGTGCAGGCGGGCGACCTTCTCGTCGAGCTTCTTCGGCAGCAGGTAGACCTTGTTCTCCGAGTAATCGACGCCCGACAAATTCTCCTTGCCTTCTTGGAACAGGGCGAGGTCGATCTGGGCGATCGTCTGGTTGGTGAAGCTGGCGGACATGACGAACGACGGGTGGCCGGTGGCGCAGCCGAGGTTCAGCAGGCGGCCCTCGGCGAGGATCAAGACGCTCTTGCCGGTGTCCTCGAAGGTGAACATGTCGTACTGCGGCTTGATGTTGGTCTTCTTCGTGACCTTCTCAAGCTCGGCCATCTCGATCTCGTTATCGAAGTGGCCGATGTTGCCTTGTCCTTCATCTGCCGCATGTGGTCGGCGGTGATGATCTTGTAGTTGCCGGTCGTCGTGATGAAGATGTCGGCCTCCTCGAGGGTCTCCTCGAGCGGCTTGACCTCGAAGCCCTCCATCGACGCCTGCAGGGCGCAGATCGGGTCAATCTCGGTTACGATCACGCGGGCACCCTGCCCCTTGAGGCTCTGGGCGCTGCCCTTGCCGACGTCGCCGTAGCCGCAGACGACGGCAACCTTGCCGCTGACCATGACGTCGGTCGCGCGGAACAAGCCGTCGATCAGCGAGTGGCGGCAGCCGTAGAGGTTGTCGAACTTGCTCTTGGTGCAAGAGTCGTTGACGTTGATGGCCGGGAAGGCGAGGGTGCCTTCCTTCTGGTACTTGACCAGGTTCTTCACGCCGGTGGTCGTCTCCTCGGTGACGCCCTTGCACGTCTTGGCCGCCTTGACCCAGCGCTGGTTGTCGGCCTCGATGGTCTTGGCGAGGATCTTGAGAACTTCCTTGTACTCGGCGTTGTCGGTCGTCTCGGGGCCGGGCACGCTGCCGGCCTCGGCGAACTCCTTGCCCTTGAGGATCAGGAGCGTGGCGTCGCCGCCGTCGTCGACGATCTGGTCCGGGCCCTGCCCATCACCGAAGTCGAGCATGCGCTCGGTGCAGGCCCAGTACTCCTCGAGCGTCTCGCCCTTCCAGGCGAACGTCGGCACGCCCTGCGGGTTCTCGATGGTGCCCTTGGGGCCGACGACGACGGCGGCGGCGGCGTGGTCCTGGGTGCTGAAGATGTTGCAGCTGCACCAGCGCACGTTGGCGCCCAACGCCGTGAGCGTCTCGATCAGCACGGCCGTCTGCACGGTCATGTGCAGGCTGCCGCCGATGTTCAGGCCCGCCAGCGGCTGGCTCGGGCCGTACTCTTCGCGGCAGGCGATCAGGCCGGGCATCTCGACCTCGGCCAGCTCGATCTCCTTGCGACCCCAATCGGCCAGTGAGATGTCGGCAATCTTGTACTCGGCAACGCCGGCGGCGTCGTCGGCAACGGGGGTGGTGGTGGTGACTTTGGGTTCGGTGGCGAGTTGTGTCATGGTGTGTGGTCCGTGGTCAGTAGTCCGTGGTCAGTTGCTGAGAGTGTGATTTGTTAGACGAAGCTATGGGTTCGCAGGTGCCGGAGGGATGCGGACTGGCGGCGGCGGAGGCAGAGTTACTGGCGTGACGAAGAACCAGAGAGCCATGCTCGCCAGAATGACCAAGAGCAGTGACACGCTCACGACTGCAAGAACGATGAGCAAGAGCCGTGACTTCGGCGAGCGTCGAGGCGTGGCATAGTCAACGGGCTCCATCGGCGTCCTCCTTCACGGCCGAGGCGACGAACAGGGCCGGGCCTTCGCCGTCGGGGGGTTGGGGTTGGTAGGTCGTGAGCGTCAGGTTGGCGGCGGCGAGGGCGGCTTGCAGCTCGGCCTCGGCGACGCCGGGGCGGAGTTGGCCCAGCTCGCGGCGGAAGTCGTCGCGGTCGTGCGGCAAGAGGTCGACGATCACCGCCCGGCCGCCGGCGTCGAGGACGCGGCTCATCTCCGCCAGCACGTCGGCGAAGTCGTCGAGGTAGCTGAGCACCAGCGACAACACCGCCGCGTCGGCCTCGCCGTTGGAAAGCGGCAGGTCATCCAGTTCGCCCGAACGGAGGTCAATGTTCGCGGCACCCTTCACGCGTTGCTTCGCGGCGGCGAGCATGGCGGCGTTGTTGTCGACGCCGATCACCCGCCGCACATGAGGGGCGACGGCGGCGAGCGTCTGCCCCGTGCCGCAGCCGAGGTCGGCGACGGTGTAGTCGGCCGGCAAGAGGGCTAAATGGGCCGCCTGCTCCCAGCCGTGGCCGTAGAAGCGTTGCCGCAAATCGTCCCACGCCCCGGCCTTGCCGCTAAAGAATGATCGGGCCGCCGCGGCCGTGTCGCGCTGGGCTAGACGGCGCTTGAGCCGCAGCGAATCCTGCCGGATGGTCGCCCAATCGTCGGTCTGCCCGCGCGCAACGAGCCAAAGCTGCCGGGCCGGGTCGTCGAGTTCATCGAGCAGCGTGCGATAAAGGTGGGCCGTGCCCCGCCGGCGGCTCTTGACCCAGCCCTGATCGGCCAGCGTCTTGAGGTGCCGGCTGACCGTGCTCTGGGGCGTCTGCAGCACGTCACACAAATCGGCCACCCCCAACTCCTGCCGCTCCAAAAGCCGCAGCAACCGCAGCCGCGTCGGATCGGCCAGCGACCCCATCCACCCCAGCAGCGGCGCGAGCGGCCCCGCCGACGGGGCATCGGCGACGCGGGGTGCGGGTTGGGCAACGGCGGGGTTCATGAAGATTTCACGTGCCGACCGGCTGATCCATCCGTTCATCCGGCTCGACGGATGGAAGCATAGCGGCTGTTCGCGTCGAATCAAGCGATGTCGTTTCAGGAATCGGCGAAAGCATCGGGCACCTCCCGGCTACGTCGTCCCGTCACTTTGCCGCCTCAACCGCCGCCGCCAGCACGTCAACCAGCGCCTGTTGGCCGGCGGCGTTGGGGTGGATTTG
Source organism: uncultured Tepidisphaerales bacterium (assembly GCA_964386435.1). GTDB lineage: Bacteria > Planctomycetota > Phycisphaerae > Tepidisphaerales > Tepidisphaeraceae > CAYLSV01. The sequence continues at coordinate 14,413 of CAYLSV010000013.1, forward strand.
GTCGCGGTAGAGCGACCCGACGCCCGCCGCGCGGTAAATCGGCCGGGCCTCGATCCACGGCACGCCGGCCGCCTCCGCCACCTCGGCGAGGGCGGCGTGGCCGTCGAGCCACCCGCCGTCGGGCGCGGCTTCGGATCGCTCGGCATGGTGCACCACGGCCACCCGCACGCCGGCCGCTTTTAGCTCTTCGAGGAGTGTCGTCAGGGCCGCTGTCGCCCGTTGCGTGTCGGTTGCCAACTGCTCAATGGTCGGCTCGGGCTTAGTTTTGTTCAGCCCGAGCGCGCGGCTGATCCTCGGCCACAGGTACCGGCCGACACCATCGTCCAGTGCCAGCCACGGGTCGCGGGTGGGAGCGGGCGACGCCTTCATCGCGTCGGCCGCATCGTGGCTGCTGACGACGATGATGACCGTCTCTGCCCCCAGGGTGCCAAACCGTCGGTACCAAGCGAGCAGGTTGCCCGGCCCCCACGAGCCGGCCGAGACGTTGCCGACGTCGCCGTTGATCCGCCGGGCCAGCAACGCGGTCGCCAGTTCCGAGTCGTCCGTCAGGTTGCCGCCGTTGACGACGCTGTCGCCCATGACCAGCACCCGCGGCTCGATGTCAATCGCGTTGCGCATGAACTGCTCGTTCACGCGAATCGTGTTGCCGAAGCGGTGGTAGGTGCCGGGCACGAAGTGGTACTCCAACGCCGGGTCGGGCACGATTAGCGGCGGGTCGCCCAGCCCCAACCCGAACCGGGCGACGAGCTCGCCGACGATTAACAAAGTGGCCAGTACGCCGACCGCCCAAAGGAGCTTGCGGCGGCGGCGTTTTGGCGCGGGGGCGTCGGGCATGCCGCACATTATCGGCGTACCATGTCGGCGAGGTCAGGCGATGGCGGTTCAGCATTTCCAGCACGTGCTCATCGGCGGCGGCGTGGCGAGCGCCGCGGCGGCCACGGTGCTGCGCCGCCTCGACGCCACGGCCGAGATCGCGCTGGTCGCGGGCGAGCGGGTGCGGCCTTACCACCGGCCGCCGCTCTCGAAGATGTATTTGCGGGGCGAGCTGCCGCGGTCGGCGTTGCCGGTGATGCCCGAGGGGGCCGACGCGTCGCGGCAGGTGACGCTCCGAACGAACACGCGGGCCGCGGCGCTTGATCCGAGTCGGCGGCTGGTCACGCTGAGCAGCGGCGAGCAGTTGGCGTACGACAATTTGTTGCTGGCCACCGGGGCCCGCCCCAAGTCGCTCGACGTGCCCGGCGGCGACCTGCCGGGGCTGCATTACTTGCGGACCGTTGACGATTCCGACGTGCTGAGAACCGTCGCCAACCGCCGGCCGGGCCAGGCGGGCGTCGTCATCGGCGGCGGGCGGTTGGGGGTCGAGCTTGCCGCTTCGTTCGCCCGCCTCGGCACGCGGGTCACGCTGCTCGCCAAGCACGCCAAACTCTGGCCGCACGCGCTGGGCGACCGCCTCTCGACGGTTCTTTGCGACCTTCTCTCAGAGGGCGGCATCGATGTCCGCGTTGGCGACCCGTGCGTCCGCCTCGACGGAGACGGGCGGGTTCAGCGGGCGATTGCTGCGAGTGGCGACGCGGTGCCGTGCGACTTCGCCGTCGCCGCCGTGGGCGCGACGGCCGATACCCGCCTTGCCCGTGGCACCGCGTTGCATGTCGAGCGAGCGATCCTGACCGACGACCGCGCCCGCACCAACCTCCCCGGCATCCATGCGGCCGGCGATTGTGCGAAGATGTTTGACCCCCGCTACGCCAAGCACCGCCACGTGGACCACTGGGATCATGCCGGCGTCAGCGGCGCAATCGCCGCGACCACCATGGCCGGCGGCGATGAGCCGTGGGCGGTGCCGAGTTGGTTCTTCACCGAAGTCTTCGGCCACGTCCTCAACGGCTGGGGTGAGCCCCGCCTGATCCACCACCGCCTCGTCCGCGGCAGCGGCCACCACACCTGCGAGATCGGCATCGACGCGAGCGACCGCATCTGCAGCGCCGTCACCCTCGGCCGCCCAAGCGAACACGACGCCCTCCGCGACCTCGTCGCCGCCCGCACCGCCGTGGCCGGGCGGGAGGAAGCGCTGAAGGACGACACCCGGCCATTGCCATCGGGTTGATATGCAGGTTACTTCGCGTTGGAGGACGCCGTACGGTGCTCACGCGGTGGCGAGCTTGTTGGGCGACTCCTTGTACTTCGGGTTGCCGCGCATCTGCTGCTCGATCCAGTCGTAAGTCTTGGCCATGCCTTCCTTGAGGCTGATGCTGGGCTCCCAGCCCATGGCCTGGCGGAACATCGTGTTGTCGCTGTTGCGGCCGCGGACGCCTTTGGGGGCGTCGAGGTTGTAGTGCCGCTCGAGCTTGATGTCGGCGAGTTCTTCGACGATGTCGACGAGCTGGTTGATGCTGACGAGCTCGGCGCTGCCGAGGTTCAGCGGCTCGGTGCAGTCGCCGTGCATGATGTCGGCGATGCCGCGGAGGCAGTCGTCGATGTACATGAAGCTGCGGGTCTGCTCGCCGTCGCCCCAGATTTCGATGTTGTGGTCGCCGGACATTTTTGCCTGGATGACCTTGCGGCACATGGCCGCCGGGGCCTTCTCGCGGCCGCCGTCGTAGGTGCCGAACGGGCCGTAGACGTTGTGGAACCGGGCGACGCGGGTTCGCAAGCCGTAGTCCTCACGGAAGTGGCGGCACATCCGTTCGCTGAACAGCTTCTCCCAGCCGTAGCCGTCTTCCGGCAAAGCGGGGTAGGCGTCTTCCTCTTTCAACGCGGTGACGTGGGCGTCAGTTTGCTTGTCACCGTTATAGACGCAGGCGCTGCTGGCGTAGAAGTAGTCCTTGACGTTTGCGTTCTTGGCGGCCTCGCACAGGTGGGTGTTGATGAGCACGCTGAGCATGCACAACCCCTTGTTGTTCTCGATGAAGCCCATGCCGCCCATGTTGCAGGCAAGGTTGTAGACGGCGTCACGGCCGTCGACGGCTTCTTCACACTTGTCCTTGAGGTTCAGATCGGCCTCGACATTATGGGCGTCTTCGTGGACCTGGTACCACTCTTCGAACGGCTTGACGTCGACAACGCGGACGTCGTGGCCGGTGTCGAGCAGGGCGCGGGCCAGGTGCCCGCCGATGAAGCCGCCGCCGCCGCCGACCACGACCTTGCCGTCGAAGAACGGCTTGCTGCCGTGGATGCCCTGCTTGTTGCCCGTGGTGTTGTTGGGGTCGGTCATGGTTTTCTCGGTGAACCTTGTTGCGCGGATCGGTTGATGAGTCGCGGCGGTTGAGCGCCGGGGGCCGCATTATTCACGATGAAAAAGCGGATTGCGCACAAATCTTCCCGGGGCTCGGGCTGTCCGAGACGTATGAATGGGAGTCAGCCACCCCCGCCGGGGTCGGCGGCCGCACAACCGTCACAACCGGCAGCCGCCGGGCGAGGAGTTTGTCATGACCGAGCCGAACGAGATCCAGCAGCCTGATTCGCCGGAATCGCCCACCTCGCCCAAGCCGAAGAAGCGGCGCGGCCGCAAACTTCTCATCGGCGGCGTGGTGCTGCTGTTGCTGCTCGTCGGCCTCGTCGCCCTGCTGCCGACGCTGGCCTCCACCGGTGTCGGCCGCGATTTGGTGCTGGGGCAGATCAACAACTCGATCGTCGGCCGCGTCGAGGCCGAGTCGCTCAGCGTCGGCTGGTTCAGCGGCGCGACGCTCGGCGGCGTCGAGCTGTACGACGACGAGCAGGATCAACTTGTCCTCCACGCCGACCTCGCCACCGAGCTGACCCTGCTCGACGCCCTGACCTACGGCGACCTCGACTTCGGGCAGTCGACGCTCTGGCTAAACATGCTCCGGGCCGAGGTCAATGAAGCCGGCGAGCTCAACTACGTTCGGCTCCTTTCGTCCACCGAGCCGAGTGATTCAGAGACCGCCATCCCGGTCATCACCGGCCGATTGAAGCTGGAGCTGGAAGGCCGAATCGATCACCCGACCGGCTCGGTCGAGCTGCTGAAGAACGAAGGCTTCATCGACTTCGGCGACGGCGAGGCGGTGGCCGTGGCATTGAATCTGCCGCTGCGGGACGATCAGGGGGCCAGCGGCACCATCGCGGTCAACGGCGAGGTTGCCGTGCCGCCAAGCGGGTTCGGCGATCTATCGAGCCTGGCCGCCGACGGCGACGTGCGGTTCGAGGACGTCGAGCTGTCGCTGCTGCGGCCAGTGCTGAAGATGGCCGGCGTCGATGCCGAGGCAACCGGGGTTCTGGACGGCATGCTTGTCGCCGAAACCGACGGCAGCCGGACGACAGTGAAGGTCGAGTTGCCGCTGACCGATTTGCGGGTGACGAACCTCGGCCCGGATCTGCCGACCGTCGACATCGCCTCGGCCGCGTTGACCATCGACGCCGCGCTCGACAGCGACACGGCCACCGTCTCGCCGCTGACGGTCACCGTCGACGGCGTCGACGTCCTGGTCGCCAACGTTGTCGGCCCCACGACCTTCGACGGCACCGCCCTGCCGAGCGATTTCCGCGGCGACGTGAAGCTGAACCTCTCGCCGCGGCACGTCGCCCTGCTCTCGGCGTTCGTGCCGGAAGAAAGCCGGGCGGCGCTGCAAGGCCTGACGATCACCGCCGACACCACCATCGCCGAAGGCCGGGCGACGGTCGCGGCGAACATCGACGGGCCGGAGGGGCAACTGCTGGACGCCAACCTCGCCGCGTCGGGCACGGCCGACGTGCTGGATTTAACGCTGACCGAGGTCGCCGTGTGGCCGAGCTTGGCCAAGCGGTTCGCCGCCGATCTGCCGGCAACTGTTGATGGCCAGCCGATCCGCGTGACCGGCGGCGGCCAACTGAACCTCGCCGCGTCAACGTTCACGCCAAGCGGCACCCTGCGGATCGAGTCGGACGGCATGACGGTGGCTCAAGACGGTGCCGAGCTTCTCGCCGGGCAGCCGTTGCGCATCGAGCTGACCGGGCCGATCGGTTGGGGCGAGGTGCCGACGGTGGACGCGGTGGCCGTGATCGTCGGCGGCGGCCGGGGGCTGCTGCGGGAGGCGGTGCTGTCGGCCAGCAACGTCTCGATCGGCGAGGCGACGACGGCCGACGTGAACCTCGATTTCGTCCGGCTTTCCGACCTCAATCGGCTCCGCCCGTTCCTCGGCGACGCCGTGGCCGACACGACTTTCGGCGGCGACATCAGCATCAGCGGCGGCGGCCGGCTCGACCTTGGCACCAACACCTTCACCCCCACCACGCCCCTCGAAGTTCGCGGCAGCCGTGTGTCGGTGGCGTACGATGGTTCGGCCATCCTCGCCGATCAGGATTTGCTCGTCTCCATCGACGGCCCGGCATCTTGGGGCGAGACGACGAAGCTCAAGCAGGCCACGCTGCGAATCGAGTCGGGCGACGGGGCGCTCTCGAACCTGAGCGTCGCCGTGTTCGACGTGGAACAGGGCGAGTCGGTGCAGGGCACGTTCGATCTGACGGAACTCGCCGTGAACGATCTGGCCGCGGCGCTGGGGCCGTTCGCCGAGCAGTTGCCGGTAGTGGTCGAGAGCGGCGGGCTCTATGCCGCCGGGGCCGGGTCGTTCGATTCGGCGACGATGACGGTGAACCTCTCCCGGCCGATCGAGGCGTCGCTGCCGAACCTCACCGTCTCGCAGGACGGCCAACGGCTGCTGGACCGGCAGAAACTTTACCTCCGCGCCGACGGCACCGCCCGGGGCGACGGCTTCGACGTCCGCGACTTGCTCGTCCGTCTCGACGACGGCAGGACGGCCCAACTCACCGCCACCGGCAACATTGGTGCGGCGGCAACCGACGGGGCGCGGCCGATCGAACTCGCCGGGACGCTCGGCTACGACCTTGACGCGCTCACCCCAACCCTCCGCGCCGTCAGCGGCGATGCGTTGGCCGACGCCGTGATGGAGGGCGTCGCCGAGCGGTTGTTCAAGGTCGGCGGGACCACGGCCGAACCGACGTTCGAGGGCGGCCTGACGTTGCCGCGAGTCGCCGCATCCGGTGTCGATGTCCGCAACCTCGCCCTCGACCTCGTTTACAGCAACGGCGGCCTTGCCGTCCGGCAGCCGGAACCCGCCGCGATGAACAGCGGCACGCTGAGCCTCGACGGGCTGAACATCGACCTCAGCGGCGAGGAGCCGCTGCTGTTCGTCAGTCGGCCCAAGACGATTTTGCAGAACGTGCAGCTCAACCCGGTCCTGGCCGAGGCGGCCGGGCCGTACCTCAGCCAGTTCCTGGCCAGCAGCGACAGCGCGACCGGCGACGTGACGCTGAGCATCGACAGCAGCCGGCGGTTCCCGCTCTCGGCCGCCCTCACCGAGCGGGGCAGCCTCGACATGACGCTCACGCTCGACAACCTCGACATCGAGGGCGATGCCATCAACCTCGTCGGCTCGGCGCTGGCCGACGCCGTCGCCCCCGGCACCGGTCGGGCCGTTGGCGGCAACGATCTGCTGGGCGGCCTCGCCGAGCTCAACCGCCAGCTCGGCGGCAAGGACGGCCCGCTGAAGGATTTGGCCGCGTTGCAGGATCTGACCAGCATCGACCGCCTGCGCGGCTTCGTGAAGAACGCCGACGCCGCGGTGACCGACGGCATCCTGCGGCAGGACATCACCTTCAACGCATTCGACCCGCGCGATCCCGACGCGACCGAGACCTACCCGCTGCAAATCGCCGGCACGGTCAACCTGCAGACGCTCGAGATCGACCAGCGCCTGATCCTCCCCCGCGCGTTGCTCGAAAAGTGGCTGCCTGACGAGCTGTTCGCCGTCGTCCCGGCCGAGGGGCTGACCGTCCAGTACACCGGCACCACCAGCAACCCCGGCGCCGCCCTCGGCGGCAACCTCGACGGCCTGCTGCAGGGGGCCGTCCGCCGCATGATCGCCAAAGAAGCCGGCGGCGACGCCGGCCAGGCCGTTGGCGATTTGCTCGACCCCAACAAAGACCCCGCCGAAGCCCTGGGCGGCCTGCTGCGCGGCGTGCTGGGCGAGGACGAGGAGGAGTAGCCCGCCCTTGGAAGCGCCGCCCGCCCTTGCACGACGGCAAGCGCAGCTTCAACCTCGACCTCGCTGAGGCCCCCACCGCCTCGTAGAGGCGGGGCTACGCACGACCTTCCACACGCTTTGGTTCATGTGCGTAGCCCCGCCTCTACGAGGCGGTGGGGGCCTCAGCGACGCATGCGCACCAGGGACTTCGCGAAAAACCTTGAACTATCTCGAGAGTAGAGGCCGCAGCTACCTTGAGAAGACTTAAGGCATCTGCGGCGACGTGTTGCGTCCGTCGCGCTACGCCGCGAGCTTCATCGCGGGGCCGCCGGTGTAGGTGGGGACGGCGTCGCGGAGGGCGGCCCGCACGGTGTCGGGGGTGGCGTCCTCGAGCTTGGCGAGGTTGGCGAGGAGTTGCCGGATGGCATGCGGATCGGCGACCGGCGGGCGGAGCATGCGGACCTTGTCGCAGGCCGTAGGGCGGGCGGGCTCGTCGTCCTGGGCGAGCTCTTCGGAGAGCTTCTCCCCGGGACGGGTGCCGGTGAATTTGAGGGCGATATCGTCGCCGACCGTCAGGCCGCGACGACGGATCATGGCCTCGGCGAGCTCAACGATTCGCACCGGCTCGCCCATCTCCAGCACGAACACGCAGCCCGCCTCGCCCAGCGCGGCCGAGCGGAGCACGAGCTGGCTGGCCTCGGGGATGGTCATGAAGAACCGCTTCATGTCCGGGTGCGTGATCGTGATCGGGCCGCCGGCGTCGATCTGCCGCTCGAAGATCGGCACCACGCTGCCGTTGCTGCCCAGGACGTTGCCGAACCGGACGGCACAGAACCGCGTGCGGTTGCCGCGGCGGGCAAGGATGATCTGCTCGGCCAGCCGCTTGGTCGCCCCCATCACGCTCGTCGGCCGAACTGCTTTGTCGGTGCTGATGAGGACGAACGCCCCGACGCCCGCCGCCTCGGCCGCGTCGGCGAGGCGGGCGGTGCCCAGCACGTTGTTGCGGATCGCCGCCGCCGGGTGACGCTCCATGAGCGGCACGTGCTTGTGTGCCGCGGCGTGCAAGACCACCGCCGGGCGGTGAGCCGCAAACACTTTTTCCAACTGCCGCGGCTCGGCAATGTCGATGAGTTCCGGCGACAGGTCGGCCCCGACCCATTGCTCCCGCAGCTCGCGGTCGATCTCGAACAGCGCGTTCTCGCCACGCTCCACCAGCACCAAGCGTTCGGGGCTGAACCGGCTGATCTGCCGGCAAAGTTCGCTGCCAATGCTGCCGCCGGCCCCGGTGATCATAATGCGCCGCCCGGCGCACAGCCGCTGCACCGCTTGGTCATCGAGGCGCACCGGCGGCCGGCCGAGCAGTTCCTGCACGTCCAGCACTCGGGTCGTCAGCGCGGCCATGGGGAAGTTATCGGACGCCCACCGCCCCGCCCATGAGTTCGCCCGGTTCCCGCTCCTCCCGCTCGATGTGGCGGCGGGTTTCGCAGCGGTTCTTGTACCAGCTCATCAGCGGCGTGACGCTGATGCCGTGGATGATGACGCTGAGTGTGATCGTCGCGAGACACACGTCGGCGAGCAAGCGGCTTTGATCGGGGAACTCCTTCACCACGCCCAAGCCGAAGCCGTGCGTCAGGTAGTACAGCGTGCCGATGCCGCGGATGCCCAGCCAGGCGGTCATGGCCCGCTGCTCCCACCTGATGTCGCACCGCCACGCCGTGAGGTAAACAGCCAGTGGCCGGACGACGAAGATGGCCACCAATGCCGCCAGCCAAGGCGTGGGCGAGCCGAGCAGCCGCATCGAGAGCATGGCCCCCACCGGCACGACCAGCGTCACCTGCACCAGCTTTTCCAGCGTGTCGGCGACCTCCATCTGGTCCCGCATGAGAATCGCCGGGGCGTGTTGGGGCGACTCGGCCTCTTGCTCGACGTCGGCCTGCTTGGCCTCGTCCATCGCCTGCGCCTCCGTTTTGTCGGCGTTGACGTCCAGCTCGATCCGCCGGAACGCCACCGCCCCGGCGAAGACGGCGAGGAAGGCGTACGTGTCGATCGCCAAGGCCGCCCCGTAGAGCAGCGCGATGAGCCCCAGCGAAAGCAAGGCATCGGTGCCGATTTCATCGTGATAACGCCGCCGGCACCAGATGGCGAAGCGGGCCAGCAGGCAGCCGCCGAACCAGCCGAGAAGCAGCCCGCCGGCGACTTTGTAGATGACGTCGACGACGAGCCACTTCCAGCCGAACGCCCCGAGGCCGTGCAGATCCACGCCCGCCGCCGCCCCGGCCAGGCCGACGCCCAGCAAGACGAACGGGAACGCGGTGCCGTCGTTGAGCCCCGCCTCGCCGGTGAGCATGAGCCGAAGGCGGTCCTTGTCGTCAGGCGTTTTCACCTGCACGTCGTCGGCCAGCACCGGATCGGTCGGGGCCATCACCGCCCCGAGCAGCACGGCCAACCCGAGTGGCAGCGACAGCGCCCACCACCCCAAGAGCGTGATGAGGCCGACGGTGACGGTCATCGTCAGCGTCGCCAGCAGCACGGGTGCCCGCCACGCCGAATCGCGCAGCGGCATGCGCATCTTCAACCCCGCGGCAAACAGCGACACGACCACGGCCACCTCGGTGAGGTGCTCCATGAACTTCCAATCATCGATCAAGTTCACCTCGAGCAGCCCCAGCGCCAGCGGCCCGATCACGACGCCGGCGAGGAGGTAGATGATCGGGTTGCTCAGCCACGCCTTGCGCAGCGCCGGCCCCGCCGTGCCCATGGACACCAGCACCAAACCGACCGCCACGAACCAAAGCACAACATTCCAGGGCATGACCGGATTAGAACCGAAAACGCCGGTTGCCGCTGCGGCGAAAGTGGATCAAGTTGTAACGAGGTACAAGCCGTACCCGATGGCCAGCAGCCCCGCGGCGTCGAGGACGACCATCGGCCAGACCTTGTGCTTCCAATCAACGATCAGCGACAGCAGCATCCACGGCCCCAGCGCCAGCAGCACACCCCACCACGCCCACGTCTGCCCGACGAACGGCAGCAGCGCCAGCCCGATGACGCCGGTGAGCAGCCACCCCGCCGGCCACCAGTGCGGCACCGTCTCGCCCCGCCACCGCAACCACCACAACGCCGCCGCGGCAATCGGGTAGCTGACGGCGACGCTGAACAGGATGATCGTACCGGCGGTCATGCGCGACCTTAGGTGGACATGAATGGAGCGCGGACGTCGCCGAAGCCCCCACCGCC
>CAYLSV010000013.1:24636-58419 GCA_964386435.1 uncultured Tepidisphaerales bacterium
CTACGCACGGTTCCCGTCCCGCTTGAATCGCGTGCGTAGCCCCGCCGCTACGCGGCGGTGGGGGTTTCAGCGACGTTGAGAAGTTCAGGTGTCACGCCGCATCGTCTGCATTGGCAAAGAATCCCCTCGCGTGCAGTTTGTCAAACGCCGCGACGATGTCGGGGTCGAAGCTCAGGCCGATCGACTCCCGCAGCACCGCCGCGGCGTCGGCGTCGGTCCAGGCGGGCTTGTAGACACGCTTGTTGGTCAGTGCGTCGAACACGTCGGCGACGTGGACGAGGCGGGCGGGCATCGGGATCGCCTCGCCCTTCAGGCCGTCGGGGTAGCCGGTGCCGTCGTAGTTTTCGTGGTGGTGGCGGGCGACCTGCCGGGCGGTGGCGAAGAACGCCCCGCGGCCGAGGATGCGCTCGCCGTCAAGGGTGTGCCGCTCAATGAGTTTGCGCTCCTCGGGCGTGAGTTTCCCCGGCTTTTGCAGCACGGCGTCGGGGACGTGGATCTTGCCCACGTCGTGGAGGATGGCCGCCACGCCCAGCCGGCCGGCCTCCATCGCGCTCTCGCCCAACTCCGTCGCCAGCGCCTCGGTCGTTCGGCGAATCCGCAGCACATGCGCTCCGGTGTCGGCGTCCTTCGCCTCGCTGGCGACGGCGAGCATCATCACCGCATCGTGATTCGCCTGGTGCAACTCCGCCGTCCGCTGCCGCACGGCCTGCTCCAACACGTCCGCGTCGTGGCGGTACGTCTCGGCGTTGTCCAGCACGCGGTTGGCCACCTCGGCCAGCGCGTCGTGGGCGTCGCGCAGATCGGTGACGTCGGTGAGCGTGAATAGATCCACACCCGCCGCGGCCAGGCGAAACTGCCGGGTGTCGCCGCGGGCGTCGGGCAGCGGCACGTCCCGCGGGGCGGCGTGCCGCAACGCCGGCATCGTCCGGCCGACGATGTTGCCGAGCAGCTTTCGCGCCGTGGCGTTGGCGGCCACCACCCGGCTGCTTTCGATGCGCAGCGCGGGGACGGGCAGGTCGTCGAGCGGGTCCGGCATCCGTTGACACTGTATCAGGCGATCGTTCCGCTCAACCCCGCGGCAGTTCCACCTCCACCGAATCCGCCGGTGCCTCGAATGCCTTCTCGGGTGCCTCGACAAACTCCAGGCTGCGCACCTCCACCCGGCCCTTCGCCTCGCCGGTGATGCCGTCGGCCTCTGACCAGTTGTAGAACGAGATCGACTTGGGCATCGCCACGCCGTCGACGTCCATGAACTCGTCGTACATCGCCACGCTCGGCGACGGCTCGCGGCCGGGGAAGTAGGTGACGATGTACGCCAACGCCTCCAGGCGGCCGGCGTCGTCCTTCCAGATCAGGTACCAATCGTCCGGGGCGTCGCCCACGTTCTCGCCGAAGGTCATGCGGACCGTCGGCTCGGCGGTGCCGTCGAGTTTTTGCTCCCCGCCGTCGGCGACCTGCGAGCCCTCGTCCTGCAACTTGAACGGCGCGGCGAGAAAGTACGGCCACGTCAGCGCGGCGAACCGATCCCCCGGATCGGCCTCGGCGGCGGGCGTGACGAAGCAGGTGCTGCCGTCGAAGACGATCGTCTGGTCGCCCGATTCCAGCCGGGTCTTGTGTGCCGCCGGCACGAACCACATCGGCCCGTCGTGCCGCACCTGCCCGCCGAACTCCACGAGCACGTCGGCCTTGATCGCCGGCTGGGTGTAGTACGCGCTGGCGTTGTGCGTCTGGGCGATCTCGGCAACGAAGGCGTCGGCGTCATTCGCCGATTCGGCGGCCGGGGCGAGGAGGGCTAGGGCAACGGGCAAATGGGTCAGCATGGCCGCACCTTAACGGAATCAGGCGGTTTCGGCGAGAACGGAATCAATGTCCGCCCGCAACGTCTCGGCCGCGACGCTGCCGCGGTAGCGGATGTTGTTGATGAAGAACGCCGGGCTGCCGCGGACGTCGCTCGCCTCGCCACTGGCGGCGTCGGCGGCGACCTTCACGGCGTGTGCTTGCGTCCGCAGATCGTTTTCGAAGCGGTAGACGTCCAGCCCGAGCCGGACCGCGAGGCGGGTGAAATCGAGGCCGGCGAGCTTTTCCTGGTGGCGGAACAACTCGCGGTGCATGTCGAGAAACCGCCCCTGTGCCGCCGCCGCCTCGGCCGCCTGTGCCGCGACCCCGGCGTGCGGGTGCAGCGAGTGCCGGGGGAAGTGCCGATACGCCGCAGCTTGTCGCCAAAGTGCTCGTGCAACTCATCGACCACCGGAATCGCGTTCAGACAAGCCGGGCACTCGTAATCGACGAACTCCAACAGCGTCACCGTCGCGCCCGGCGGCCCAAGTCCGTGATCATCCGGCGTCACCGGCGACTGCAACGGCGGTCGGTCGTGGTCGAGCATGGGGCGACTTTATGTCAGCCAATCGACGTCGAACCGGTGGGGTAGCTGCGGTCCAACGGACCGCAGTCCGATTGGGACGTCCAAGCGCTCGCCGGACTGCGGTCCGTTGGACCGTAGCTACCTTGCAATCTCGACGCTCACTTCGTGTCGTTCAGCGACCAGTCGTAGTCGAGGTACTCAACTTCGTAGTCGCTGATGTCCTCGTCAAAGTAGTTCTCGTTCAGGTACGCCTGCGGGTCGCCGTTGTTGAAGTCGTCGGCGTACCAGCCGAAGATGCCGCTGAGGCGTAGGGTTTGGTTCTCGTGGTCGATCTCGTTGCGGTCGCCCTCGAGCCAGGCCACCATGTGGCGGTCGAGCTTTTCGTCGATGTTCTGGGCGGTGAACACCTCGCTGGTCAGCGGCGGGCAGCTGATCGCCCCGCAGACGACGGCGGCGTGGATCCGAGGCTCGTCCCACTCTTTGCGGATCGTCTCATGCTCAATGTCGTCGAGGCTCATCGGGCCACGCTGCGTCTGGATGAATTGCCGCTTGAAGACGTCGAAGGTCAAATCTTCTTCCACATTGTCGATCGGGTACGCCTCGAGGACGGCCTTGATCATGCCGGCGTTGTAGAGGTTGATCCAGTACGCCAGCCGCTCGGCCTCGCTGAGGGAGTCGACATCGACCTCGGCCATCATGCTCAGGTAATCGTCGAGGTGGGCGGCGTCGTTGCCGTTCTGGATCGCGGCGTAGTCGATGCGTTCGTCGCGCACGTGGTCGGCGAGGATGCGGTTGAACATCGAGTGGTCGACGTCCATGACGCCGTCGAACTCGCCGACGCCGACGATCTTGCCGGGGGCAGCCGGGGCGGCTTCGTCGACCATCGGCGTGGCGGCGACCACATCGCCGTCGGCCGATTGGGTCGTGCTCGGGCCGCTGGTGGCGGTGGCCGCCGTGAGATCGCCGCCCTCGACTTGGTTGTGGCTCCAGACGCTTTGGGCGAACAGGAGCGTGATGAGGAACGTGCCGAGGACGCTGAGCACCCACGCCGCGACGAGCGGGGCTTTGCCGTATTGGGATTCGCTTGCCATGCCTTGATCCTAGAGGTTCTTGCCGTTGACGGTTAGTTGCACTTCTTTCATCCGCACCGGCGACGCGGCCAGCTTGTCCTCGCCCAGCACCACACCGCCGCGGCTGATGCGGCCGAAGCTCAAGACGCCGGTCGGGCACATTTGCACGCACGCGCTGCACCGCACACACTCGGGGTCCTTCATCGGCTTGCCCTTGTTCGCGAAGCTCATCACGTCAATGCCTTGGTGGCAGACGCTGGTGCAGACGTTGCAGCTAATGCACTTTTTCTTGTCCGCCAGGATCGCGAACTGGCCGAAGCGGTGGTAGATGTGCATCAGCGCCGCCAGCGGGCACGCGAACCGACACCACACCCGGCCGCTGAACCAAAAGTACAGGCCCACGCCGATGATGCCGGCCCATAGCAAGTCCACGAACCACGCCCAACTGATGAACGGCGCGTTCATCGCCAGAAAGTCCGTCGCCCCCACGGCCCATTGAACATCCATCCAACGCAGGATGTACATCCCCTGCAGCACGAACGCGAACAGCAGCAGCACCTGCCCGACCATGTTGAACCGGTTCCAGAACGGCCCGTGCGGCATCTTCTCGCGGTGCCGGTCGCCCAACGTCTCGGCGAGCGCACCGCAGCTGCAAATCCAGCCACAGTAAGCGCCCTTGCCCAGGAAATAGACGATCGCCGGGATGAAGACGAACGTCTGGAAGACGCCGAGGACGACCCACCCCCAGATCGGCTCGCTGGTGAACAAGTTCCACGCCATCAGCGGCCACGCGAGGATCAGGCCGTACGCCCGCCAGTACTCGCCGTTGGGGAAGAACTGGTCGGCCAGCCAGCCCATCGGTCCGCCATCGAACCAGCCGTTGGCGCCCATGTATGGCAGGATTAGCTCCGGCAGTAGAAACAACGGGAACACCTGGAACGCCATGAGCGTCAGCGTCTGCACTTTCACGTACGGCGTCTTCCGCCGCATCATCCGGTCGATGCCGAAGATGACCACGCACGCCGAGTACGCGAACGTGTAGTAAAAACTCCGGCTCCCCAGCGCGTTCACCATCACGCCGCCAAGCGTGGTGTCCGCCGAGAAATAATTGATCACCGGCTGCGGCGTGATGCCGAGGATGCCCGCCCAGATCACCGCCGGGTCGAGGTTGAGCCAGCTTGGCGTGTACAGGCCCCACCGCGTCTCGCCGTACCCGCCGCCGATGCCGAAGAACGGTTTGTCGGCCTTCCAGTGGTACAGCCACGTGCAGAAGATCAGGAAGCCGATCAGGCTCACCCACCACCACGTCGACCGCTCGCCGCGGATCGGCACAGCGCTCTTGCGGAAGAACTCCAGCGGCGCCTCGCGGCCGATCATCGTGAACACCTGGTCGTTCTCGACCGTCTTCGTCTCGCCGCTGTCCTTGAGCTTGACGTCGACCGCGTCCTCGCGAATCTCGGTGACGTCGCTGTTCATCAGCAGCGTCAGTCGGCCCTTGGCGAAGGCGGTGCCGTCAGGCTGATCGTCCTTCATCCACTCGCCGTGGCTCACGCCCTGCCGGTGGTCGCTGGCCGTCTCGACCTCGGCCTCGGCGTCGGGATTGTCCGCGAGGCGGTTGATCGTCTCGGCGTTCTCGGGCTTGGGGCGGTTGAACTCCGGCTTGCGGTAGCTGAGCGTCACGTCGGCGCCGGTCTTGACGAGCGCGATTGCCGACTCCAATGCGCTGTCGCCGCCGCCGACGATCAGGACGTGCTTGCCGCCATACTCCGCCGGGTCGTGCAAACGGCTGCTGACCTTGTCGGACAACTCCTCGCCCGGCACGCCCAGCCGGCGGTAGTTGCCGCTGCGGCCGATGCCGACGATGACCTTTTTCGCCTTGACCCGCTTCTCACCGACGACGAAGCCGGTGCCGTTGAGGCTCGCCTTGTCCGCCGACTCGACGCCGTCGGGGCAGACGACGTGCAGCAAACCGCCCTTGCGTTCGATGTGCGAGACGCGGCCGCTGACCAGCTTCAGCCCGCGGTCGACGGTCTGCGTCTCGAGCTCCTCGATTAGCCCTTCCTTCACGTCGCTCTTGTCGGTGAGCGTGAAGTCGGCCTCGATGGGCCGGTCGGTCGGGTAGAGGTAGATGTGCTTGCCCTTGGGGAAGTCCTTGATCGTGTTGAACGGCCGGGCCGCCTCGAAGACGCAGTATCTGAGGCCGAGCTTTTCCGCCTCCAGCGCCGCCGAGATGCCGCTGGCCCCGCCGCCGATGATGGCCACATCGAGCACGTCGGCCTCGGCCCGGCTGTCGCCCAACTCGTCGGCCACCCGCCGCACCGCGTCAACGCCGGCGTTTGCCGAAAGCTTGAGCAGCGGGATGCCGGTGAGGTCGCCGACGATGCTCAGCCCGTCGACGGCCGTGCGGCCCTGCTCGTCGGCCACCGGCAACTTCTCGGGCTTGCCGGCGGGCCAACGGGTGTGCAGCCACCGCGTGTAGCTCGTCACCGGCCGCAACGCCTTCTTCCACAAGGGCCAGTCGGTGCTCGGCTTCTGGTAATCGACGACAGTCATGGCTGGATCAGCAAGAGGAAAAGCAAATTGTCCGTAAAAGACGGGTCGCGGGTCATGCCGAGGTGGTCGGTGTGCAGAAACTGCACGCGGTCCCACGCGATCGGCGTGTCGAGCCGCGGGCCGGGGTCAAGATCGCCCAGGGCCGAGGCGCGGGTGACGGTGCCGTCGCCGGGCCGCTTGGCAAACCGCAGGCTCGGGGAGGTGGTGTCGCTGACGTCAACCCAGGCGTTCGTTTCGATCGCATCGGCGGCAAACAGGTACAACCGCAACCCGGCCGGCGGTTGCGACGGGCGGTCCATGAGCCGATGAAACTTCGACGCGACCCTGATCTTGCTCGGGTTGTCCAACAGGTTGAACGGTGCCAACCGCAACGGCCCCTCGAAGCCGCCGCCGTCCCACGGGCCGTCGAGAAGCTGCGACCACGCGTGCGGCAGAAGCTGCCAAAGCGCCGGCATGGTCTGCAACAACTCCGCGTCGTACAGCGGCAGCAACCGGCTGAACCGCTGGCCGTTGATCAGCGTCTCCAAGGCGCTGGCGCTGCCCAGGTTCGGCGTGCCGACGATGATCGCTTTGTCAACCAGCGCCGCCCCCGCCCACGTCGGCTCGGCGTCGTCGGGCAACTCGTCCAGCAACGTCGGGCCAAAGCGAAGGTAGTACCGCAGGACCAGCCCGCCCATGCTGTGGGCAACGACGTCGAACTTGATCGGCCCCGCCGCGGCGACGGCTTGCTCGCCGAAGAGCCGCACCCGTTCGGCTCGCACTTCGTCACGCGTTCGCAGCAGAAACTCGTGCAGTTTCACCGCCGATTCGGACAGCTCCCGTCGCCAGTCGTAGGCGAACTGGAAGCAGGTGAAGTGCTGGCGGCCGTAGTCGATGTCGCCCATCGAGAGGTCACGGTCGAGGTAGCCGCCGGTGCCGAGGGTGAGCAGCAAACTCTCGTACGCCTGCTGCTCGAAACTCAGGCCGAACAGGCTCACGCGGAAGCGGTCGATGACCCGCGACGCCCTCACACCATCGTCCGAACCGTCGGCCGGCAGCGCGAGCAACGCCCACCCCTCGGGCGTCGTCGGATCAACGCCGCCGTCGCCGAACTCGCCCCAGACGACCTCACCGTTCGGTCCTTCAAGCCGGCTGCCGAGGATGCCGGGGATGACGATCACCGGGTTCCGATCTGGCGACGACGACAACCCCATCGCCGCCTCGGTATACAACCCGCCCAGATCCGGCACCGCCGCCGACCGCCCGCAGCCGACGACGAGCAGCAGCAACGGCAGAAGCGTCAAAACCTGTGGCGACGACAAAGCCCCCGCAGTGTGCAGCAGCAGCCATCAAAGATCAAGCCGCCGGATCGGGCCAAACGGCCAGAACGCCGCAGTCGCTGCTGCTGCACCGACGAAGAAGCCGCGGGGAGAGCAAAGCAATCACCCGGACCAAGTGTCGCACATAATCGTGCACTTGATCCGGGTGATTGCTTTGCTCTCCCCACGGCTTCTTGTAGGAGATGCGACCTGAGCCTTTAGCGGACGATCATCTCGTCGACGTCGTCGTCCATGAACTCATCGCCGGTGTCGTTCCACAGCTGGCTGCGGGAGACAAGAGTGCCGCTGGGGACGTAGAAGCGGGGGTTGGAGCCTTCGAGGTCGCTGTAGGCCGAAACATGGCCGTCGAAGAAGCCCAGATTGTGGCGGAACGCGTTGGACGTGCTCGAGGCCCCCTCAACACCGTCGCCATGGCGGGCCCAGTAGAAGCGGCCGTCGATCGCGCCGGTGCTGCTGCCGTTACCGGGGGCACGGCCGCGGAACTGGCCGCGGCTGAAGCTGCTCCAGCTGCCCCAACTGGCGTACATGCCGCCCACACGGCCGTCGAAGTCGAGGTTGTACGTCGGCGGGTTGCCGCTGCTGAACCGCGAGCCTTCCTGGATGAACACCTTCTCACTCGCGCTGCCGACCTTCTCGACCTTCTGGCCGGCGTTCTCGGGCAGCTCAAGGTCGCCGCTGAACTGCACCTCGCTCCGCAAAAACGCGCCCGGCCCGTCCTCGCTGGAGACGCCGCGGCCGGGGGCGCGGTAGGTGAACGCCGCCGGCACCGAGTAATCCAGGTACCGCTGGGCCCCGATGTCCGGGCCGCCGTCGCCGGTGAAGGCGGTGGCCAGCACGTCGGTGTTGTCGGGGCAGTGGAACGCCTCGTTCTCCAGCAGCTGAATGACCCGCTCGGTCCGGTCGTCAAGCGATCCGCCGCGGTTGAAGTCATATCCCAACACGCCGGCGATCGGTGCCTGCCAGTCGAAGACCTGCGAGATCTCCGGCATGTTGGTGTTGCTCAGCGAATCATCGACCATGACCCGCGCGCCGCTGGTGTTGGCACTGCCGGGGAAGGCGTTGTCGTTGTTGGTCGCGTACAACGTCATGCCGAGCACGACCTGCCGCATGTTGCTGGCGCACTGCACCGCCTTGGCCGAGCGGCGGGCGGAGTTGAGCGACGGCAGCAGGATGCTGATGAGCAACGCAATGATGCCGATGACGACGAGCAGCTCCACGAGCGTGAAGCCGCGACGGGCGTGGGGGCGGGGTTGAAGCATGAGGAGGAGGGCTGGGATGGGGGCTTGGGGAGTGGGTGCGGCCGGCGGGGACGGTGCAAAACACGATCCCGCTGCGGCCGGCTGAAGAAAAATGAACCAAAGCTAAACAATCACCGCGCGTCGGTCTGCTTGCGCGGTGGCGTAGCGCCTTCCATGGCCGGCGGGTTGAGCCCGACGACCAAGCGGTCGCAGTCGGGGCAGAACGTCGGTTCCGGCTCGCCCTTGTGGCGGTTGAGCAGGACGTAGGTCGGCTCCTCCTTGATGCCGCCCTCGGCCGTCCAGTAGCACGGCTCGGCCTCGAAGCCGGTCTCGTTGCCGCTGGGGGCCACCACGGGAATGGTCTCGCCCTTTTCGATCTCGTGGCGGAACGTCTCGCCGGTCGTCGCGTCAATGAACACCCGCCCCCGCGACGCCTCGGCCGTGGCCGAGGAGCCGCCCATAACGTAGATGAGCCCCGCCAGAATGGCGACGCCAACGACAACGGCGATAGCGACGGTCTTGAAGTCCATGAGGAAGTGGGCTCGGTGGCGGCTCAGGTTACGCCGTGGCAAGCGGGCGGAACGGGCTGCGACTGCTAAGTTTTGATGAACACTACTTTAGGTGAACCGGTTTCACGCACCCGGCTAGCATCACCCACCGTGCTCCGGCCCGCCAGCAATTCACTCCCCCGCGCCAAGGCGGTGCCGACGACCGATTTCTCCCGCCCGGCCCGCCCAAACCGCCCAACCCCGATGGCCGGCAAAACCGTCGCCGTCGTCGGCGGCGGCGTGGGCGGGCTTGCATCAGCAATCCGGTTGGCGGCGGCGGGAGCGCGGGTGACGCTGCTGGAGCAGGGGCCGCGGGTCGGCGGTAAGCTGAACCGCCGGGTCATGCCGCACCCGGACCGGCCGGACGGGCGGCCGTTCACGTTCGACACCGGGCCGAGTTTGCTGACGCTGCCGCTGGTGTTCGCCGACTTGTTCGCCGCGGCGGGCGAGGACGTGCGGGAGCATCTGGACATCGTCCGCCTCGACCCGATCGCCCGGCACCAATGGGCCGACGGCGAGGCGATCGAGCTGCGCAGCGATCCGGACGCGATGGCCGAGCAGGTGCGACAGCTCGCCCCCCGCGACGTCGACGGCTGGCAGAAGCTGATGACCTACGGCCGCAAGATTTGGGCGCTGGCGGGCGAGGATTTTCTCGGCAACGCCCCGGAGCAATTGCTGGCCCGCAAAGGCTCGCCGCTGGAGGGCTTGAAGATGGCGAGCGTGCCGTTCCGCATCGGCATGTTCCGGCGGTACAGCCGGGTGATCGACGCGTTCGTCAAGACGCCCCGCCTGCGGCAAGTGCTTTACCAGTACGCGACTTACAGCGGCGCCAGCCCGTTCACCGCCCCAGGCACGCTGGCGGTCATCCCGTACGTCGAGATCGGTCTGGGCGGGTGGTACATCAGGGGCGGCATGTACGCGCTGGCCGGGGCGCTGGCGGCGCTGGCCGGGCGGCTGGGCGTGGAGATTCGCACCGGCTGCCGGGTGGAACAGCTCGACATCCGCGACGGCGTGGCGACGGGCGTGATCGTGGCCAACGGCTCGGTGCCGGCCGACGCGGTGGTCGTCAACGCCGACACGGTGACGGCGTACAAGAAGCTCGTGCCGCCCGAGCACCGTCGGCACATGGCCGACAAGAAGCTCGACAAGCTCGACCCCGGCGGCAGCGGCATGGTGCTGCTGCTGGGTGTGGACCGCCAGTACGACCGGCTCGCCCACCACACGAAGTTCATGCCCGACGACTACGCCGGCGACCTCAACGCGATGTTCAAGACGCGGACGGTGCCGAGCGACCCGTGCATCTACGTTTGCGCCAGCACCCGCACCGACCCGACGCAAGCGCCGGCGGGTTGCGAGAACTTGTTCGTCCTCGCAAGCGCCCCGGCGCTTTGGGGCGGCGGGGAGAAGGTCGACTGGCCCACCGCCGGCCCGGCGTACCGCGACGCGCTCGTGAAGCGGCTGGAAACCTTTGGCCTGACGGCACTTGGCGACCAAATCGTGGCCGAGGACGGCTTCACCCCGCCCCGTTTGGCCGGCGAGTACGACGCCCACGCCGGCAGCATTTACGGCGTCGGCGGCACCAGCCGGCGGCAGGCGTTCCTCCGCCCGCCCAACCGCGACCCGAAGATAAGGCACCTCTACTTCGCCGGCGGCGCCACCCACCCCGGCGGCGGCCTGCCCCTGGTCGCCCTCAGCGGCCGCATCGCGGCGGAGTTGTGCGCGAGCCATTCGGCCGCACGTCGGTGACGAGAAAACCTTCGCAAAGCTCGATCGTTTTCGGTAGCCTCGGCACCATGCGACTGCCACCGATGCTTGCTTGCGGCGTCTTGATCCCCGTTTCCCTCGCGTCGGCGGCGGAGATGAAGGCCGTGCCCTTGACCCAAGGTTGGTCCGCCACGATCAGCGACGACGGCCGGACGATGGCGAGCTGGGGCGGCGCGATCTGGACCGAAGCCGGCGGCACCACCGACTTCACCACGCTCAGCGGCGGGATCGAGGGCCAGTTTCTCGCCCTCAGCGGCGACGGCCGGACCGTCACCGGGAGGAACGGCAGTTACGCCTTCCGCCTGACCGAGAATCGGCCGATCGAGATCCTGCAGGATCTGGCTCAGGATGCGCGGGCGACCAGCCCCAACGCGATCAACGCCGATGGCCGGACCATCATTGGTTCGGTCATCACCGGGCCGTCGAGCGGGTTCATCTGGCGGGAGAGCGACGGCATGCGTCCGCTCGACCAATTTTCCAGCGACACCCGGTACAGCCTGCCGCTGGACGTGTCGGACAACGGCGGCGTAGTGGTGGGCGAAGTCGGATTAAACGGCAGTTCCTTCTCCCAAGCGTTCCGCTGGACGGTGGATCGCGGACCGGAACTGCTCGGCACGCTGCCAACGGATTGGAGCACGCTGACGTTCTACGACGGAGCCTCGAGCCGAGGCGTGAGCGGCGACGGGCGGACGGTGGTCGGCTTCAGCTACGGCGACACGTCACAGGCGTTCCGCTGGACCGAGCAGAGCGGCATGGTCGGGCTGGGCTTCTTAAATGAACCCTCGCCCCTGAACCCGGTGACGTTCGCCCATGCGGCGAGCTTTGACGGCAGCCTGATAGTCGGCGAGAGCGGCCGCGGCGGCCAGACGACATCGGACACGGTGGCGTTTCTTTGGTCCGAGGAGGACGGCATGCGGCCGCTGGCAGACGTGCTCACCGACCGCGGCGTGGATCTGTCGGGGTGGCGTCACGTATCCGGAGCCAACGACATCACGCCCGACGGCCGCTGGGTGGCCGGCTACGGCGTGCTGGCCAACGGCTCCGCGGCCACCTTCCGGGCCGACCTCTGGCCGGTGCCGGCGGGGTGGATTAGTGGCGATGCGACGGACGATGGGCAGGTGAACCTTGCCGACTTCGGCGTGCTGCGGGCGAACTTCGGGGCTGAGGGGCTGGTGGACCGGTGGGATCTGGGCGACTTCAACCTCGACGGGCGGGTCGATTTGGCCGACTTTGGGCTGCTGCGGGCGAACTTTGGGGAAGGCTCGGATGGGGCGGCGGCGATGGATGCGTGGCTGCCGACGGTGCCGGAGCCGGCGGGGCTGGCGCTCGTGGCGGCGGCCGGGCTGGGGCTGGTGCGGCGGCGCGGCGGGGGGGGGTGAATTGATGGTTGTCGCGGGTGCACAAACGGTGTAGGCTCGGCCGCCTCTGAGGTGGCTCACGTTGAGCGACCAAGTTGCGTCACGAAGGTTTGGCTGCGTAGTTCGAGCCGAAGGGACGGGATGGCCGACGCAGGAAACCAACCCGTCGCTGGGGCCGAGCCGGTGCGGCTGCTGTTGTTCGTCACCGGCGGTTCGCCGCTGGGGCGGACGGCGACGCGGGCGGCGCGGCAATTCGTGAGTCTTTTGCATCAGTCCGAGGGGTCGGGCGCGGTGGAGTTGGAGGTGGCCGACGTGTTGCTCGCGGCGGAGGTGGCCGACGAGCACCGCATATTGGCAACGCCGACGCTGGTGCGGTTGGGGGCCGTGCCGCGGCGGGTGGTGGGCGATCTGTCCGACGCCGCGGCCGTGAGCCGGGCGCTGGATCTGCCGTTGCCCGAGCTTGTTTCTGATTCCCCGGCCGCCGAGCCGGCCCATGCCGCCGCTGACCCCCGACCCACGCCATGAGCCAGACGAACGACCACGACACCGCCACCGGCCGACTTGGCGAGCGGCTCAGCGAGGGCGGCGGCCCGCCGGTGACGAACATGAACGAGCGGGCGGCGTTCGACCGTCGCCAGGGCCAGCGCCTGAACAAGGTGCCCACCGGCGTGCCGGGTCTGGACCAGATCACCGCCGGCGGCTTCCCATCGGGCCGCGTGACGGCCGTCTGCGGCACGGCCGGGGCGGGCAAGACGGTGTTCGCCGTGCAGTTCCTTGCCGCCGCCTGCCGCCGGAATGAGGGGGCGGTGTTCGTCACCTTCGAGGAGGACCCGAAGGACACCGAAAAGAACATGCGCGACTTCGGCTTCGCCATGGCCGAGTGGAAGGAGAAGGGGCTGCTCGCCGTGGTCGACGGCTCACCGCGGGAAACGGACGTGACCGACGTCGTGCTGGCCGGCAAATTTGATTTGAGCGCCTTGGTCGCCCGCATCGAGCACGCGGCGAAGAAGGTGAACGCCACGCGGGTGAGCATCGACTCGCTGGCCGGCTTGTTCAACTTCTTCACGAACGAGAAGGTCGTGCGGGCCGAGCTGTTCCGCTTGTCGATGCGGCTCAAGGCGCTTGAGCTGGACGTGGTGATGACGGCCGAGCGGGACGTGCAGTACGGTGCGGTGAGCCGCAGCGGCATCGAGGAGTTCGTGGCCGACAACGTGATCATCCTGCGGCACCACCGCGGCAACGGGCGGCGGCGGCGGACGGTGGAGGTCATGAAAATGCGCGGCAGCCGCCACACCGACGGCGAGACGACCTTCACCCTCGCCCCCGGCACCGGCATCGTCGCCATGCCCATGGGCGGCTTGATCCTTGATGCCGCCAGCACCAGCGACCGCACCACCTTCGGCACCCCGGCCCTCGACGAAGTCACCGGCGGGGGCATTTTCCGCGACTCGGTCACCCTGCTCAGCGGCCCGACCGGCTCGGGCAAGACGCTGCTCACCACCCACTTCGTCGCCAAGGCCGCCGAGCGGGGCGAAAAGGCGCTGCTGCTGGGGCTGGAGGAGAGCCGCGAACAACTGTACCGCAACGCCAGCAGCTGGGGCATTGACCTGGACCGGCTGGAAAAAAGCGGCAAGCTGCGAATCCTCTGCCGCTACCCCGAGAGCATGACGCTGCCCGACCAGTTGCTGAGCATTCGCAGCGAAACCGACGCGTTCAAGCCCGACCGCATGGCCATAGACTCGATCAGCGCCTTGGAACGCGGCAGCGACCCGTCGGCATTCCGCGAGTTCGTCATCACGCTGGTGAACCTCTTCAAGCACCAACGCATCACCGGCCTGATGACCACGACCAACGCCAGCCTCCACGGCGGCGAGAGCGTGACCGACCAGCACATCAGCACCCTCGCCGACGCCATCATCCTGCTGCGGTACATCGAGAACCAGGGCGAGGTCCTGCGCAGCCTGACCGTGCTGAAAATGCGCGGCAGCGACCACGAAAAGCGGATCCGACAGCTGCTCATCAGCTCCGACGGCCTGAAGCTCGGGCAGCCGATGACCGAGGTGTCGGGGCTGATCACCGACACCTACACCGCTCTGAACCGCAAGCTGGGCGACGTCGCCAACGCCCTGCGCGGCGGGGCGGGCGGGCCCGCCGACAAAACGGCTGGCACGTCATGATTGACCGTTGACGCCTCCCGCGGGGGCAGGCTGTACTACCGCCTTCGTCACACCTCGAACCGGGATTCCATCGTCGCCTCCATGTCGCACAGCAGCCACCACAGCTACCTCGCTTTGAGTGACGAAGGTGCACCCGAGCCGGCGGCTCGGGGGTCAGCGTACCTGTCGGGCGCGTTGGCGGTGGCCATGGTCGAGCGGGCTCAGGATGCCATGCTCGTGCTTGACGGCGAGGACCTGATCCGCCACGCCAACCCGGCCGCCGGGCATCTGTTCGGCCGACCGACCACGCAGCTCGTCGGCTCGCACTTCGGCTTCCCCAGCGCGACCACGACCAAGCCGCAGCCGATCGAGATCCGCCGGCCCGACGGCACCCGCCGCTACGCCGAGATGCGAGCCGCCGCCCTTGCCGCCGACGAGCTGCCGCTGAACGCGACCGACGCCGCCGGGGCGCGGGTGGCCATCCTGCGCGACGTTACCGAGCAGACCGTGCTCCAGGAGCAGCTCCAGCACGCGCACAAGATGGAAACCGTCGGCCGCGTCGCCGGGGGCGTGGCTCACGATTTCAATAACTTGCTGACGCTTATCGTCGGCCACTGCGACTTGGCCCTTGAAGACGCCGCCGGTACCGCCGCGGGCGAGAGCGTTGCCCAGATCAAAGACGCGGTCGACAACGCGTTCTCCCTCACCCGGCAGATGCTGTCGCTGAGTCGACGGCACAACCTGGAGCCGGCGTCGGTCGACTTGCCGAAGCTGCTGAACCGGCTGCGGCCGCTGCTGGCCGGGCACCTCGGCGAGCTGGCCCGGTTGGAACTGGACTTGCCCAAAGCCGCGCTGCCACCGGCTTGGGTTGACCCGGCGCAGCTGGAACAGATGGTGGTGAACCTCGTCATGAACGCCCACGACGCCATCGAGGAGCGCCGCCGCAACGAGTCCGAGCCGCCAACGGGCGAGGTGACGCTCATGGTCCGCAGCCACCGCACCTGCCCGGTTCCGGAGATCAAGGGCGGCAGCCTGACGCTCAGCGTCGTCGACAACGGCAGCGGCATGAGCCGCGACGTGCAGCAGCGGGCGCTCGAGCCGTTTTTCACCACCAAGTCCGGCGACAAGGGCACGGGCCTTGGCCTCGTCACCGTGCAGTCGGTGCTGCGTCAGGGCGGGGGCGCGCTCAGCTTCGAGAGCGACCCGGCCTGGGGCACGCGGTTCGACATCCACCTGCCGTTGGCCGGCGATGCGCCGGATGTCGCCGCCCCGGCGCCCGCCGATGAGCCGGTGACGCCGATCAAGGTGCTGGTCGTCGAGGACCGCCACGAGGTCCGCCGGCTCACGTGCAAGCTCCTCTCCCGCAGCGGCTTCCAGACCGCCGACGCCGAGGACGGCCTCACCGCCCTGAAGCTCATCGAGACCGCCCGGCCCGACGTGCTGCTCACCGATGTCGTCATGCCCGGCCTCAGCGGCCCGGAAGTGGCCCGCCGCGCCCTGCAAGCCCGCCCGGACCTGCGCGTGGTCTTCATGAGCGGCTTCACCGACGGCCGCCTCGGCGATTTAGGCCCCGAACTCCAGGACGCGGTGTTCCTACAAAAACCCTTCGACACCAAACGCCTGCTCAAAGCCCTCGCCGCGGTTTGACTTGGCGTGGTTGACAAGAGGATCAACCGGACTCGATTTGCATGCGTCGCCGGAACCCCCACCGCCGTGGTGACGGCGGGGCTTCATCCGTACCGAGCGGTTTCCGGTTCAGGCGAAGCCCCGCCGTCACCACGGCGGTGGGGGCTTCAGCGACGCGAATCCACAAGTCAAGTTGCAACGTTCCCTCACAGCCCGCACCCGTCCCCACGCGGCCCAGCAACTGTCGGCCAACGGCGCATGTTACACCAAAAGAAACCGCCCCCACCTCAGCGAGGCGGGGGCGGCAGACTTATACTTGTCGAGTGATCGCAAGGCGATTCAAGGGGTGCCGCCGGCCGCGGTGGCACCTTCCGGCGGGATCTCCTTCTTCGTCATCGACTCCCACATCTCGCCAATGCTCGTGCGGGCGGCGTGGCCGTCCCAGTACAACGAGTTGGTGCCGCGGCGGAAGACGTCATTCTTTTCACCAGGGTCCATCTCAATGTGCCGCGACTGGTCGACGAGGAACTCGACGCCCGTGGTGGCCCATGGGAACCAGTCCCAGTTGTAGTCCCAATCCTGATCGTATCCCGGCACACCGATGACGTGCGTGACCGAGTCGGCGATCAGCGGGTACTCGCTGTTGGCGTCAGTCGGCTTGGGGAACGTGCCGCGGTTGAGGCTCCTGGTGATGTAATAGTATTGTGAGTTGCGGGCGTTGTCCCGCAGCGTCTCCACGATACCCAGCCCTTGGCGGCCCGCGGCCCACCACTGGGGGCCGTAGTACACCATGCCGTACCCCGGCCGGCGGTCATTGGCGTTCGGGCTCTGATCATCAATGCCCTGCCACTCCGGGCAACCCCAGAGGACCGAGTTTTCACGGATCTGTGCGATCTGCTCGGTCACATCGAGGGCGTTGCCGGCAGCGTCCTCGGTGCGAATGTCAACGCTGCTGATGTACGGCGCGATCAGGTCGGCCCAACGGCGTTGCTCGTCGTTGCCGGTGCCGTCGCCGATCGGGAAGTTTTCGTTGCCCTCCTCCCAGACGGCCGGGGCCCAGGTTTGCTTGAAGTCGAAGCCGTACAGCTGGTAGGCGTTGCCGATCTCCTTGAGGGCGGCGAGGCACTTGACCGAGTTGGCCGACTTGCGGGCCGCGCTGAGCGAGGGCAGCAAGATGCTGATCAGCAGGGCGATGATGCCGATGACGACGAGGAGCTCGACGAGCGTGAACCCGGCACGTCGGCCGGTACGGGATGCGTGAACCATGAGGTCTCCGTGGCGGGGTGAAGAAGGACGCGTTTGCCGGCCCGGGCCCCTCTTCTCACTTCCGAAGGTGACGCGCGGGGCAAGCCTGCGCATCGGCATCTCGGCGGGGCCGGCACTGAATCGGATGTCGGTCGGCCCGCACCGTCGCGGACCCAACCCAAACGCCACGCCGACGATCAAGCCGGCGCGGCGGTCAACAGAAGACCTGAACTACTTACGCCGACGAATCAACCCAAGCCCCGCCGCCCCCAGCAACGAAAGGCTGGCCGGCTCGGGAATAAACTCCGAGCCTTGGGCCAAGAAGATGTTGTCGAAATCGGCACCGCCGCCGCCGCTTGACACGCCGGAGATGCCGCCGAAGCGGATGTTGTCAAAGCCAAGCGCCGTCGGCACGAGGGGCACGGACACGGAGTCGTCGACCGAGCCATCGCTGAGCAGGTCGAAGTCGACGGTCAGGTTCACGCCATCCAGAACTGCCGTGTAAGTGTGCCAGCCTTCAACCGCATCGACGTCGAAGTAAACGTAGTTGGGCGACGTGCCGTCGAAGAGCACGGCGCGGAAAGCGTAGTGCTGATCAGGGAACGCGCCGTTGCCGTTATTGCGACCAAGCTCCAGCAAGTTCTGCGCGGCCCCGGCGCGGATGCCCACCGAGATCCGGTCATTCTGCGTCACGGCATCATCAAAGATTTGTGCGGAGAAGATCACCGGATCTGCCACCGTCGGCAGGATGGTCGTGAGCGTCTGCGAGTTCACATTACTTGCCGGATGCGACGCACTTTGCCCCGGGTTACCAACCGACGTGTTGAGGGTCGCAGAGCCGCCGGTCCAGACGGCGTTCAGAGCCGCGGTGTCGGCGTACGACTCAAAATCTTCGTCAATGATGACCTGGGCCTGAGCGTGGGCGGCCGTGAAGAGGCCGGTGGCGGCGGTGGCCGCGATGAGGGACTTGTGCATGTGTTTCCTCCCGTTAGGGATGCGAAGAATCGAGAACCGCCCGCGCCGGGCACGGCCAGTCCGTGTCGGCGTTCGCCGGAGGGTTCGGGCCGTCCACCAACGGGACGGCGGTTGTCGCGAAACGCCCTGTGCGGCTCGCTTGGATCATCAAGGGTCCGGGAGGAGGGACCGCAGTTGATCTAATCCTATAACCATTCGGCCGGCCCCGCAACAACGTTTCTCGATCCGGGGGTGAATAAGCTCGCCGTCCGTGTCCGCCGTTCGCCGCCCGAGTTTGCCGATTGACGCCGAGTTGCCGGCGGTGTTGGCGACGTTGCGGGAACAGGGCGTGCTGGTGCTGGCGGCGGAGCCGGGGGCGGGGAAGACGACCCGGCTGCCGCCGGCTATGTTGCCGGAGGTGGCGGGGCAGGTGCTGTGTTTGCAGCCGCGGCGGGTCGCGGCACGGGCGGCGGCCGAGCGGGTGGCGGCGGAGAATCACTGGACGCTGGGCCGGGAGGTCGGCTACCACGTCCGCTTCGACCGCGTCGCCTCGCCGACCACGCGGCTGCTGTTTCTCACCGAGGGCGTCCTGACCGCCCGGCTGCTGGATGATCCGCTGCTGGAGGGCGTGGGGTGCGTGATCCTGGATGAGTTTCACGAGCGGTCGGTGCACGCCGATCTGGCGTTGGCGATGCTGCGGGAGGTGCGGGCGGCGCGGCCGGAGCTGCGGGTTTGCGTGATGTCGGCGACGCTGGATGCCGGGCCGGTGGCCGATTTTCTGGGCGGACGGGCGGTGGCGGTGTCGGGGCGGGTGTTTCCGGTGGACATCGAGCACACGCTGCCGCCGGGCCGGCGGGGGCCGCGGGATCTGGCGGCGGCGGTGGCGGACATGTTCGACCGCGAGCGGCCCGACGGCGATACGCTGATTTTCCTGCCCGGCGCGGCGGAGATCGACGCGGCGGTGCGGGAGCTACGCGGCGTCGACGCCCGGCCGTTGCACGGCGGGTTGCCGTTCGAGGAGCAGCGGCGGGCGCTGGAACCGAGCGACGCACCGCGCGTGATCTGCGCGACGAACATCGCCGAAACGTCGCTGACCATCGACGGCGTCACGCTCGTCATCGACACCGGGTTGGCTCGGCAGGCGAGCTACGACGAGCGGCGCGGCATGGACCGGCTCGACACGGTGCCGATCAGCCAGGCGAGTGCCAAGCAGCGGGCCGGGCGGGCCGGGCGGACGCGGCCGGGGCGTTGCGTGCGGCTGTGGTCGGCGCGGGAGCATCACGCCCGTCCGGCGCACGATTTGCCGGAGCTGGCGCGGATCGACCCGGCCGAGGCGCTGTTGGCGGTGTACGGCTGGTCGTCGCCGGTTGACTTCGACTGGTTCGAGCCGCCGCCAGCCGAGCGGGTGGCGGCGGCGGAGAAGTTGCTGGCCATGCTGGGGGCGGTGGCCGACGGCAAGCTGACGGCCATCGGCCGCGCGATCCGGTCGCTGCCGACGCACCCCCGGCTCGGCCGCTTGCTGATCGAAGCGAGCGGCACGGCGCTGGCCGACGACGCGGCGTGGCTGGCGGCCGTGCTGGGCGAACGCGGCGCGGCGGGCGATCCGGTGGATTTGGCCGCTCGCCTGGAGCAGGCGCGGCGGCGGGACGACCCGATCGGCCAGCGCCTGCGGCGGGCCGCGGAGCAACTCGGGCGTCGTACGCGCTCGACCGGACCAATTAGCCGTCGCCCCACCGCCCTTTCCACGCTCGCCCTCGTCGCCTTTCCCGACCGCGTGTGTCGGATGCGGCCGCCGACGTATCAGCAGGGAACCAGCGCCACCGGCGGCGTGCGACTGGCGAGCCCGCTGCCGACGACCGAGCCGTTTGTCGTCGCCCTCGACGCCCGGCGGGACGGGCGGACCCAGAGCAACGAGGCGACGGTCACGCTCGCCGCCGGCGTGTCGCAGGACGCTTTGGAGGCGACGCTGCCGCAGTTGATCCGCGAGGAGGATTCGGCCGAGTACGTGCCGGAGCGCGACCGCATCGATGGCGTCCGGCGGCGGTGGCTGGGTGGGCTGCTGCTGGAGGAAAAACGCGGCGTGTCCGTCGCCGATGAGGCGGCCCGGCAGGCGCTGCACGAACACGCCGCGCAGGTCGAGGCCGGCGGCGACCCGACGCTGCTCCGCCGCATCGCGTTCGTCACCAACCGCGGCGGCGGCGACTTTCTGCCGGACTACGAGGCCCATTTGCGGACGGCCATCGATGCCACGCCCTCGGCCCGGTCGCTGCGGGAGGTGCGGCGGCTGGCGGATGAACTCTTTGCCGCCGATCTGGCCGCGCAACTGCCGGCGCTGGATCGGCTCGCGCCGCTGACGGTCACGGTGCCCACGGGCAGCCGGGTGAAGCTGGATTGGTCGGTTGCCGACGAGCAGGCGCCGCCGGTGTTGGCGGTGAAGCTGCAGGAGTTGTTCGGCCTCGCCGCGACGCCGAGGGTCGGCCCGCCGCCGGGGGTGCCGGTCACGCTCCACCTGCTGGGGCCGAACTATCGGCCGGTGCAGGTCACGAGCGACCTCGCCAGCTTTTGGCAGAACACGTACCCGCAGGTCCGCAAGGATCTGCGCGCCCGCTACCCCAAACACTTCTGGCCCGAAGACCCCACCACCGCCCCGCCCACCCGCGGCACGAAGCGTCGCCCGCGCCAACCGTCGTGAAGCGGCTACCGCATCACCCTTTGCACGCCGGGCCACTCCTTCCAGACGCCAACGCCGCGGCGGCCGTGGAGCAGGATCTCGCCGGGCTCGCGCTGCAGCGAGGCGGCGAACAGTTTGTCAGCCAACGCCGCCACCGCCGGCTCGACGTCGTCAACCGGCACCGGCTCGCCGATCGCCAGCAACGCCTCGGGCCGCTGTTCCTCCCAGAAATCGTAACGAAGCGCCGCCGGCACGACCTTGGCGTTCGTCGCCAAGCGGCGCAACCCGGCGGGCTCGAACCCGAGCGGCCGGGCGTCGGCGGGGCGCAGCCGGCCCTGCGGGAAGACGACCATCGTGTCCCACTTTTCGCCTGCCTGATCGGCCTGCTGCCGCAGCACCCGCGCCGCCTGCCGGGCGTCGTCCCGCGGCACGGCGACGCCGCCGATGTGGGCGAAGAACGGGTGCCGCCGCATCTGCTGGGCGTCGACGATGCACCGCAGCCGCCCGCCGCCGAGTTGCCGCAAGGCCACGTCCAGCAGGATGCCGTCCCAGAACGAGACGTGTTGGCAGGCGAGGACGATCGGTTCGCCGAACGTCGGCCGCTCGCCGATGAGCATGACGCGGTGGAAGTGCCGCCGCAGCGTCCACGGGGCGTACCACGCGAACCACCGCCGCGTCAGCTTCGCCCTCGGCCCGGTCACGCCGGCACCGTACGCTTGGTGCATGACGCTCCGCATCGGCTTGATCGGTTTGGGCATGATGGGCCGCACCCACCTCGACGCTTACGCCGCCATGCCGAGCGTGCGGGTCGTCGCCGTCGCCGACCGCGACGAGGCCCGCCGCACCGGCAAGGCCGCCGCCGACGGCAACATCGACGGGCAGGCCGCCGGCGGGTTCGATTTGGCAGACCCGGCGGTTCAGAAATTCGCACACGGCGAGGAGCTCATCGCCTCGCCCGAGGTCGACGCGGTTGACATCTGCGCCCCCACGCCCGCCCATTTGCCGCTCGCCCGCACCGCGCTGGCGGCCGGCAAGCACGTGTTCGTCGAGAAGCCCCCGGCCCGCACGCACGCCGACGCGGTGGAGCTCGCCCGCCTCGCCGACGAGAGCGACCGGGTGACGATGGTCGGGCTGTGCATGCGGTTCTGGCCCGGCTGGACGCATTTGAAAAAGTGGCAAAGTTCCGGGGAGTTTGGTCGGTTGGTCAGCGCGAGCTTCGCCCGCCAATCGAGCCACCCCGGCGGCCGGTTCTACGAGGACGCCGACGCCAGCGGGGCGGCGTTGCTCGATTTGCACCTCCACGACACCGACTTCATCAACCACCTGCTCGGCACCCCAACCGCCGTCAGTAGCGTCGGCGCGAGCCGCATCACCGCCGGCGTCGACCACGTCGCCACGCTCTACCACTACGGCGCCGGCCCCGCCGTGATCGCCGAGGGCGGCTGGGCGATGCAAAACGGCTTCCCGTTCACCATGCGCTACACGGCGAACTTCGAGCAGGCGACGGCCATCTTCGACCTCGCCGCCGCCGACCCGCTGCGCCTGATCCGCGACGGCCAGACGACGCCGATCAAGCTCGACGGCATGGGCTACGCCGCCGAACTCACCGAATGGGCCGCGGCCATTGCCGAGAACCGCCCGCCGCGGACCGCCACCGCAAGCGACGCCGCCGAGGCGGTGCGGGTGATCGAGGCCGAAGAACAGAGCATCCGAACCGGTCAACGGGTGACGCTGTAAGCCGGCGGGTCATCCCGGTCGGTGTGCCGCTCGTGGGTTGCGATATCCTCTGGACGTGGACACCCCACCCGACCAGCTCGCCGCGTGGCCTGAGTACGTGGCGGCGGCGGGGCTTGGGGCGGATCGGGTGGGGAGCCCGGACCTCGCGGGGCAGCTGGCGGGGGCGGCTGGCGTGCGGGTGATCGTTTGCAACGCGCTCGAGTCGTCGCCGGCGGCGGTGCAGGGGGCGGTGTTGGTGAAGCATGCGGCGGACGTGGCGCGGGCGCTGGCGAGGCTGGCGACGTTGTGCGGCGGCCGGCGGCGGGCGGAGGTGGTCGTGGCGGCGGAGCCGGAGGTTTGCGGGCGGGTGCGGGGGGCGCTGCGGGGCAAGCCGTGCCGGGCGAAGGTGGTGCCGTTGCGGCCGGTGTATCCGCAGCAGCACCCGACGGCATTGCTCTGGACGCTGAAGCGGTTGCGGCTGCCGCCGGAAAAGCTGCCGACCACGGCGGGCGTGTTGCTGATCGACGCGGTGGCGGCGCTGCGGATCGGCCAAGCGTTGGCGGGGCAGCCGCACGACGAGGTGCCGATCGCCGTGGCGGGGCGGCTGCTTACGTGGGTGAAGGTTGGCACGCCGCTGGGCGAGGTGTTGCCAACGGAACCGACGTTGTGGCAGGACGACGCCCGGCGGCAGGTGCGGGCCGATCCCGACGAACTCGCCGGGCCGGGGGCGGTGGCGTTCGATGTGACGACGGAGACGCCAGCCGCGCCGCCGCGGTCGTGCGTGCGGTGCGGGTGGTGTTGCGAGGTCTGCCCGACGCACCTCCACCCCGCCGCCCTGCTGGATGCCGCCCAGCACCGCGACCCCGCCGCCGCCCGGCGGCTGCACGTCGGTTCGTGCATCGAGTGCGGCCTTTGCGACAAGATCTGCCCCAGCGACCTGCCGTTGCTCGACGCGATCCGCCAGGTGCGGGACGGCTGACGGGTCGATTGAAAGCGTTGCACGCTTTCAGATAAGCAGCTCGCCCCGCAGCGTCACCACCGCCTGCCCGGTCAGCTTCACGCGGTGACCAACCAGTTCGGTTTCGATGACGCCCACGCGGCGGCTGCGTTGCTGGCACTGCAACTTCTCCCGGTTCAAACGAGCCGAC
Source organism: uncultured Tepidisphaerales bacterium (assembly GCA_964386435.1). GTDB lineage: Bacteria > Planctomycetota > Phycisphaerae > Tepidisphaerales > Tepidisphaeraceae > CAYLSV01. The sequence goes on from CAYLSV010000013.1 coordinate 48,365, forward strand.
CAGAACGGGGCGAGTGCGCAGTGGGCGCTGCCGGTGGCCGGGTCTTCGTCGACGCCCGCGGCGGGGGCGAAGAAGCGGCTGGCGACGTCGAAGCCGTCGGTGCCGCGGCACGTGGCGATCAGGCCGCGGTGCGGCAACGCGGCGAGGCGGCGCAGGTCGGGCCGTAACGCGTCGAGCGTCGGCACGTCGGCCACCTCGACGAGTAAATCCTCGCCGGCTTCGTGCGCATTGCCGGGCACGCCGATGTCGGGCGGCGTCGTGGGCGTCGCGTCGATGCGGGGGAAGTCGAGCGTCACCGCCGCTCCCTGCCGCTGGGCGTGCAGCTCGCCGCTGCGGGTGTGGAAGGTGATTTCGTCGGGCTTGTCCAACACGAACGCCGCGGCGAGCGTGGCGTGGCCGCAGAGCTTCACCTCCGTCGTCGGCGTGAACCAGCGGAGGTCGAACCGCCCCGCCGCCGGCCGCGGCACGACGAACGCCGTCTCGGCGTGGTTCATCTCCAGCGCGATTTGCTGCATGAGCCGCTCGGGCAGCGGTCCATCCGTCACCACGACGGCCGCCGGGTTGCCGGTGAACGGGCCGGCGGCGAAGGCGTCCACAACGGTCACGGGCAACGGCATGCCCAAGGTTATCGCTATGGTGAACCTCGCGTGACGTGGTGGCGACCTGATCCTCAGCAGCGGTTCGTGCTCGGGCATTTGGCCGTGCTCGCGGTGCCTTTGGCGGCCGGGGTGGTGGTGTTTGGTTGGCGGTCGATCGTGGTCCTCACGCTGGTGGGTGCCGGGGCCGGGCTCGGGGCACTCTGCTGGCGACGGCTGGGGCGACGCGGGGCACAAGTCGGCTGGCTGGCGACGGCGTGGGCGGGGCTGCTCGTGGCGCTGCTGATGCCGGCCGACTTCGGCAGTCAGGCCGGGTTGGCGACGGCACTCGGGGCCGGGCTGCTCGTGCCGGGGGCGATCTGGCTGTGTGGGCCGCCGACGCGAGGGCGGGTGTCGGCGGCGGCGGCAGTCGTGGTGCTTGTCACCGTCGCCGAGTTCGGCGAGCTTCGGCAACGTGCGGCCCTGCAGCCGAGCACGGTGGTCGTCGGCGACGTGATGAACGTGGGCGTCGGCACCACGGTGGGGCCGCGGGCCGAGCCGTGGGTTCAACGCAGTGCCCCGCCCGGCTTCGATGCGTTGCCGCAGGAGTTACCCGCCGCCGCCCTTGCCGGGCTCACGCCGGCCACCACCGAGGCGGCGTTGCGGGACCGGATGCCGCCGCTTGAGGATCTGGTCGGCCTCGGTCGTCCCGGGCCGATCGGGGCGTCGAGCGCGGTGGCCGTGGTGCTGGCCGGGCTGCTGCTGGTGCGGCTGGGGGCGGCCGATTGGCGGGTGCCGCTGGGGGCGGGCGTCGGGGCATACCTGGGCCTGCTCGCGCTGCCGCTGGGCGGGGCGTGGCCTTGGCCGCACCTGCTGGGGTGGGAGGCGGCGCTGACGCTGGTGCATTACGAACTGCTGGGCGGCTCGATCCTGTTCACCGGTCTGATCCTCGCCGCCCAGCCCGGCGTGCGACCCGTCGCCCCGCGGCCGCGGCTGGCGTTCGGGCTGCTGCTGGGTGTGGCCATGGCTGCCGGGCAACGCTTTGCCAGCCCGGACGTCGGGCCGCTGATCGCGCTGCTGCTCGTTGGCGGCGTGGCGACGAACGTGCTCGAACGCCTGCTGCCGCCACGGCCGCTGATGCGGGCGTGAGGCGGCGAACAACCACTTTGCCGCAACCTCCGGCCGGGGTTCGGGTGTCGTGAGGTTCGGCGGCCGCTATGGTTGCCGGTCACGAACGAGAGAATCCCCATGAGATTGAACCGCACAAACCGCTACCTCATCGCCGCCGCCGTCGGCGTACTGGCCGCCGGCGGCATGACCGCCCAGGCCATGCAGTCGACCCGCCCCGCCGCCCCGACCACCCCCGCCACCCAGCCGGGCCAAGTCGAGCAGCCCGCGGGCCGCAACCCGCAGGCGATTGTCATGGATCTGCAGACCACCGGCCAGCAGCTCAGCGCCGTGCTGGACGACGAGTCCAAGGTCCTCACCGCCGAGGGCCGGGCGACGGTGAAGGACCAAGCGGTGCCGCTGCTCGAAAAGATGCGCGGCCTCGCCATTGAGATGCAGGCCATCGCGCCGGGGCAGATCAGCCCCAGTGAGTTCGAGACCATGCTCGTGCTCTTCGGCGACGAGCCGACGGTCCAGCGACTCACCACCGAGGCCGAGGGCACCGGCCCCGCGGCCGAGACGGCACAAATGTCACTGACCACAGGCCGCTACATCGCCGCCGAGGACGAGGCCGCCCGCGGGGCGCAGATCGACGCGCTCACCGAAGCCGCCGAAGCCAACCCGCAGAGCCAGGCCGTCACGCAGGCCGTTGCGCAGCTGGTCATGTTCCCGACGAACACGCCGCAGCAGACCGAGCAGCTCACCGCCATTCTCAGCGATTCGCTGCAGAACCCGATGGCCGGCGCAATCGCCGAGCAACTCAAGGCCCAGTCGGCCGCTCAGGGCGCGATGGACGGCATTGTCGGCACCGAGATCGAGCTCGCCGGCCCCGACGCCACCGGCGAGGGCACGATCAGCCTCGCCGATTACAAGGGCAAGGTCGTGCTCATCGACTTCTGGGCCACCTGGTGCGGCCCGTGCATCGCCGAGCTGCCGAAGATGACGGAGGTCTACGCCAAGCACCAGGGCGACGACTTCGAGATCATCGGCGTCAGCCTTGATCAGGGCAGCGCCCCGCTGACGCAGTTCCTCGCCGAGAACCCGAAAATGAGCTGGCCGCAAATCTTCAACCCCGACAACCCCGGCGAGCTGGCCGACAAGTTCGGCGTCCAGGCGATCCCGACAATGTTCCTCGTCGACAAGCAGGGCGTCGTCCGCAGCGTCACCGCACGTCAGGATTACGAGACGCTGATCCCCCAGCTCCTCGCCGAGTAAGCAAAGCAGGAATAGCCACCGGCGGCACGGGTGCCTACCCTTGCCGCCCCAGGTTGGCCCCATCGTCTAGTCAGGTCCAGGACACCAGGTTTTCATCCTGGCGACACGGGTTCGAATCCCGTTGGGGTCACTCCCGCACCGCCCCCGGCATGGCCGGGGGCGGCTGCGTTTTGAGCCTCAAAGTCGTGGGTCCACCGGCTCGCTCTTTAGCGCCAGGACGCCGAAGACGCACTCGTGGACCTGCCGCAGCGGTTTGCGGTCGACGAAGCGGTGCAATGCTTCCAGGCCCAAGGCGAACTCGCGGGTGGCCAGTGACCGCTTCGCCCCCAGGCCGCGGCGCCGAAGCTGGTCGAGGTGGTCGGTGTAGGTCGGGCCGTAAATGATCCGCAAGTACTCGCGGCCACGCACTTTGACCGCCGGTTGAACCAGGCCGCGGCGGCCGCGGACGATCCAGTCGAGCGGCTTGACCACCATGCCCTCGCCACCGTTGGCGGTGTAGTTTTCCCACCACGCCGTCGCCTCGGCTTCGGCGTCGGGATGGGTCAAATCGACGCGGCGGTGGTCGGTCGCCATCAGCACGTCGTCGTGCTCGGCGAGGCGGGCGAAGGTGGCCATGTGCCAGGCGTGGTCGCGGTCCGTGAAGACTTGCCCCTCGGCGGCGAGCAGGTGGAACGGGGCGAGCCGCAGATCATCGACCTTCTCGACCGGCCAGCAGTAGCGGCGGTAGGCGTCGATGTAGCCGTCGACCATGCGGCGGTCACCGGCGGTGCGGGCGAGCAACTCGGCGAGGTCGCCGGCAGCGTCGCCATGGCGTTCGACGGCCTGTTGCAGCAAAGCCTCGGCGGCGGCGAGGTTGTTCTTCGCCACGCTGCCGACCGCGGCGTACTGCGTCCGCAGCAGGTCCTGCGCCTTGGCCGACCACGGCATGAGCTCGCAATCGAGCACGAGCCAGTCGGTTGCCAGCTCGTCCCAAAGCCCGGTCTTCTCGATCGCGCCGCGGAGGCGGTCCAGCAGTGGCCGCTCGACATCGTCGCCCACAAACCGCCGGCCGGTGCGGGTGTGGATGATGCCGCCGCTCTGCGCCGTTGCCTCGTCGAGACCGAAGCGTGCCGCAGCCGCCTCGGCGTCGCGGCAGACGATGGCGACGGCCCGGCTGCCCATGTGCTTCGCCTGGCAAATGACCTGCTCCACGCCCTCGCCGCGGAAGTAGGCGAACGCCTCGGCCGGGTGCTCCAGCACGTCCGGCCGCGCGCTCGTCGCCGGCGGCGACATCGTCGGCGGCAGGTAAACCAGCCAGCGCGGGTCAATTGCGAACCGCGACATCACCTCCAGCGCCGCCGCAGCGTTCTCCGCCCGCACCGTCACCTTCGGCCCCAGCCGTGTCTCGACGAACCGCTTGCCGATCACGTCGCCCAGGTCGAGCAGATCGCCTTCGACCACATCGTCCGCCACCGCCCCGATCGGCCGGGCCGGCTCGGCGTACTGTCGCTGCGCCGGCACGCTGACCACCTCCCGCTCCGGCCACCGCAGGGCCGAGAGCTTGCCGCCGAAGCAGCAACCGGTGTCGAGGTTCAGCGTGTGGTTCACCACCGTCAGCGGCCAATCGGCATCCGGCACGGGCGTGTGGCCGTAGACGACAACCGTCTCGCCGCGGTAGTCGCGGGCCCAGTCCAGCCGCTCGGGCAGGCCGAACTCGTCGACCTCGCCGGTCGTCTCGCCGTAGAGGCAAAACTCCCGCACCCGCCCGCTCGCCCGGCCGATGTACTTCTCCTTCAGCCCGGCGTGCGCCACCGCCAGCTTGCCGCCGTCGAGGACGTAGTGGCTGATGAGCGAATCGAGGAACTTGGCCACTTCCTGCCGGAAATTCTCAGGTTCGGCCTCCAGCTTTTCCATCGTCTCGGCGAGGCCGTGGTTCCGCTGAACCTTCTTGCCACGCAGCGCACGGAGCAGCTTCACGTCATGGTTGCCCGGCACGCACAGCGCGATGCCGCTCTTCACCGCGTCCATCACCAACCGCAACACCGCCACCGGCTCCGGCCCGCGATCCGTCAAATCCCCCAGAAACACCAGCTTCCGCCCCGGCGGCCCCTCAGTCGGCCCGCCGAGCTGTTGGCCGTAGCCGAGCTTTGCCAGCAGCTCGATCAACTCGTCGTGGCAGCCGTGGATGTCGCCGACGATGTCGAACGGCCCGGCATCATCGCGGCGATCGTTCCACAGCTTCTGCCGCTCGATTGTCGCGGCGTCGATCTGCTCGACCGAGTTCAGCACCGTGACGTTGCGGAAGCCTTCCCGCTGCAAGCCACGCAGCGAGCGGCGTAGCGCGATGAGGTGGTTCCGCACCACGTGGTTGCCGAACTGCCGGTCGGGCCGGCTCTCGTTGCGTGCCCGGCACACCTCCTCCGGCGTGTCCAGCACGATGGCCACCGGCAGCACGTTGTGCTCGCGGGCGAGGGCGACCAGCGGTGCCCGATCTTCGCGGCGCACGTTGGTCGCGTCGATCACAGTCAGCTTGCCGCGGGCCAATCGTTTGCCGGCGATGTACTGCAGCACGTCGAACGCGTCGGGCGTCGCCGTTTGGTCGTTCGGGTCGTCGCTGATCAGGCCGCGGCACTCATCGGACGAGATGATTTCGGTCGGCAGGAAGTGTCGCTTGGCAAACGTACTCTTGCCGCCGCCGCTGGGGCCGATGAGGACGATGAGCGAAAGCTGGGGGATTTTGATGAGGTTGCGGTCGCTCATGAGTCGCCCGCCTTTCGGAACACGGCCATCTGCGACAGCGACCCGGCGGCCTCATCCGCGGGGCCGACGCCGGTGAGGTCAACGGCGTAGCCGAACTCGGCGGCGATGCGGTCGCACCACTTCCCGAACGCCTCGCGGCCCCACTCGAAGCGGTGGTCGCGGTGGCGGAACTGCCCCGCCGGCAGCGTCGGCAGCACGGCGTTGTAGTCGGCGTTGGGCGTCGTCACCACCACCGTCGGCGGCGCGACGTGCCCGAACACCACGCGGCCCAGCGCCGGCAGCCGGGGCAAATCGAGGTGCTCGATGACCTCCACCAACACGGCCGCGTCGAAGCCGCCGGGGCCGGCGAGGTCGCCGCCGGGTTCGAGCCGTTTGTCGCGGTAGGTGAGGGCGCCTTGGGCGAGATCGATGCGGGCCCGCTTCGCCTCCGGCAGCCGCTCAAACTTCAGGCGGCGCTCGGCCACGTCCAGCGTGTGCGGCGAGACGTCGACGCCAACGATCCGCTCAAACTGCCGGTCGGCGAGCAAGTGCCGCAGCAGTCGGCCCTCGCCGCAGCCGAGGTCCAGCACGCGGCGGCTGCCGGTGTTCTTCAGCGTGTCGATCACCGCGTGCAGCCGTTGCTCGTGGACCGACAGCCCGCCGGCCGCCGCCGTTTCGACGGCCTCCTCGGCGGCGAGTTGGGCCGGCTCGTCATCGGCCACCGGCTCGTCGGCAATGAGCCGTTCGAGCGCCTGCCGCACCAGCGAGCCGCGGCGGTTCAGGTAACGCCGCGCGATCTCCTCCCGCAGCGGGTGCTCGCCGAGCCAGCCCTCGCCGCGGTGCAGGAGTTTTTCCAGCTCGTCCTGGCCGACGTAGTAATGCTTCTGGTCGTCGAGCACCGGGATGAGCACGTACAAATGCCCGAGCAAATCGGCCAGCTTCGTCGTCGCCGTGAGCGTGACGTTGAAGTACCGCCCTTCGCCCCACTCCGAGAAATTCTCGTCCAACGGCAACCGCTGGGCCGTCACGTCGTAACCCAACGGCTCGAACAACTCGCGCAAAAACCCCTCGCCGCCCCGGCACGGCAAACCGTGCACCGTCGCCGCCAGCGGGATCGGTTGGTCGACCAACGCCGGCCGCTCGTTGCTCCGCCCGCCCAGTGCGCTGCCGTAGACCTGCGCGATGGCGACCGACAGGAACGACCCGGCCGCATACGGCCGATCGTTCACGTACTGCCCGAGCGCGAACGCCGATACCTGCTTCCCCGGCCGCCCGCGGACCAAATTGATCGGATCGACGTCGAGCATGAGCACGGCAACGCATTCGGCGTCGTCGGCCTTCGGGTAGAACACGTGCACGTCGCCGAACGGCAGCGCCTTTTTCTGCGGGCGAGCCGGGTTCTTGTGCAGCAGGAAGCCGAGGTCGGTGGCCGGTTGGTGCGTGGTGGACAGCGTCAGCAGCACGGCCGAGCTTACGGTGCCTGATCACCGGCCAACAATGACCCGATGATCCACGACGCCTTCCCGACTCGGCCCGAACTTTCCGGCGACGTGACGGTTCGTGACCTGACGCCGGACCTGGGCGGGTGCATCGTGCGGTTCTTCGACACGCCGGCGATCAGCCCGGGCGGCCGGTATTTGGCGTGCTTCCGCCTGCCGTTCGAGGATCGGCTGCCGCGGCCGGGCGAGCGGGGGGAGATCGTGATCGTCGATTTGCACGAAGGGCCGGCCGCGACGCGGGTGGTGGCGACGACAGCCGGGTGGGAGCCGCAACTCGGGGCGAACCTCAACTGGGGCGGCGACGACCGCACGCTGCTGTTCGCCGACGTGGACGAGGCGCCGTGGACGCCCCAGACCGTGGTGCTCGACTGGCCCAAGGGCGAGCGGCGCCGGCTCGACGCACCGATCTATCACGCCTCGCCCGACGGCCGGTCCGTGGTTGGCACGAACCCTCGCTTGATGTGCCGCACGCAACGCGGGTACGGCATCGTGGTGCCGGATGAACACTGCCAACCGCGGATCGGGGCGCCGGTCGATGACGGTGTGTGGCTGACGGAAACTGACAGCGGCGAAAAGCAGCTGCTCCACAGCCTCGCCAACGTCGTCGACGAGTTCGGCGGTGAGCTTGGCATCGAGCAACCTGACGATTGGCGGATCTACGCGTTCCACTGCAAAATTGCCCCGACGAACGATTGCCTGCTGTTCACGCTCCGCTACCTGCCGGCCGGTCACGCGGGCATGGATGCGATCCGGGACAAGCAGTCGGGCCTGAACTTCGCCGTGTTCACGAGTCGGCTCGACGGCTCGGAGCTGGCGCTGGTGCTCGGGCCCGACCGCTGGAAGCACGGCGGCCACCATGTCAACTTCGCCCCCGACGGCCAATCGCTCACCGCCAACCTACGCGACGTTGATCCAATTGACCCGAAGGCGATGCGGTTTGTCCGCACGTCAGTGGATCGCGACGACGTGCAAATCATGCTGCCCGGCGTCCAAGGCGGCGGCCACCCGACGCTCCACCCGGACGGCCGACATCTGCTGTCCGACTGCTACTGGCGCGAGCAGTGGGCCGACCCCGTCACGGGCACCACGCCGCTGCGGTGGCTCGACCTCCACACTGGCGAGGAACGGCACGTCGCCCGCGCTGCCAATCAGCCGATCGTCGACGAGCCGACGCTGCGCATCGACCCCCACCCGTGCTGGGACCGCACTTGGCAGTTCGTCACCTTCAATTCGGTGATCAATGGCCAGCGGCACGTGATGCTCGCCGACATGCGGCCGCTGCTCGGGGCGACCTAATCTCCCCCGCCATGACCCGGCACGCCCCCGACTTCGAGACGTTCGCCAAGCTCGCCGGCGAGGGGTTCGGCCGGATCCCGATCCACCGGCGGTTGCTGTCGGATCGGCTCACGCCGGTCGGGGCGTTCGCCTTGCTCGGCGACGGGCCGCAGGCGTTTTTGCTCGAAAGCGTCGTCGGCGGCGAGCGGGTGGGGCGGCACAGCTTCATCGCGTTCGACCCGATCGGCACCTACGAGCCGGGCGAGGCGACCACCGACCCGCTGGCGGAGCTTTCTGAAAAGCTGGGGAGTTTACGGACTTGGCGCGACGCGGCGCTGCCGAGCTTCACCGGCGGCGTTGTCGGCTACGCCGGCTACGACCTGATGCGGTACTACGAGCCGGGCAAGCTCGGCAACTCGACGCCGAGCGACGACCGTGGTCTGCCCGACGTCCACTTCGGCTTCTACGACCGGCTGGTCGTCTTCGACAACGTCGACAAGACGCTGACCGTGATCGCCAACGCCAAGGTGCCGGCGAAGGCATCGGCCATCGACGTGAAGCGGGCGTACGAGACGGCGTGCGGGCAGACCGACGAGATCGTCCGCCGCCTTGACCGCCCAGTGCCGCTGCGGCTGGGCGGCGTGCAGATCCCGAGCGAGCTTTCGCTGGAAGTCGAGGCCAACCACGATCGCGCCAGCTACGAGGCGGCCGTCGCTCGCGGCAAGGAGTACATCGCGGCGGGCGACATCTTCCAGTTCGTGCCGAGCATGCGGCTGCGGGTGCGGTCGGGCGCTGAGCCGCTGGACGTGTACCGGGCGCTGCGGGCGATCAACCCGTCGCCGTACATGTTTTTCCTGAAAACGCCCCGGTGCACGCTCATCGGCAGCAGCCCGGAGATTCTCTGCCAGGTCCGCGACGACCCGACGGGCGGCGGCAAGCTGGTTGAGAGCCGCCCGCTGGCCGGCACCCGCCGCCGAGGCCGGACGCCAACCGAGGACGCCGCGCTCGAGGCCGAGCTGCGGGCCGATCCGAAGGATGTGGCCGAGCACGTGATGCTCGTCGATTTGCACCGCAACGACGTCGGCCGCGTCGCCACGCCCGGGTCGGTGACGCTGGCCGAGACGATGAGCGTCGAGCGGTACAGCCACGTGATGCACCTTTCCAGCGACGTCATCGGCCGGCTGAAGCCCGAGATGAGCGCCCTCGACGCCCTGCGGGTCAGCCTGCCGGTCGGCACGGTCAGCGGGGCGCCCAAGATCCGCGCGATGCAGATCATCGACGAGTTCGAGCCGACCAAGCGCGGCCCCTACGGCGGGGCCGTCGGCTACGCCGACCACGCCGGCAACCTCGACACCTGCATTGCCCTGCGGACCATTGTCCACCACGGCGACTGCTACGACGTCCAGGCCGGCGCCGGCGTCGTCGCCGACAGCGACCCGGCTGCGGAGTACGAAGAGTGCCGCCACAAGGCCGAGGCCCTGCTACGCGCCGTCGAAGCGGCCGACGCGGGACTCCCGAGTTGAAGACGCAGAGACGCAGAGAGGCAGAGACGCAGAGACGCAGAGACGCAGAGACGCAGAGACGCAGAGACGCAGAGACGCAGAGA
>CAYLSV010000014.1:0-23617 GCA_964386435.1 uncultured Tepidisphaerales bacterium
CCGGCGGCCCCGGCGACAAAAAGGGCCGGGCCGGCCTCTCCGCCCGTCGCTCCGGCGGCCGCAGCGCCCGCAACGACGCGATGGAGAAGCTGCGGGAGTTCACCGAGGCCGACCAGATCGCCCGCCGCGACGCCCTGGCCAGCGCCACCGCCGCCCGCAGCGGCTTCAGTCACCGCGTCAACAAAGCCGCCAACCGCGGCCGCGGTTTACGCATGGAGCAGGGCGGCGCCGGCGGCCCGATCGAGATCGAAGAGCCGATCACCGTCAAGAGCTTCAGCGCCGCCACCGGCATTCGCGCCAACCAGATCCTCCGCCTGCTCATGCGGCAGGGGCAGATGACCAACATCAACGCCGGCCTCGACAACGAGACGGCCGAGATGATCGCCCTGGAGTTCGGCGTCGAACTGCAGATCACCGAGCAAAAATCGGCCGAGGAACAACTCCTCGAAAGAATCGAAGCCTACGACGCCGGCGACGACGCCAAAACCGTCCGCCCGCCGGTGGTCACCATCCTCGGCCACGTCGACCACGGCAAAACCAGTTTGCTCGACAAGATCCGCAACGCCCGCGTTCAGGCCGGTGAGGCCGGCGGCATCACGCAGCACACCGGCGCGTTCAGCGTCTTCGTCGAGCGCGAGGGCAAGAAGAAGGAAATCACCTTCATCGACACCCCCGGCCACCAAGCCTTCACCGCCATGCGTGCCCGCGGTGCCGACATGACGGACATCGTCGTGCTCGTGGTCGACTCGGCCCAAGGCACGCAGCCGCAGACGGTCGAAAGCATCAACCACGCCAAGGCGGCCGACAAGCCGATTGTCGTGTCGATGAACAAAATCGATCTGCCCGACGCCAACCCCGACATGGTTCTCGGGCAGCTTGCGGCCAACGAGCTGAACCCGGCCGAGTGGGGCGGCGACACCGAGGTCGTCCGCACCAGCGCCCAAACCGGCCAAGGCATCGAAGATTTGCTCGAAACCCTCGACCTCCAGGCCGAGCTGATGGAGTTGAAGGCCGACCCCAAGGCCCCGGCGATGGGCGTGGTCATCGAGGCCGAGGTCAAGAGCGGCCTCGGTGCCGTGGCGACCGTGCTGGTCCAGCAGGGCACGCTGAAGGTCGGCGACCCGGTGGTCGTCGGCCGCAGCCACGGCAAGATCCGGGCGCTGCGCGACAGCAACAACAAGACGATCCGCGAGGCCGGCCCGAGCATGCCCGTCGTCATCGGCGGCCTCGACTCCCCGCCCGAGGCCGGCGACAAGCTCTACCGCGTCGAGAACATCGAGCAGGCCCGCCAGATCGCCGAGGACCGTGAGGAAATCTTCCGCCGCAAGGATCTGGCCAGCCAGAACCAGGTGTCGCTGGAGGCCATCATGGGCCGCATGGCCCTGCGGGACACGGCCACCATCAACCTCATCGTCAAGGGCGACGTCGCCGGCAGCGTCGAGACGCTCATCGCCACCCTGCCCGACCTCAACACCGACGAGGTCCGCGTCAAGGTTCTCCACAGCGCCGTCGGGGCGATCAGCGAGAGCGACATCGAGCTCGCGAACGCCTCGGAGGCCGTGGTCATCGGCTTCCATGTCGGCATCGACGAGAAGGCCCGCGCCCTGGCCGAGCAGCGGGGCGTCGAGGTTCGCGGCTACCAGGTGATCTACGAGATCTTCGACGACTTGAAGATGGCCATGAGCGGCATGCTCGCCCCGGACATCAAGGAGGTCTACAAGGGCACCGCCGAGGTCCGCGATCTGTTCAAGATCAGCCGTCTGGGCACCATCGCCGGCTGCTTCGTCACCGATGGCGTGGTCGGCCGGGCCAACCAGGTCCGCCTGCTCCGCGACGGCCGGGCCGTGACCGACGGCCTGACGATGGAGTCGCTCCGCCGCATCAAGGACGACGTCCGCGAGGTCAAGCAAGGCCTCGAATGCGGCATCAAGCTCAACGGCTACGACGACCTCAAGCTCGGCGACAAGCTGGAGTGCTACGTGAAAGAGGAGGTCGCGCGGACGATCGACTAGGCCGGAAGTGATGAGTGATGAGTTGCGGAGTGATCAATTCCCGACTCCTCAACTCGTCACTCCTCAACTCATCACTCATCACTTCCGCCCATGGTGATCGGCATCCTCACCCTCCACCTCTCGATCCCGCACGCCGCCTCCCTCAAGGACAAGCGGCGGGCCGTCCGGGGGCTTAAGGAGAAGCTCAAGCACCGCTTCAACGTCAGCGCCGCCGAGGTCGACGACCACGAAATATGGACCCGCGCCACTATCGGCGTCACCACCGTCGGCCCCGACCGCACCTACCTCGAGGGCCAGCTGCAACAGGTGGTCAACTTCGCCAACAACCACCCCGAAGCCGTCCTCGACGATACCGCCACCGAGTTCCTGCACCGATAGATACCGATACCCACCCATGGCCGACCGACGCCGACTCGAACGTGTTGCCAGCGTGATCCGCCAGGAGGTGGGCCAGGAGCTCATGCGCGGCCTGGAAGACCCCCGCCTCGACGGCACACTGCCCAGCGTCACCCGCGTCCGCGTTGCCCCCGATCTCGCCGTCGCCGACGTCTACATGAGCTTTATGGGCACACCCGGCAAGCAGTCGGCCGCCCTGCACGCCATCCGCGGGGCCGCCAGCCTGTTCCGCGGCGCCCTGGGTAAGGCCCTCTCGACCCGCATCGTCCCGCAGCTACGCTTCCACATCGACGAACAGCTCGACAAGGAGCTGGCCGTCCTCGATCTGATCCGCCGCAGCGAGCAGGAGCGCGAGGCCAAGGAAGAACAGCCCGAGACGCCGGAACCCGAAACACCCGACGACGACCAAGCCACCGCCGGATGAGCCAGCCCACCAACAACGCCGCCGCCGGCCCGCTCGAGAAGCTCCAGAAAAAGCTGCTCACAAGCCACCCGGCCCCAAGCCGCCCGTCGGCCATCGACCCCCGCCGCGCGCTTGTCGCGGGCATCCTCGCGGCCAACTGCCCCGACGAGAAGGTCGCCGCCGCCCTGGCCACGTTCGACGCCGAGTTCGTCGACTTCAACGAGCTGCGGGTCGCCGGCGAGCTGGAGATCCAGGACCTGCTGGGCCGAACCTACCCCGCCGCCGCCGAGCGGGCCGAGCGGCTGCACCACGTCCTCCACGGCGTCTTCCAGCGCGAGGCCGGCTTCGTCATGGAGCAGTGGCAGACGCTGGGCAAGAAGGACCAGCGCCAGTACCTCCGCGACCTGCCCGGCATGACGCCTTTCGTCGAGGCTTACGTCATGCTCCACGCCACCAGCAGCGCGGCCCTGCCGATCGACGAGCAGACCCTGAGCGTCCTCATAGACGCCGCCGCCGTCCCCGCCGACGCCGACCCCGCCGCGGCCCAGAAACAGCTCGAAGCCCACCTCAAAGCCGACGATCACTGGCCCCTCTACACGGCCCTGCGTGCCGAGTCCCAGTCGTCCGACAAGCACGCCCTCCGCAAACCCGCCCGCAAAAAAGCGGGCTAGAACGGCTTCGCACGGCTGTGCCTCAGGAGAACGTTGACCAACGCATCGGCTCCCGACTCAGGGCAAATGATGCGTCGATCGCGGCAGCGATAGCCGCACCCGAACGGTGCGAGGCCGCCTCGGTCCGTCAATCCGCGATGCCGCTGGGCACCGCCAGCAGCTCGCCGTCGACCACCACGTGCAGCTCCTCGATCGGCGTCCGCGTCGGCGGGAAGTGCTCACCGGCATCGTTGTAGAACATGCGGAAGCCCAGGTTCTGCAAGTCCCGATCGGCCAGCACCGGCAGGTGCACGACGTACGTTCGATTCGCCCACACCTCCACGTCGGCCCAGTCCCGGCCGCTGAAGTTGATCAAATTCACCTGGTCGAACGTGTAATCAATCTCCGCCCGCGCATCGGCCACCCGGCCCTGCGGCACGCCTTCGGGGAACGTCCGCTTGGCCGCGTCGGCGGCGAACTCGGTGGCGCTTTTTCGCAGCGCCGGGTTGCTGTTGGGCAGCAGTTCCGCCCGCCCCCGGCAGCCCGAGAGCAGGACCATCAACACCGCCGCCAGAATGAACGTCGTCCTCGTCATGCGGTCGAGCTTACGCTGGTTGGCGATGCCCGACGATCTGGACCTGCAAACGCCACACCTCGCCGACGCCGCCCGCGATGCCCTGCGGCTCGACACGGCCACCGCCTATCAGGAACTGGTGCCCACCAAGCCCGGTCCGAGCGAGGCCCGCGAGCTGTTGGCGACGCTCGACCCGCACACGCTCACGAACACGTTCCCCGCCGACCCCAACGCCGCGGCCGCCGCCCTGGCCGCTTTGTGGCTTTGGCATGACTTCCTCGACGACAGCCACACGATCAGCCAAAGCCTCGACACGCCCAGCGGCAGCTACTGGCACGGGGTGATGCACCGCCGCGAGGGCGACTTCAGCAACGCCAAGTACTGGTTCCGCCAGGCCGGGGACCACCCGATCGGCCCAATCATCGCCGCCCACGCCGACCCGCTGATCCAGAACCACCCGGCCGACACGAAGCTGCTCCGTTTGACGATGAACGGCTGGAACCCCGCCGCCCTCGTCGACCTCGCCGAGGAGGCCCACGAAACCGGCGACGAGCCGACCACCCGCCTCGCCCGCCAACTGCAGCACCTGGAGTGGCGGCAACTGTTCGATCACGATGTGAGGCAGGCGGTGGGTGGAAGTTGATGAGCGATAAGTTGATGACTGATGAGTTTCGAACCTATGGGCTTTTTGTCACTCATCACTCCGCAACTCATCACTCATCACTTGCCACCCGCAGCCAACCCACCTACCATTCCCCACCACCGGGGGCGACCGGCTTCGACCGGACGGCAGCGGTGGCGGTGGCATGCCGAGGACGTCCACTAGGCCTCGTTAAAAAAGTGGGCAAACCCTTAACTGCCGACAACAACGTCGCAGGTCGGATCGGCTTCGGCAACGAAGCGGCTCCGATGGCCCTGGCAGCCTAAATTGGCCGCCATGCCCCGGTCGGGAGGTCCGCGACCAATCGGGGCAAAAATCCGCGGACTGGCCCCGGGCGCCCGCCGCGTCGCTAGGGGCGAGATTCAGCGGCTGGATCGCCTGCCAGACTGTTGGTGGCCGGGCGGCGATCGAGACCAAACCACCAACTAAGCATGTAGAGGCCGCCATTGGCGCCTTCTCGGGACGGGGGTTCGATTCCCCCCGCCTCCATATAAGACCGCCTTTACGATGCCGTAGGGGCGGTCTTGTCTTGGCTTTCGTCGGGCCAGAGACACCTGAGAGAAGTGTCCAGGGGTGCACAGCAGTGGCGTGTGCCGACTTGTCGCGGTTGTTGCCCTGTGGCGGGGTTTGGCGGTTGAAAAGGCTCGGGCGCCGCCTGGCATTGCCGTCTGCGGTCGGCTTGGGTCCTTATGGTTGCTTTGACTCCTGTTGATCCTGAGGTTGGGGCGGTGGAAGGTCGCCTTCACCTCTGGGCGGAGCCGCAGCCGCTACTTCGTCCTGTGGTTGAGGTGAGCTGTCGACGACCCTTCGTGGAGTGTTCATCGTATCTTTTCCAGGTTATTCAGTGAGTGCATGCCGGACAGCCCTTTGCCGCGATGGCTTCCCGTGGCTCGGCATGTTGAGTTGAGCTGCTTCAGCGAAAGCAACGGTCTCGCACACGAACGGCAGCAGGAGTCCTGCCGGCGAGACGGGCTCGGGGGCATGTGGCATGCTCCGGCCGAAACCGTTTGAACGTCCAGCCCCACGCCCGCCGACGGCCTCTGCACGCTCCCCGGCCGCCACGCCCGGCGGATCTTCCAGAGCGGGTTCGGCAACAAGATGTGACTGTCGGCCGTAGTCGACCTGCGGCACCGCCTGAACTCGGCGTGCCCCACAACGTGGACGCCGGCGGCCGCACGTACTCCGTCGCCGATGGCACAGGCGAGAAGGCGTGATTCTGCACGCGCGATGCGTGCGCAGCGGTACAATATGCGGAGGTACGCAGGAACGTAGACTGCAGCACACCATAAAATTGTGGAGATGGCTTAGAAGGACATGAGCTTTTGCAAGCTGCATGGCTTCGTAAAGACCGGCGCAGGCACATGCAAAAAGACAATCCTGCTCAAGCGTCGTCAAATCTTGAGCACGCGACTGTCGCTAAAGCGCAGCGGGTCACGGTATGTTTTAGCCGCATGCAGCGGGCAAGGTATCCGGAGTCAGGAAAATCAGGGTGGAAACTTGTATACTCCGAGAGTTGGATCTCGTGCCAGGTGAGAATTTGAATGCGTCGAAGCATGCTTCGCTGACCTTTGTAAGAACCTTCGATCCGCATTTTTAACATCATCTAAAATGCACAGCAAAATGACCGAATATCGGCAGGTTTGGGCAACCGGGGCATTGGGAGGCGAAGAGTGCGGGTCGATGCTGCTCTCGCAGTTTAGGTGGGAGCCACCCGAGCGAGTTGGAAGCCGCACACTCTTCGAGAACTTTGAAGAGAACTTGATCTTTATCGCAACAGAATCGTCGGGTTCTGGCTTATGTTGGATCCATGATCAATCGTTCAATTACATCTACGAAGTATTTGCTGATGAAGATGTAGCCAATGTCTTCGCGACGTCGTTGGCTGGTGCAACATTTCGGGCGTTTGCAGAGGATCTTTCTGGTTCATCTGTGCCTCGGACCTTTGGCTGGTCGATAGAAGAGCTTCGGCGCAACAGGAGTTGTGTAATCAGTAGGCTATCCCCGTTTTGGGAGTCAGATTGGACAGAGTTGGTAGTTGCCCTGTTGGGTTCAAATCCTACTGTTTCGACGTCCGGAATAGTTTCGTTCATCGACCCTCGCATGCTGCGAGATTTGATTACAAAATTGGTTGATTCTGAAGGAAAACCTGCTGTGGCACTGCATGTTCGATCTGCCAGTTTTACTTGAACGGCTGGTGTTGCCAAGAGTCGTGTTGCGGCCGGGACGATGGTGCTGGTTCGGCACGAGGGGGACTGCGGCGACGCGGTGGATGATGCCGTGGTGCGGCAGGTGTTTGCCCGCACGTCGCACCATTTGCACCACGTGATTTACTGCGACGAGCCGGCCACGTTGAGGTGCTGTCGACGATTGGCGGGCCAACAGCGCCGCTTACGACAGCCACGCGCTGCGCCCCACGCGACTTCTCCGAAGCAGGCGGTGGCGGAGCGTGCGTCCGCCAGCGAGCAGGATCGGACGCGGGTCGGGCCATTGGGTGGGGCTTGCCATTGTGGACCACGGCACACACTGGTGGCGCCGCCGGCTGGCCGGAGACCGAGCGCGGCTGCCCGGCACCTTCAAGGCCAACCACCCATACAGGCATGCCCATGGCCGCTTTCATCACGTCGATGCTGTGTCTGGGCGTTGGGCGGCTTCCGCTGCCGGTGTGGCCCGTTGCTTTGCGGCGGAGGTCTGGTTGGTCGGCGTTGCCGCGACGCATTTGGCTGCTGCCGTAGCATGGGGGGTGCTTCTCTCGGGTCATGCCCCATCGCGGCCGTTGGTGGGGCGGTTGCTGTTTCTCGCCGGGCCGATTCTGCTGGAGAATGCGCTGCACATTGTTGTCGGCGTGACCGACACGTACTTGGCAAACAATCTTTACCCTGACCGGCCCGCCGATACGGCGGCGGCTGCGGCGGCGGTGGGGAGCGTGACGTACCTGCTGTGGCTTTTGTCGATGATCGGCGGGGCGGTGGGGACCGGGGCGACGGCCATTGTGGCGCGGGCCATCGGGGCGCGGCGGCGGCGGGAGGCGAACGCGTGTGCCGGGCAGGCCGTGCTGTTGGGGGCGGCGATGGGGCTGGCATTTGGGGCGTTGCTGGCGGGGGCGGGGCCGTGGCTGGCGCCAATGTTCAACCTCGATGCGGAGCCGACGCGGTTGGTGGGCGAGTACTTGCGCATCCTCGGCTTTGGCGTGCCGGCGGTGGTCGTGCTCATCGCGGCCAACGCGGCGCTGCGCGGGGCGGGCGACACCATCACCCCGGCGCTGGCGATGGGGGCGGTCGACTTGCTCAACGCGGTACTGTCGTTCACGCTGGTCCGTGGCTGGTTCGGCTTGCCGGAGATGGGCTTTGCGGGGCTGGCGATCGGGACGGCAATTGCCTACGGCGTGGGCGGGTTGATCGCGGTGGGCGTGTTGTTCCTGGGCCGCAGCGGGCTGAAGCTGGCGTGGGGGCGGCTGTGGCCGCGGGGCGGGATGATTCGGCGGATCGTGAACGTCGGCGCCCCGAGCGGCCTCGACAGCGGGTTGCACTGGGGAGCGAACTTTGTGGTCCTCTACTTCGTCAACGCCCTCGGCGACGTTGGTGCGGCGGCGCACAATGCAACGATCCGGCTCGAGAGCTTCAGCTTCATGCTCGGCTTCGCCGTGGCCGTGGCGGGGCAGACGATGGTCGGGCAGGCGCTGGGCCGGGGCGACGTCGCCGAGGCGCGGCGGGCTGCGGGGCTGGCGTTTTTGCTGGCGGCGGGCATCATGTCGAGCCTGGGCGTGAGCTTCCTGACCGTGCCGTATTTTTGGGCCGGCTGGCTGACCGAGGTGCCGGCGATCACGGAGGCCACGGCCTCGGCGCTGTGGGTCTGCGCGTTCTCGCAGATCGGCTTCGCCGCGTACCTCGTGTTCGCCGGCGCGTTGCGCGGCGCCGGCGATACGCGGGCCGTGCTGGTCCGCAACGTCATCAGCAACTTTGGCGTCCGCGTCCCCGGCGTCGTGCTGGCGGTCCACCACTTCGGCTGGGGCCTCTCGGCCGTCTGGGCGGTCCTGGCCCTCGAACTCTGGCTCCGCGGCGGCCTGATGGCCTGGCACTTTTGGCGCGGCCGCTGGGCCGAGGTGCAGGTGTGATCCGTCGGGCCTGACCACCCTCCTACGCTGCTCGCCGATGCGGGTTGCGAGTTACAACATCCTCGACGGGGGGCAGGGGCGGGCGGATCCGATTGCGGAGGTGTTGGTGGGGCAGCGGGCGGATGTGGTGGCGCTTGTGGAGGCGGAGCGGGCGGAGGTGACCGGGCGGATCGCGCGGCGGTTGGGGATGCAGGTGGTGCCGGGCGAGGGGCCGCGGCGATCGGTGGCGGTGTTGACGCGGTTGCCGGTGTTGGCGTCGGTGAACCATGCACATCGGGACGGGGGGCCGCGGGCGTGTCTGGAGGTGGTGGTGGAGACGGCGGCGGGGGAGGTGCCGGTGTTTGTGGTGCATTTGCTGCCGCACCGGCGGTTCGCCGATGAACAGCGGCGGCTGGGGGAGGTGCGAACGGTGCTGGCGGCAACCGAGCGGCACCGGGCGGCCGGGCGGCCACACCTGGTCGTCGGCGACTTCAACAGCGTGGCATTGGGGCAGGTGATCCACGAGGATCGGCTGCGGCCGCAGGATTTGGCGGCGTACCGCGAGAACGAGAACCAGATGCCGACCGCCGTTGTCGGGGCGATGGCCGAGGCGGGGTATGTCGACGCCTTCGCCGCGCTGCACCCGGGGGCCGATGGTGGCACCTTGGATGCCATTCATGCCGGGCTGCGGGTCGATTACACGTTCGTCTGGGGCACGCAGCCGCGGGCGGCGTGGATCGAGGCGGATCGGCTCGCCCGGTACGCCAGCGACCATCTGCCGGTCGGGGTCGAGATCGATGCTTGAGGCTTCGCCTGAGACCGAAGCCTGGCGGGCGACGGTCGACCGGCTCAAGCGGCAGCAGTGGGCGCTGCGGCTGGCGGATCGCCTGGGGCGGGGACGCGGGCGGTGGCGACCGTTGGATGGGGGGCTGCGGGAGTTGGAGCGGGCGGTGAGGCAACCATCCGGACCTCCGCCGCGTGGCGGCGGGGCTGAGCCCGTTGCAACGCCCACCGCAGGATCAGCCCCGCCGCCACGCGGCGGAGGTCCGGGCGAACACCTCGCGGCGTTGTCCGCCTTCTGGGTCGGGCACGCGACCATGCTCTACCGCCTCGGTGGCCTCGCGATCCTCACCGACCCTGTCTGGAGCCGCCGCGTCGGCATCGACCTCGGCCTGTTCAGCGGCGGGATGCTGCCGACAGGCGGGTTGCCGGGGATCGATTTGATCCTGCTGACGCACGCCCACTTCGACCACCTCGACCGCCCGACGCTCCACCGGCTGCCGAAGACGGCCCGCATCGTGTGCGCCCACGGCACAAGTGACCTCGTCGCCGATTTCGGGTTCACCGCGGTGACCGAGCTGCGGCCGGACGAATCAACGAAGATCGACGGCTTGGGCATCACCGCGGTGCCGGTGAAGCACTGGGGGCCGCGGGTGATCTACGACGACTGGCGCGGCTACGTCGGCTACGTCCTGGAGGCGGCCGGCCGACGCGTGTTGCACACCGGCGACACGGCCGACATGCACCACCTCGACGGCACCGGCCCTTACGACCTGGGCACGTGGGGAATCGGTGCTTACGACCCGTACATCGCCGCCCACGCCAACCCGGAGCAGGCGTGGCGGATGGCCAACGACGCCGGCTGCCGACATGTTGCGGCGTACCACCACAGCACCTTCCGCCTCAGCCGCGAGCCGAACCACGAGCCGCTGCAACGGCTGCTCGCCGCCGCGGGCGGTGATGCGCCGCGCGTGGTCATCCGGCAAGTGGGCGATGAGTTTGTGCTCCCGGCAGCGCAAGAAGCCGAGGGATGATCGCTACGCTCGCCCCGCGGCTTCTTCCTGCACGATCGGTTGCGGACGCGATGGCACCTACCCTGCCCCTCGATGTCGCGCTGCCTGCTGTTGCTCCTGCCGTTGTTGCTTGTGGGGGCGGTGCCGTTTCAGTTGTCGGATCGGTTGGCGGACGTGCAGATCGAGCGGGCGGCGGACGGGTCGCCGACGTTCGTGTTCCGTGACGGCACGGCGCTGGATTCCGAGGCATTCGCAACCGCGCTGGATCGAGCGAACGACGGCCGCACCGCCCGCAGTTGGTGGCAGCGAGGGCTGAACATCACCAGCGTCGGCGGGGTGATCTGGGTCGGGCTGGGGCTGCTCGGGCAGGTGATGTTCACCGGGCGGATGGTCGTGCAGTGGCTGGTGAGCGAGAAGAGCCGCCGCAGCGTGGTGCCGCCGGCGTTCTGGTGGATGAGCCTGGGCGGGGCGACGCTGCTGCTAAGCTACTTCATCTGGCGGGTCGACATCGTCGGCGTCCTCGGGCAAAGCACCGGCTTCTTCATCTACCTGCGTAACCTTTGGCTCATCTACCTCACGCCCACCGACGCCGCCTCAGCGTGATCCTGGTGATGCACCTTGACAAGCTGCCGTTGATCACCGACAACAATGGCGCATGAAAAAGAAGACACCGCCCGTGAGGGTCGGTGTCTTCCGGAGGGGAGAAAATGCGCCGTGTCGCCGCCGAGCGGCCAATCCGTGTTCTCCGCCTGGGCCCGCCGTCGGGCCTTGACGGCTGCTGCTGGCCTAATCGGTCCAGCTTGCCTGTCTTATCATACTGCCGCATGAACGGAAAGTTCAACGTCAATTTGTTTTGCGTCAGCGACCGATAATCGATGTCTCCTCGTGGCCCCGGCGGCCGGTTTGCTTGTCCCTCATGCAGGACACCCTATACATCGTCGGGGCGGGGGCGAGTTCATCACCTTGATCGGGTAAAATTTTGCCGCCCGTTCCACAACGCCTCAGCCGCCTCGTGTGAGGCGGCGTAGGCGGTGCAGTTCGCCCAGCATCAGCTCGGTGGCCGTGGCGGCATCGCCGTGATACTCGTCGGGGGTGAGCAACTTGCCAAAGGCGAGGGCGGCGGTGGAGCTTTTCAGGTACGCCGCGAGCGGCTTGGCGTCGGTGCCGGGGGCGGGCCGCATGGTGCCATCGATCCAGACAGGCAAGATCGGCACGCCCGCCTTGGCCGCCAGCGCCGCCGCGCCCGGCTGCAGCGGCATGAGCTTGGCGTCGTGCTTCTCGATCCGGCCCTCTGGGAAGATGCCCAGTGCCCGCCCGTCGGCCAGCCGCCGCCGCGACTCGCGGACGGCTGACGTGTCGCGCTTCGTCCGGTCGACCCGCACGCACCCCACCCGGCTGAAGAACCAGTGCAGGCTCGGCAGGTCAAAATACTCCGCCGTCATCATCCACGCGATCGGCCGCGATAGCACCGACTGCACCAGCAGCGGGTCCAGCCCGCTCGTGTGGTTGGGCGCCACGACCACCGCCCCCGTCCGCGGCAGGTTGGCCGGCGTCAGCACCGTCACCCGGTGGTAGCACCGGATGGACAGCCGGGCCAACCCCACCAGCGCCCGCACCCGCCGACTCTGCTCGAACGAAGGCACGTCAGCACGGCGCGGCACGTTGCCACCTTAGCCACCGCCACCCGCGGCTCACGGCCGCACCACGTTCTCGCAATCGCCGCCATCGGCGAGGGCGGTCAGGTTGCCGACCGTCGTCTCGGCGATCGCGTCAAGGGCTTCTTCCGTCAGGAACGCCTGGTGGCCGGTGATCAGGACGTTGGGGAACGTCAGCAGCCGGGCGAAGGTGTCGTCGTCGATGGCCACCTCGCTGCGGTCTTCGAAGAACAACGCTTCTTCTTCCTCGTACACGTCGAGGCCGACGCTGCCGAGCTTTTTGTTCTTCAGGCCGGCGATCAACGCCTTCGTGTCGATCAGCCCGCCGCGGCTGGTGTTGATGAGCATCACGCCGTCCCGCATCTGCCCGATGGCCTGGGCGTTGATCAGGTGCTGCGTTGCCGGCATCAGCGGCACGTGCAGCGACACGACGTGACTCTCGGCGAGCAGCCGGTCGAGCCCGACGTATTCGATGCCCGAGGCCTTGAGCTCGTCGCTCGGGTTCACGTCGAACGCCAGCACCTTCATGCCGAAGCCGCGGAGGATGCCGCAGCACGCCGCCCCGATCTGGCCGGTGCCGACGACGCCGGCCGTCTTGCCCTTCATCTCGAAGCCGGCGAGGCCGTCGAGGCGGAAGTCGCCGTCGCGGATGCGGTGGTACGCCCGGTGCAGGTGGCGGTTGAGCGCGAGCATGAGGGCCACCGCGTGCTCGGCCACCCCGTGCGGCGAGTACGCCGGCACCCGGGCGACCGTCAGCCCCAACGCCTCCGCCGCGGGCAGGTCGACGTGGTTGAACCCCGCCGACCGCAGGGCGATGAACCGCACGCCGACGCCGGCCAGTTTCTCCAGCACCGGGCGACCCAGATCGTCGTTGACGAACGCGCACACCGCCCCGCAGCCGTCGGCGAGCCGGGCGGTTTCGGCCGTCAGTCGCGGCTCGAGGAAGACCCACTCGTGCGGCGACCCGGCCGCCTGATTCGCGGCGTTGAGGTGCTGGCGGTCGTAAGCCTTGGTGCTGAAGACGGCAACTTTCATGGCCGGCAGGTTATTCCCGCCACCGGCCGGAGCGCTAGGAGTTGATAAAGAACTTGCGACCAACCGCCGCATCTGCGAAGCTGCTGCTGATGAAGCTGTACGCCATCCTCATGACCTGCGTGTTGGGTCTGACCCTCGCCGGCAGCACGCCCGCCGCCTCCGCCCAAAGCTTCGGCACCACGCTCGCCCAGGCAACGTCAAGTCAGCAGCAGGACAACGACCGCACCCGCGTCCGCGGCCGCTCGGTGAAGGGCCTGATCAAGCTCGGCGGCCTCGTCCTCGTCGGCGGCGTCGCCGCCGGTGGCTACGTGCTGCGAAAAATCAACGGCGAGTGACACGGCAACCGAGCGAGCGAGGTAAGCGTGGTCGCAGCTACCCTTCCGCACCGAGGCCATTCATCGACTCCACCACCGACCAACCCGCAGCCCGACCCGCCGCGCCCGAGGATGAGGCGGGGTGGCGGGGCATGTTGCGGAAGTTTCTGCAAACGATCGACAAGGGCATCGCCGCCGCGGCGTGGTTTGGCGTGACGCTGGCAGCCGCGCTGCTCGCGTTGGCGTGGCTGTGGCCGACCGAGCGCTTCGGCGGCGTCCTTGCGGCCGTGGCGTTCGGGGCGGCCGTGGTGCCGGTGTACCTCGCCCTCGCCTGCGGCCTCGCCATGCTAATCGCGGCGGGGCGGAAGCGGTGGGTGCTCGCCGCCGTGGCCGCCGTGGTGGGGCTGGTGGCACTTGTTGGGCAGCATCAAGCGTTGCTTGCCGCCGACCGCCCGGCCGGGGTGCCGCTGCTGCGGGTGATGACGGCCAACGTCTACTTCCGCAGCACGGACGCCACGCTCTTCCTCGCCGAAATCGCCCGCACCGACCCGGACCTGATCCTCGTGCAGGAGCAGACGCCGACGTACCAAGCCCTCGTCGCCGATGCCCTCGCCGAAGCCTACCCGCACCAGATCCACGAGCCCCGCACCGACCCCGGCGGCTACGCCGTCTACAGCAAGCTGCCCATCGCCGAGGTGCCCGGCGACGCCTACGACGACTACCGCGTCCACCACTCGGGCCGCCGTTACGAGATGACCGTCGCCAGCCAACCGATCGTCGTCTGGAACGTCCACCCCAAATCCCCCGGCGGCATCGCCGCCATCGCCGGCAACCACGACCAAACCCTCGCCCTCCTCGCCGCGGCTCAGAGCGAAACACTCCCCACCATCCTCGCCGGCGACTTCAACCACCCGCCCACCAGCGCCCCCGCCCGCGCCCTCGACGCCGCCGACGTCCGCAGCAGCCTCGCCCTCACCGGCGACCTCTTCCCCGCCACCTGGCCCCAAGTCCGCCCCGACTTTCCCGACGTGCTCGAAGCCACCCTCCCCCACCTCCCCCGCGTCCAAATCGACTACATCCGCCTCAGCCCCACCCTCACCGCCACCGCCGCCGAAGTGGGCCACCCCATCGACGGCGACCACCTCCCGGTCATCGCCGACATCGCCCTCACCGCGAAGTAGATCGTTACACAGACGTTCCACGAACCGTGCTCATCGGACGTCGTTCAGTCCGGTGAGGCCGGCGTCTGGCAGAAGCTGTCAAGGATGAACAGCCGCTTGCCGTGGTCGATGAAGTACGCCCACGTGTGGTGGTGGAGCCAGACGATGGTGGTGTCCTCGGTTTCTTCAACTTCGTACGTCGGCTCCGCATCGTGTTGGATCACGATCCGCAACCGTTGCCCCGGTGCCAAGGTGTGCTCCGAACACCATGGCTCGATCCACACTCGCCGCTCACCACCGCGGTGGTCGACGAGGTCGATCGTCTTCTCCTGCAACACGACCAACGGCCGCGACTTGCGAAAGCCAAAGCGGATACGACGCGATCGGCGTCGGATGGTTGGCGGCCGAATCTTCGTCGTCAGTCTCATGGTGCTGGCCCGCTTTTCAACGAAGGTCTGGCACAACGGTCAGGTGGCCGAACTGCCGAAAGTGGTGGTCGAAGGCAAAGGCGGTGGAGATGGTTAGTCGTCGCGTCAAACCCTAAGAGGCACCAGCATCCAAGAAGACGCAACCCGTCACCTTCAATCCTTCTGCGGGTAAAGGTGCTTGTCGTGACTGGTGCTAACCGTTTCGCCCGGTTGATGCTCGCCCTCAAGCGGCAGGGCGGCGAGTTCGTAGATCGCCGCCTTCGCTCGGTTGGCGTTCCACGGCCGCCGTGGGATGTCGGTGAGGGTGGGCGTGACCCGTTGGCCCTCGTCGAGGTCCAGCGGGTCCAGCGGCCGAAGGACGCCGTCGGCGTACTCGGCTTCAATGATGCGTGCGGGCATGCCGCGAGTTTAGTCGGTCGCATCGAGTGATGTGTAACAGCAGGGGGTCTAGCAAAACCATTGCTTCCGCATCTCGCTCAGGAACTCTGGGGTTATGGGATAGCCAGAGTTCGAGCCGAGGACGGAGTCGACGCCGCAGTGCGGGCAGAGGGCGGTGTGGCCGTCACCTGTGCGTTCGTCGATCCAGTCCGTGATCTCGGCGGGGGTAAAAGTTTGGCAGCAGAAGAAGCAGCCGCAGATCTCACTTGCCAAAATCTCGTCGCGGTGGCGAATCGAGTGGCCGTGCGCTTGGATCGGGTCGGGCGTCATCGAACTTCACTCCCCCGGGATGTAGCTGATGGTGCCCTGCATCGGGCTGCTGGCGGTGGCGTAACGTTTTTTAGGGATGCGGCCGGCGTGGTAGCCGTGGTGTCCGGCGAGGAGGGCGTGTTTCATGGCGGTGGCCATCGTCACGGGGTCGGTGGCGTGGGCGATGCCGGTGTTGAGCAGGACGCCGTCGGCGCCCAGTTCCATGGCGACAGTCACGTCGCTGGGCGTGCCGACGCCGGCGTCGATGATGACAGGGTAGGTGGGGTCGCCGTCCTTGAGCAGTTCGAGGCAGAGGGAGATGTTGAGGGGGTTCAAAATCCCCTGGCCGCTGCCGATGGGGCTGCCGGCGGGCATGACGCTGGCGGCGCCGGCCTCCTTGATCCGCACGGCCGCGCGGGGGTCGTCGCTGGTGTAGGCGAGCACGGTGAAACCCTCCTTCACCAGCTCGGCCGTGGCCTCGATGGTGCCGACGGGGTCGGGCAGGAGTGTCTTCTTATCACCCAGCACCTCCAGCTTCACCCAATCGGCACCGGGGTTGTTCTGCTTCTGCAACAAATCGCGACCGAGCAGGGCGACGCGGACGGCGTCCTCGGCCGTGAAGCAGCCGGCGGTGTTGGGCAGGATCGTGTAGCGGCCGAGGTCGAGGTGATCGAGCAGGCTGCGGCCGTCTTTGTCAATCAGGCGTTCCCGTCGCACGGCGACCGTCACCACCCGACAGCCGCTGGCGTCGAGGGCTTTTTGCATCACGTCGTAGTCGGCGTACTTGCCGGTGCCGGCGCACAGGCGGTGCTCGAGGGCGTCGAGGGTGAACTTTCCGATGGTTAGCGGCTGGCTCATGTTGCCACGGTATGACGCGGCATGCCTAACTTTCGTGCGAAGTTCGCCGCAACCCGCCGCCACTCATCAACCGATCTAACCGACATGCGCATCCTCATCGCCGGCGTCGCCGGGTTCCTTGGCTCGCACCTCACCGACCTGCTGCTGGAGCAGGGCCACGAGGTCGTGGGCATGGACAACTACATCACCGGCCGACGCGAGAACATCGCCCACTTGGGCGACAATGCCAAGTTCACGCTCATCGAGCACGACATCGTCGAGCCGGTCGACGGCAAGATCGACGGCGACGTCGACCGCATCTACCACATGGCCAGCCCGGCGAGCCCCAAAGGGTACTACGACAACCAAGTGGCCACGATGAAGGTCAACAGCGAAGGCACCTGGCGTCTGCTCGACTTCGCCGAAACCAAAAGCGCCCGCCTGCTGTTCGCCGGCACCAGCGAGGCCTACGGCGACCCGCAGGTGAACCCGCAGCCCGAGAGCTACTGGGGCAACGTCAACCCGATCGGCCTCCGCAGCATGTACGACGAGGCCAAGCGGTTCGCCGAGGCGCTGATGATGGCCTACCACCGCGAGCGCAAGGCCGACACCCGGCTGATCCGCATCTTCAACACCTACGGCCCGCGCATGGACCCGACCGACGGCCGGGTGGTCATCAACTTCATCAAGCAGGCGTTGCACAACGAGCCGCTGACCGTCTACGGCGACGGCCAGCAGACCCGCAGTCTGTGCTACGTCAGCGATCTGATCCGCGGCATCAACATGGTGATGGAGCACGACTTCGTCGAGCCGATCAACCTCGGCAACCCGCAGGAGCTGACCGTCAAACAGATCGCCCAGGAAATCCTCGAGCTGATCCCCGGCAGCACCAGCCAGATCGAGCATTTGCCGCTGCCGGGCGTCTACCGCGATGACCCAAAGGTCCGCCGCCCCGACATCACCCGGGCCAAGAACGAGCTCGGTTGGGAGCCGGTCGTGCAGCGCAAGGAAGGGCTGGCGAAGATGATCGAGTTCTACCGGGACAAGCTGTGAGGCTGCGCGTGTTCTTTGTTCTTTGTCCTTGGTCCTTCGTCCCCGGGTGACATCCACCCATCCCGCCAGCGGACAAGGGACAAGGGACAAGGGACAAGGGACAAAGGACCAAGAACAAAGTACAAAGAACCACCCCCAACCTTTCACCGCGATTGAAACTACTGACGTCCGGGCTCCTATTGTTTCAGCATCGTCTGAAGATAGGAGAACCTGATGCCAGCCACTTTGACCAACCTTTCTGCCAGTGCCCCCAACATTGCCGCCGCGTCGCTCGCCCGCAAGGAGCGGGTGAAGTCGACGACCGAGAAGCTCCGCGAGGCCCAGGACCAGTTCATCCGCCGCTGGGGCGAGATGGGCCAGACCTGGGGCATCAACCGCACGCAGGCCGAGATCCACGCGCTGCTCTGGGTCACGGGCCAGCCGCAGTGCACGGACGACGTGATGGAGCGGCTGAACATCAGCCGCGGCAACACGAGCATGAGCTTGCGGGCGCTGGTCGATTGGGGCGTGATCCGCCGGTTCCACAAGCGGGGCGAGCGGCGGGAGTATTTCGAGAGTTTGCACGACGTGTGGGAGATGTTCAGCATCATCGCCGCCGAGCGCAAGCGGCGGGAGATGGACCCGGTGCTCGAGACGATCCGCGAGTGCCGCGGCATGCTCGACGCCAAGCAGATCGGCCGCACCGGGCTGCGCGACGACCGCGTGCAACTGACCCGCAAGCGGTTGGCCGACATGGAGGAGTTCATGAGCGTGACCAACCGCATCTTCGACGCCTTCGTCGGCAGCGCCAAGAGCGGCCTGTCCAGCGTGGTGAACGTCCTGCTCGGCTCGATGGGCCAGGATGACAAGCCGAAGAAGTGAGCCGTTGCAACTTCCTGTGGCAATCGGTAAGTTGGCGAGCATGGGCTGCCGCTTCCGCTTCGCCGACTTGATGGTCATCCTGTTCCTGCTCACGCCGCTGGCGGTGCTGGGCATGGCGGTGCAGGCGGATCAGCAGGAGATCAGCAACCGCGTCAAATGCGCCTCGCACCTGCGGCAGATCGGCCTGGCGATGATCCTGTACGCCGACAGCGACCGGCGAGGTGGGTTTCCGCGCACCACCTCCGATCTAAGCACGGTGGATGAGCCCAAATTCGGCACGCCGTACGAGGGGACATCGCTTGGCGCCAAACCTGGCGCCTCACCATTTCCTACCAGGGACAGGGAGCTCGACCCGTATATCCCCGAAGCCAACGACGTGACGGCGGCCTTCTACCTGCTGCTGCGGACGCAGGACATCTGGGCCGGCGTCTTTAACTGCCCCTCGACGCAGACGACGCCGTTGGAAGCCCCCGACGACGACCTCACCGCGTTCACCAACTGGCCCGGCAACGAGGCGCTGGCGGCCCACCTGAGCTACAGCTACCAGAACCCGTACCCGAGTGCCCAGGCCGTCGGGGTCGGCTTCAAGTTCAACAACTCACTCACCGCCGAGGCACCGCTGGCGGCCGACATGAACCCCGGCACCGCCGCCGCCGCCAAAGCCCTTCCGCCGACGAACAATGCCGAGCGCGACCCCGCGGCCAACACGCTGAACCACTTCGGCGACGGGCAGAACGTCCTTTACGCCGACGCCCACGTCAGCTTCGAGCAGACCCCGCGCGTCGGCATCCGCCGCGACAACATCTACACCCGACGCACCGACCTCGAGATGGATGACAAGCGGATCATCGGCCCGGATGCCCCCGACGCCGGCCCGCCGCTCGACAAGTTCGACGCAATCCTCCTGCCCACGGCCGAGCAGATCGGGCAGACGGTGGTGCCGCCAACGCCGGAAGAG
Organism: uncultured Tepidisphaerales bacterium; assembly: GCA_964386435.1. Lineage (GTDB taxonomy): Bacteria > Planctomycetota > Phycisphaerae > Tepidisphaerales > Tepidisphaeraceae > CAYLSV01. The sequence continues at coordinate 19,568 of CAYLSV010000014.1, forward strand.
GTGGCCGGTCGATTTGCGGCCGACGTGCGGGACCGGGCGAAGCGGGAGGCCGCGGCGATGCGGCAGGCCGGCGAGCGGATGCAGGCCCAGCAAATGCGTGGCGGGGTTGAGGCCAGCCGAGTGGCGTCGGCCATGCAACAGGTCATCATCGAGGCCGAAGCCCTGGCACCTGCATCCGATGAGGACGAAGTCATCAAGTCGATGTACGCGGGGGCTGCGACCTTGCGGGCCGACTCGATGATTGCCAGTCCCGAGAGGTCAGCTGTCACCCTTGGGCAAACGAGCAAGGAGTTCCACGACCTCGCCCGGCAGGCTCGCAACCTGGGGCAGGACAAGCTCGCCCAACGCCTGACTACTGCCGGAGACGCCGTCGCTGCACTGGTTGTGGTTCTGCGTCGTTGATCGACATCGCGCCCCGTCCAAACGTTCCGGTTGGTTGCCGACATAACAGCGATACGATTTTGAACGCTTAACGCTTGAACCGTCCGGTAGCGTCAATGTCGGTCGTACGCTGCGGCCGTGGCTGAGCCTCTGGATTATGAAGCGGATCTTGACGTCGTGCCGCCGAAGGCGGTGCCGGTGATTCGGACGCTTGTTGCCGGGTTTTTGATGGGGACGGCGAATCTGGTGCCGGGGGTGAGTGGGGGGACGATGGTGCTGGCGTGCGGTTTGTACGCCCACTTCGTCGACGCGACGGCCGACCTGACGCGGCTGAAGTTCTCCAAGTTCGCGGCGTTGTTCATCGCGCTGTTGTTCGGGGCGAAGTTCGCGGCGATGGGGCTGCTCGGGACGCTCGTGGCGACGCTGGTGGCGCGGCATCAGGCGCCGGCGTACGCGTTGTTCCTCGGAATGACGCTCGCGGGGACGCCGGTGTTGTGGCGGGCGATGAAGGGGGCGGCGACGTGGACGTGGGCGCTGGTGCCGGTGGGCATCGTGCTGATGGCGGCGTTGGCGTGGGTGCCCAAGGCGGAGAAGACGGAGCCGGGCGATGATTACGTGCCGAGGGTGGACGTGCCGATGGATGTGGTGGCCGGCGGGGCGGCGTACAGCGCGATGGTGCTGCCGGGCGTCAGCGGCGGCACGGTCAAGCTCGCGCTGGGCCGCTACGAGCCGACCGTCTGGAGCATTGGCCAGGCCGGGCAGGCGGTCATCGGCCGAAGCAACCCGCCGGGGCAGTGGCTGCCGATTCTGCTGCCCTACGTCGCCGGCGCGGCCGTGGGCCTCGTCGCGGTGAGCAACGGCCTGAAGTGGGTGCTGAAGAAGTACGAGCACCCGACCCTCGCCGTCCTGCTGGGCGTGTTGTGGGGCAGCGTCCTGCCGATCTGGCCCTTCCAGAACACCCCGGCCACCGCGGGCAACGTCGCCGTCGCGATCGTCGCCGCGGCCATCGGCTTCGCCCTCGTCTACGCGCTGACGCGTTGGAAGTCGTCGCACACGCCCGCAGAAGCGTGAGTCGCCGGGCAAGTGCGATGCGACTTGGCGGCCGCCGGATCAGACGCCCAGTGCCTTGGCCATGGTCGCGCCAATCGTGCTGGGGGTGTCGCTGACGGTGATGCCGCCGGCTTTGAGGGCCTCGATCTTGCTGGCGGCGTCGCCTTTGCCGCCGGCGATAATCGCGCCGGCGTGGCCCATCCGCTTGCCGGGCGGGGCGGTGCGGCCGGCGATGAAGGCGACCATCGGCTTGGTGACGTGCGCCTTGGCGAACTCGGCCGCCTGCTCCTCGTCGGTGCCGCCGATCTCGCCGATCAGGATGATGCCGTCGGTTTCGGCATCGGCCTCGAACAGCTTCAGCAGCTCGATGTAGTTGATGCCCTTCACCGGGTCGCCGCCGATCCCGACGCACGTCGTCTGGCCCAGCCCGGCGTTGGTGCACTGGTGGACCGCCTCGTAGGTCAGCGTGCCGGATCGGCTGATGATGCCGGGGCAGTTGGGGCCGATGAGCGTGCAGTCGGGATAATCCTTCAGGAACGCCTTGGCCTTCATCATGTCGCTCACCGGGATGCCCTCGGTGATGGCGACGACGACCTTGATGCCCGCGTTGGCCGCCTCCATGATCGCGTCGGCGGCGAACGGCGGGGGCACGAAAATCATCGTCGCATCGGCCCCGGTGGCGTCCACCGCCTGCTGCACGCTGTCGAAGATCGGCAAGCCGTTGGCGTCGCTCTGCCCGCCCTTGCCCGGCGTGACGCCGCCGACCATTTGCGTGCCGTATTCGAGGCACTGCTGGGTGTGGAACGCGCCCGCCGAGCCGGTAATGCCCTGGCAGATGACCTTGGTGTCGGAGTTGACGAGAATGCTCATGCCGCGCCAGCATAGCCGCCGCCGGCCGGTTATCATCCCGTGCCGTCGCCGCCGCCCAAACCAGTCCGTCCAGCCCCTTCCCCGGCATGGACCCGTACCTGGAGCGGGACTGGGGCCCGGTGCACGCCCGGCTGGTCACGTACCTCGCCGACGCGCTGGACGACCAGCTGCCGCCAGGCTTGGCCGCCGTCACCGAGCAGCGGGTGGCGCTCGGTGACACGCCGGCCGGTGCCCGCTGGCCCGACGTGGCGGTCGAGGAGCGATCCGCCGCCAACGGCCACGCCGGCGGTACCGCAACTTTGCTCGCGCCGATCACCCTCGCCGTCACCCGTGAGCCGGCCACCGAGACCTTCATCGAGATCCGCGACGCTGCGGCCCGCCTCGTCAGCGTCATCGAGCTGCTCAGCCCGGCGAACAAGCGCGACCTCGGCCTGCAGCAACTGCTCCGCAAGCGCGGCGAGTACCTTGCCGGCGGCGTCAGCGTGATGGAGATCGACTTGCTGCGCCAGCCCAACTGGCACCGCCTGCTCGACGCGGACATCGCCGTGCCGCCTGAGGCCGAGACGGCGTACCGCGTGCTCTACCACATTCCCGCCCGCCCCGACGAACCCGGCCACATCGGCCTCCACCCGCTGCCCCTGCGTGAACCGCTGCCGATTGTTAACGTTCCCCTCCGTCACGACGAGCCGCCGGCAAAGGTGAATTTGCAAACCGTGCTGGATCAAGCCTACCGCCGCCTGCGCCTCGCCGACCGCCTCGACTACACCCGATCGCCCGAGCCACCGCTGGAGGCGGCGGATGCGGCCTGGGCCGACAAGTTGCTGCATGCTGCCGGGCGGCGATAAATCGAGGGCGGGCTGCCTTGGGTGTGTAACATCTTTACGTTGTGCCCCACGCACTTTCGAGCCCGTTTCCCGGCATGGACCCGTACTTGGAGCGGGACTGGGAGTCGGTCCACGCGTTGCTTGCGCCGCTCATCGCGTTCGACCTCAACCCGCAACTGCGGCCGCTCGGCTTGATCGCCAAGGCGGAGCGGCGGGTGGCGGTGTCGGTGCCGGAGGATGAGGGCGAACATCGGAGCGTGCGGCCGGACGTGGTGGTTGCCGACGCCGGCACCGCGACCATCGCGGCGACCGTGCCGGCCTCAACGGCGGCGGCCGGGCTGCACTTCGAACTGTCGGGCAGCGACCCGCTGGCGCACTATGCCGTGCACGTTTCCACCGGCGACGGATCACGGCTGCTCACGACAATCGTACTCATCAGCCCGGCGAACAAGCGCGGCGTCGGACGGGAGGAGTACTTGGCGAAGCGGGGCGACTTTCTCGCGGCCGGGGTGAGCGTGACCGAGGTCGATCTATGCCGGCGGGGCAACTTGCGGTCGTTGATCCTCGAGCGGATCGATCTGCCGGTGTCGGCGGCGACGCCGTATCGCTACCTGACCCGGCGGCCGGCGATCGACGGGCGGCGGGCCGTGCTCGACCTCCTGCCGGTGACGTTGGGGGAGCCGTTGCCGGAACTTTGGGTGCCGCTGCGGCCCGGCGATCCGGCGGCACGCGTGGCGATGCAGGCGGTGCTGAACGAGGCGTGGGAGCGTGGCGGCATCGGCGCGGGCATCGATTACCGCCAGCCATGTGAGCCGGCGTTGGATGGGGATGACGCGACATGGGCCGACGATCTGCTGCGGGCGGCGGGGCGGCATTAGCGGCGGTCGTAACTCATCTGAAGCCTCCGCGTCGCTGAGGGCCCCCC
>CAYLSV010000014.1:23637-26751 GCA_964386435.1 uncultured Tepidisphaerales bacterium
ACGCACTGCAGGGCGGCGGTAGCGGTGGTCGCACTGAACCAAATTCACCACGGCGGTGGGGGCCTCAGCGGGGTTGACTGGAGGCGAGGTTCAGGGCCTTGGGGTTGCAACCCGCGGTCGGGCCGTGCATGGTGGGCGGCATGTGGCCGAAGGTGCGGGAGGTTCTGATCTGGTCGGCGTGCGGGCTGGTGCTCGTGGCGATGCTCGCTGGCGGCTGGTGGCTGTTGAAACCCGACGGCCGAATGGCGGCGGCCGAGGGGCGGTTGCGGGCGGCGGGGGTGCCGACGACGGCGGCCGAGTACTTGCACCGTGAGCCGCTGGCGGATGGTGCGGTGGATCTGGCCGCGGCGTTTCTGGCGGTGGACGAAGCGTTGTGGTCGCTTGAGCGGGTGCCTTGGACCGACGGGCTGTTGCTGTCGGCGAGCGGGGACGAGGTCGATCCGGCGGCGGTCCAAGCCGGCCGGGCGGCCGAGTGGCGGGCGATGATGGCCAATGCCGGCGTCGACCCGTCGCCGCCGATGCCGACGGACGCCGAGGCACTGGCGGTGATCGACGGCCACCGCCACCTCACCCAGGCCGAGCGCTGGCGGGACGTGCGGGCGGCGGTCGCCGACAACGCCGCCGCGCTGGCGGCCCTCGACGCGCAGTGGCGGCCGGTGCCAATCGGGCAGCCGGTGTTCGCCGACTTCAAGGTCAACCGCCTCCCGGCCGGCGGGTCGCCGCTGGCGGCGGACCTGTCGCACCTGGGCCACTTCCACGAAGTCAGCCACCTGCTGGCCGCCTCCGCCCGCCTCGCCGCGGCGCAGGAACGGCCCGACGACGCCGCCCGGCGAATCGAGCAGATGCTGCACCTCGCCCACGCGCTCGACCTCGATTCGGCCGAGGCCTCGACCGTCCTCTCCGCCCACGGCCAATGGCAGCAGACCGCAGAACAGGTGACTGCCCTCGCGCCGCAACTGGCTCAAACGGATCAAGACCGCCTCGCCCGGGTAGCGACGCTGCTTCAGTCGCCACGTCAGACGCTGATCACCGGCACGATGCTGAAGGACATCGGCAGGGAGTGGCTGGTGACGAAGGACATGCCGCGAAAACTTCGGGCGTGGATGGGCAGCGTTGAGCCGGCGGTCGATCTGTGGCTGGCGGTCGTCGAGTCCGACCTGCACGCCGCCGCCGACTGGCCCTCGGCGCGGGCGGCGGCCCGGACGTTCGCCGACGAGCAAGCCCGCATCGATGCCGGGGCGGGTGGCACCGTCGGATCCATGGCCACGATCTCGATCGGCACGAGCGTCGCCCGGCTCACGCACGAGGCCGAGGCCGCCCGGCGGCGGGCGCTGCTGACGCTCGCGGTCTTCGCGTGGCAGCGAGCCGGCGGCGACGTGGCGACGCTGCCCGCCGACGTCTCGGAGTGGCCGCTGGACACCTGGCCGCTCCCGCTCCCGGCGGTGACGGCGGTCGATCCAATGACGGGCAAGCCGTTCCGCTTCCGGGGGGAACCGAGGCCGCTGATCCTCGGCGGCGAGCGTGACAAGGTGGTTTCAGACCTTGAAGAGACATCGTGATGATGGTTCTGATCTTGCCCCTGCCCTTCTGGGGTAGCCTTGGAGCAAGCTCCCCGCTTCCGGCCGAACGCGCGGAGCAAGCTCCACGGCTACCCCGAAATTAACCAGATTTACATCTTCTTGGACGGACGTCACCACGTGGGCATGATGAGGCGATGAGCAGGCGGCTGCGGGAAGCACTAATCTGGGGCGGCTGCGGCGTGGTGCTGTTGGTGCTCGTCGGCGGGGCGATCGGACTGTGGTGGGTGCGGGGGCAGCCCGCGCGGGAGGTGGCCGAGGCCCAGCGGCGGTTGGCGGCGGCGGGGGTGGCGACAACGCTCGAGGCGTACCGCCAGCGGCCGGCGAGGGGTGGGGTGAATTTGGCGTTGCCGTTCCTCGCGGCGGGCGAGCTGCGGGAGGCGTTGCCGCCGGCATTCGACTACGGCGAGCTGCCGCCGCTGGCGACGTTCGGGCAGGCGTTGGACCCGGCCGAAGTCGAGGCCGAGCGGGAGGCAGCCCGGCAGCGGATCCTTCAGGGCCGCCGGGAGTGGGCCGAGCTGTCGGGGCAGATCCAGATGGACCCGCAGACGCAGGCACTGCTCGGCAACCAACCTGGTCCGGACGATCCGATCACGCCGGAAGAGGTCGACGCCGAACGCCCCAGGCCGCCGGCCGAGGCGTGGGCGGAACTGCGGGCGGGCCTCGCGGCGAACCGATTGCTGCTGGACGAGCTCGACGCCGCGTGGCAGCCGCTGGCCGAGGGGCAGCCGTGGACCGGCGACTTTGGCGTCGACCGGCTGCCCGAGGGGCAGACGCCGAAGGAGGTGGACTTGGATCTGTACATCACGCTCCGCGAGATCGGCCAGTTGCTGCTCGCGGCCGATGCCCACTTGGCCGCGGCCGAGGGTCGGGCGGACGACGCGGTCCGCCGGCTGACGCAGATCGCCCACCTGGCCGCCGCTGTTGATGCCGATGCACGAGAGGTCATCATATCGATGGTGGCCACCCAACTGTGGCAATCCGCGGCCGAAGGCGTGATGCGGCTCGCCCCGGTGCTGGCCGATGCCGACCCGGCCGAACTGGCCCGGCTGCGCCGGAGGTTGTTGGAGCCCCGGTCGATTCACATCGACGCGACCTTCCACGACGAGGTCGCCAGCATGTGGCTGACGATGCAGGCCGAGCGTGACGCGATGCCGCGGGAAGTGGAGTTGGCCGCCAAGCCTTCGGCCGATTGGTGGCTGGCGGTGCTGGAGTCGGGGGCCAACGCCGCGCCTGATTGGCCGACCGCCGAGCGGGCGCTGCGGCAGGCGGACGATGCGTTGGACGTCATAGAGGCCGGCGAGGGCGGGCCGCTGGCGACGTTGGTGCCGCTGGCGGACCATGCCTGGAAGATGAGTCACACCGCCGAGGCCCACCGGCGGCTGGCGTTGCTCGGATTGGCGATCGCGGCCGACGGCGGGGCGGACTTGCCGGACGACGTGGCGGCGGGGCCTGGCGCCGCCGATCCGCATCGCCCGAACGCTGGCCGTTCCCGCGCTCGCGCTGCAACACATCGTCGAGCCAGCCTTGGTCGACT
>CAYLSV010000014.1:26761-27757 GCA_964386435.1 uncultured Tepidisphaerales bacterium
CGGACGACGTGGCGGCGTGGCCGGTCGAGCGGTGGGGTCTGCCGCCGGAGACGCTGATCGACCCGATGACCGCCAAGCCCTTCCGCCTGGCCCGCCCCGGCCGCACCGCCACCGAGCCGTGGGCAAAACGTCTGCGGCTCTACAGCGTCGGCCGCAACGAGGAAGACGACGGTGGCCGCCCACCGACGGAGCAGGAACGGTGGGGCGATGTTGTGCTGTTCCTCGACGATCCGCCTGCGGCGTGAGACGTCAGCGGCTCGCACAAGGTCTGCCCGCCGGACCTGCGGCACGTGGTGCCGCGGCTATCGCAACCGGGCGCTCTTGTGATCTCGATAGCAATAGCCGCGGCACCACGTGCCGCAGGTCCAGCCGGCGGAGGTGACGCGACACGCTCCGCTGACGCCACGGTAATCCGATGGTGGAAGCACACGCCGCGTCGACCAACCGACGTGCAAGCGGCTCCGGTCGGCGGCGGTCATCCCGCTTTGTCGCCCGCGATGGTTTGCCCGCACTCGGGGCAGCGGCCGCTGGTGTTGGCGGTGAGGTTGTAGCCGCAGGCGGGGCAGCGGCGGGGCAGGTGTTGGCGGAAGTATGGCCGCATCTGCCGCCGCCGGTGGACGACGAGGTAGCTGAAGAACGCCAGCAAGGTGATGATGTTCAGGAACAGCCCAGTTCGGGCACCGGACTCTCGAAGGTTCAGGCGGGTCTCGATGAGGATGGTCAGCGGCGTGATTACCAAAATGATGCAGGCGAGGTACGCAATGAACCACCGAGTCCAGAACCACCGCGTCGGCTTCGTCGCCAGCAGGGCCCGGTCGTGGAGGACCTTCGCCTGCTCCGGCGGCTCGTCGCGGAGTTCCGGATAGTTGCCCGGCTCCTCTCGCCAGTGGATGATGTTGAAGTCGTCGGCGTCCGGCACGGCTCGGCCCACGGCGAACATAGTGCGAGAGACCAAGGTAGTGCGGGCGTCGCTGAAACCCCCACCGCCGCGTAGCG
>CAYLSV010000014.1:27767-28012 GCA_964386435.1 uncultured Tepidisphaerales bacterium
CCCTCGGCTGCGTGTGTAGCCCCGCCGCTACGCGGCGGTGGGGGCTTGGGCAGCGTGGCTCAGGTTGTGGCGGCGAGGGCTTGGCTCAGTGTGAAGCGGCCGTCGAAGAGGGCTCGGCCGATGATGAGGCCGTGGACGGGGGTGTGGGCGAACCCGTGGACGTGGTCGAGGGTGCCGACGCCGCCGCTGGCGATGACGGGGATGTCGGTGGCTTGAGCGAGTTCGATTGTGCCGTCGAGGTCGGG
>CAYLSV010000014.1:28022-30284 GCA_964386435.1 uncultured Tepidisphaerales bacterium
TTGGAGCATGCCGTCGCGGGCGACGTCGGTGTAGAGGATCGCGCCCAGGTTGCTGCCGGCGTACTGCTTGGCGAGGTCGAGGACGGTTTGGTCGGTCGTCTCCTGCCACGCGGCGGCGGCGACCTTCCCGCTCTTGCCGTCGAGGGCGAGGGTCAGGCGGGGCGGCATGCCGTCCTCGGCGAGCAGGGCGGCGAACCACTCGGGATCGCGGACGGCCTGGGTGCCGACGACGGCGCGGGTGCAGCCGGCGTCGAGCAGGCGGCGAACGTCGCCGGTTGATCGCACCCCGCCGCCGGCCTGGACCTTCAGGCCGCTTCCGGCCAGCTCGGCGATGGTCTCGAGGTGGACGAATTGTCCCGCTTTGGCCCCGTCGAGGTCCACGACGTGCAACCACCGGGCCCCGGCGTCGGCGTACTGCCTGGCCACGTCGATCGGGGCGACGTCGTAATCGATTTGTCGGCCGTAATCGCCCTGCTGGAGGCGGACGACGCGATTGGCGCGGAGGTCGATGGACGGATAAAGCGTCAGTCTGTCGCGTGGCATGGGCGGCACAGGTTACGCCAATTGCTTGCTGTGTGAGGCGGATGACACACAATTGGTGAAGAAGCGTCGCAACGTCCGAAACATGTTCAATGGGGCGGCGTCGCTTGAGTAGCATCCGGCTGCGGCCATTGCTGCCCGGTTGGTGGGCGACAGACGTTTTCCCGCCCGACGTGACACCCGAGGATTATCCATGAACATCACCGCGACCCGCGACTTCGCCGCCGAGCAACTCGAGCCCCGCCGTTTGCTGGCCGACAGCCAACTCACGCCGGGCTTCATTGAAGTCATCGACGTCTTCGACGACAACGGCAACCAGCTGAACACCAACGTCATCGAGATCCCGTTCGAGGGCGCGATCCAGGTCGTCGACGGCAGCGGCGTCTCGCTGCGGGGCGGGGCGGTCAACCCGATCAGCCAGAAGGACAAGCGGATTGTCGTCGACGTGTTCAACGTTCGCGTCAAGCCGGGCACGAACAACCGGGTGCTGCAGTTCCAGACCGAGAACCTGGTCACGATGGGCGGGCAGCTTTACTTCTACGGCGAGGGCATTCAGGATGGCAACGGCGACGCCATCCGCCAGGAGCCGGGCGTGAGCCGGATGCGCATGCCCCGCGGCCTCGACAAGTGGGCGACGACGCAGGCGCTGCGGCAGTACCGCATGTACTTCCGCGAGTACGCCAGCGGCGAGAACTTCAGCGACGCCACCGCGCCGCTGGCCGGGACGATTTTCACTGACGAGGTCAACCGCGAGGCGTTGGACTTCGTGCTCCGCCTGCGGGTCGACCGCGGCGAGATCACGGCCCAGGCCAAGGACGAGGCGATGGCCCGCTTCGACAGCGACTTCGCCAAAGCGGTGGTCCCTGACGCCTCGCTGCGGGCCGGGCTCGTGAGCCTGACCGGCACGATCGGCGAGCCGGCGATCGCGGCAATGCTCGACGGCGAGAACATTGAGGACCGGCCTTGGAGCGTGATCGACTTCTCCAGCGACATCTCCGATTCGGCCCCGATCGCCGAGACGATCAACGACAAGGGCAAGATCCGCACGCTGATCCGCCCGTCGCTCCGCGGCGAGTTCTTCACCGCCCTGGGTTCGGTGCTGGCCCACGAGTCGATCCACCAGGACACCGGCAACACGGTGAACGAGGAGATCGTGGCCAACGCGATCGAGACGTTCGTCTATGCCGAGCAGATCAAGACCTACCCGATTGTCGCCCGCACCGAGACGCAGCTGACCAAGGCGCTCAACGGCCGGCTGCTGGGCCTGCTCAACAGCGGCGGCAGCGCCGTGCCGCGGGTGGGCCTCAACAACGCGCCCCGCGACACCGGCGACAACGTATTCGTCGACGACCAAGGCCAGCAGGGCACCGGCTTTGGCAACAGCCTGCCGACGAGCTTCCGCGACGACGTGACGTTCGAGTACGTGCAGCGCCGCTTCAACACCGGCCAGACGCCGTTGAACGACACGGTCAAGCAGATGCTCGTGAACCTCAACGGCCTGGATTCCATCGCCGACATCGAGGGCAACCTGTTCAGCGACGACATCATCGACCAGATCGACGCCCGCCAAACGGTGATCAGCAACCAGGACGCCGTCTTCCTCGCCGGCCGCCTGGGCTTGGTCTGGTTCCTCGTTTGATCCGACCGCTTGAACAACGTGAGGTAGCTGCGACTCGGCGAGTCGCAGTCCGGGACGCGGACCCAAGGTTCCACCGGACTGCG
>CAYLSV010000014.1:30294-31086 GCA_964386435.1 uncultured Tepidisphaerales bacterium
CCGCAGCTACCTCGCTTCTTTGACTCGCACGACTGTCAACGGCAGTGGCTTGAGGCAAATTCTTACCGGACCGGACCCGTGGCATTCGTCGCGGGTTTGGTCCTGCGCGGCCCAAGCCTCACCGGCGGCGGACCGATAGCAGTGGAGCGGCCGCGGCTGGAATCCGGGGCCGGCACAGGATCAGGAGAACGCCATGCACATGACCTACCACGGCCGGTCGATCCCGGCACCGGGCCGCGCCCTGCACAACCGACCCGGCATCCGCATCGGCGAGGTGCTGGTCCGCCAGGGCACGCTCACGCCCGATCAGGTCCGCCAGATCACCGACGCCCAGCTCACCAGCGGCCGCCCGTTCGGCGACCTTGCCGAACGGCTTTTCGGCGTCGACCCGCGGGCCGTGGAAGACGCGTGGGTCACGCAGTTCTGCAGCCACGCCCCAACGCTCGACCCGGCCGATTTGCCGCTGGACGAGGACTGCCTGGGCCGCATCAACCGCCGCCAGGCATGGCAGTTCCAGAGCATCCCCATCGGCCACACCGACGACGGCCATCTGCAGGTGCTCACCCATGCCGACAACCTTGTCCGCGGCCTGAATTTCGCCGCCCGGACGTTCGACGAGCCGGTCATGATGCTCCTCGCCAAGCGGGCGGACGTGGAGACCCTGCTCACCGAACACTACCCCGTCGCCGACCACATCAAGCAGTACGCGAGGCGGTTTGAGGCGGTGTGAGATTAACACCAGCGCCAGCAGCACCCGTCATCAACATGGGTAAAGAAGCCGAGGGGAGCGCG
>CAYLSV010000014.1:31096-37206 GCA_964386435.1 uncultured Tepidisphaerales bacterium
CGATCACCCGGATCCCCTGCTGCGAGAACCGTTCGCAGATCGTGATCCGGGTGATCGCTTCGCTCTCCCCTCGGCTTCTCAACCAAAAACGGTCTCACTCGTCGAACCGCAGCTCCGTCCCGCCGTGCTCCCGCAGGTGGGCGGCGATCATCGTGCTGTACGCCGCATCTTCCTGCGGCAGCTCGTCCCAACCCAGCTTTCGGCGGAGGGTGAGCACCGCCGTCTCGTCCGGGCCTTCGATTTCGGCGAACGTGCCGAGTTGGGGCAACTCGTCCAGTTCCACCGTGCAGCCGTCGAGGTGGTAGCTTTCGCGGACCTTTTCGAACACCAGCGTCGGCCCGAAGCCAAGGTGCTTGAACGCGGCCAAGGCGGCGTCGGGGTCGGTCACGCCGAACTCGTGCTCCTCCCGGCTCTTCACCGCCGAGGGCTGCCGCGGGCCCTTGAACGTCACGACGAACTTGTCGGCCCCCGCGTCGTCCAGCCGCCGCTTACGCCGCATGCGGAACCCACAACCCGCCCCGCTCAGCCGCGCCTCGGGCGTGTCGAGGAACGTGTTCTGCTCCATCACCCGCCCCAGCGGCTCGGCCCCCGCCTCGGTTAGCGCCCGGCGGGCGGCCTCGTGGTCCGAACAACGCAGCTTGATCTCGACTTCGGTGGCCATGAATCGTTCCTGGGCGGGTCCGCCGCCACCATAGCCGCTGCCGGGTGCAACCGCGGCCGTGTGTCAGGATGACCGACCGCGACCGACTTCCCTGCCGGAACGCCCCGCAGAATCTGACGTGCAGAAACAACCGATGCCGGTTACGCTGGCCCGACCCGGCATTTCCGCCGGCCGATTGACGCGGACGACGGATCATCGACGCCGGACTGGATCATGGAACAGGCGACCCGCCGCTACATTCTCCGCGTTCTCATCATCCACGCCGGCCTTCTGGCCGTGGTGGCGGCCGTCACGTTGTTCGGGGCCTACCAGGTCTACCAAGCCGCCGCCCTTCGCAGCGAGGAGCAGGCCGCCGACCGCCAGCAACTCATCGCCCGGCAGACGGCAGGCTCGCTCGAGAACTACTTCGACGCCATTGTCAGCAACCTCGATTTGCTCCGCCGCGTTGAATCCGAAGGGTTACGCCCCAACCCCGTCGGCCGCCGCCTGCCGCCGAACCGCCCGACGCCGGCGGGCGACACCCGTGCCGAGCGGGCCCAAACCTTCGCCGCCGCCCCGTCGCTGTGGGCCCAGCTCAGCGACCGCACCGCCGGGCTCGTGGTGTGCGACACGCAGTTCGACTCGATTGTGCTGGCCTTGGCCCCGCCGGAGGACGTGCGGGAAATTCGGGCGCTGGTGGCCGAAAACGCCGCCCTCACCGGCAACGTTGACGGCCCGACCGTCAGCCGCCCGGTGACCATGGCCGAGTCGGGCCGGCAGGCCGCCCTCGTCACCGTGCCGGCGGGGGAGAGCGGGCGATACCACCTGATCAGCGTCGTCGAGCTGCAGGATTTGCGCGACCGCTTTTTCGGCAGCCTGAGCAACACCCGCATCCCGCCGCTGCTGCTCGACGGCAACGGCGTGATCGTCAGCGCCGCCGACGCCACCAACATCGGCCGGCCCATGCCGGAGATCGTCAACGCCCAAAACCTCGGCGGCCAGGTCAGCGAAGTCCTTGCCACCCGCACCGCCAAAACCTTCATCCGCCACGACCCCATCGAGATCGGCGGCGTCCGGGTCGACGGGGCGATGGTCACCATCCAGCCGGTCAACGTCGCCGGGCAAACGTGGTTCATCGGCCTCGTCCAGGATCTGAGCCGGGTCAACGCCGTCGTCAACGAGACTTACCGCGACGCCTTCGTCTGGGCCACCTTCGTCATCATCGCCGCCCTGGGCGTGCTGCTGAGCACGAGCATCAGCGCCATCCGCGGCCGCAGCCGGCTCGAGCGGCTGCGCAGCGAGATGGTCGAGCGGGAACTGCAAATGCTCGACGACGAGCTGGAAGCGGCCCGCAAGATCCAGCTCAACTGGCTGCCCAAGGAACGCGAGCAGTTCGGCGGCGTCAGCGTCGCGGCGGTCAACACGCCGGCCAGCCACATCAGCGGCGATTTCTACGACTTCTTCGAGCTCGGCGACGGCCGGATCGCACTCTCCATCGGCGACGTCACCGGCCACGGCATGGCCGCGGCATTCCTGATGGCCACCACGCAGCTGCTGGTCCGCACCTCCCTTGAACGCACCGGCGACCCCGGCCGGGTGCTCAAGTACGTCAACAAGCAACTCGCCCGGCAAGTCTTCGGCGGCCAGTTCGTGACCATGCTCGTGACCGTCTACGACCCGCAGAGCCGCGAGTTGGTGACCGCCAGTGCCGGCCATCACCCGCCGCTGCTGCTCGCCGGCGGCAAGTTCCAGAAGCTGCCGACCACCAGCGGTTTGGTCCTGGGCGTCGATGAGGACGTCGCCTACGACGTCACCACCCACACCCTGCCCGCCGACGCCCGCGGTTTGCTCCTCTACACCGACGGCCTGATCGAAGCTCAAAACGCCGTCGGCGACCGCTACAGCCTCGACCAGCTTTGCGACGAGCTCCCCGGTGACATCACCGCCGCCGGCAGCCTCGCCGAGGAGGTCATCCTCACCATCGACCGCTTCAGCGAGGGCCAGGAATACGACGACGATCTCACCCTCGTTGCGGTCACCTTCGACCCCGCCCCGAGTCACTCCCCCGCCCCCCTCCCCCCGCCCCCCACGACCCCGCCGCCGTCGGCTGAACGCCCGTCAGCCACTTGCCCCACCGCCACCACTGCCTAGACTGCGCCCCGCACCCGCCGGTGCGACCCCACGCGGGGCTATAGTGAAATGGGATCACGCCACCATGGCATGGTGGTATTCTGGGTTCGAATCCCAGTAGCTCCACTCTCCCGCATCTCGCGGCAAGTCCAACAGCAAGTCGATCGGTGTCTCAGGGAGAGCTGTTAGATCTGCTGGTTCAAACGGATCTCTTCGAACACCACCGACAGGATCGGCCGCTTCGCACGGTCATCAGCCGTAGCCCTTTTGGCGGACAGAGCTTGCGTCACTTCAACCGTGAAGAGTGCCGAGTGCGTGGCATCCGATGCATCGTGATGCATGACGTCAATCTCGAGTCGAAGCGCGGTGGGTTCCTCGTCTAGTAGTCGGTCAGCCGTCGACGGTCAGATAGCGCTTGCGGAGCTTGGTGCGGGCGTCGGCAGGGGCGAACGGCCAGTTGGCGAGGATCTGCTTGTTGTCGCGTGTCTGCTCGCACGCTGCGACGTGTCTGGCCGCCGTATCCCAGCTCCCGATCCGCCCGGCCTCGCGGTAGCGGCCGTCAAGCAGTTCCCGCATGACGTGGGCGAAGCCGACCGCCGAGCGACGGCTCGTGGGCTTGGCGTGCCGACAGCCGGCCAAGGGCTCGAAGGTCATGAACACGCTCGCCATGCCGTTGCGCTTGTTGACGCTGTCGTACCGCTTGGCGTCTACCGGCCGAATCGGCAGCGGCTGAGGCACCTCGTCGATCAGTTGGGTGAACGCCTCGTCGAGTCATCCAGGCACACGACCGGCCGCTTCGGATCGCGAGGCCGATGATAGACCTTGTGCACATCTTCCATGGGGTACACGAACTCGCCACCCTGCTTTGGCGGGATGCACCGCATCTTCCTCAAGGTGTGGCTTGATCTGGTTCTTTTAAGCGTCTGCCGCACCGTCTCGTGGCACGCGTGGTCGGCGATCCGCCGCTCCACCCCCTTCTCCGCCAGCAGCCGCAGCGACCACCGCGTTCTGCCAGCATGCGGTTCAGGAGCTGGCAAGCGTGATCGCCCGCGCCTGGGTTGATTTCACAAGCCGCCGATGTTGCGCTGTTCGCGGGCTTCGCGGATGCGGTTCATGGTGCGGCGGCACAGCTCGCTGCTGGGGTCGGCGACGGGGAGTTGCTGGAGGAGCCGTTGCAGGGCGGGGTCGATGGAGACGCCTTCGTCCTGGGGGATGGGATTGCCGCGGTTGTTGGAGCCGCCGCCGTTGGGGCTGAAGGGTTGGGGCGGGTTCGAGTTCGGGCCGGTCATCGCGGTCTCCATGTCCGAGCATCGGGCGGTTACGTGCCGAGGTTGAGCGGGCCTCGGCCCTGAGCCTTCCAGCGTTCGGCGAAGTGAGCCACCGCGGCGTGCAGCCGGCTCTTCACCGTGCCCAGCGGGATGCCGAGTATTTCCGAGATCTGCTTGTACGGGAACTGATGAAAATAGCTCAGCAGCAAAATCTCCCGAAGGTGCTCCGGCATGCCCAACACCGTCTGGCGGACCGAGCCCTGCAATTCCTCAAGCTGCAGCGACTCCTCCGGCGCGGCGGTGTCGCTTTGCATCAAATCGATGTACTCGCCGTCGCCATCGCCGCCGATGGAGGCTTGCAGCGGGCTGGCGGGGCGGCGGGCCTGGCTGCGCATCAGGTCGCGGGCCTTGTTCGCGCCAATCGTGAACAGCCACGGGCGGAACCGGCGGCTGGTGTCGAAGGCATCGGCCGATTGGCTGATTTGCAGGAACGTCTCCTGAAACACGTCCTCGGCGCTGGCCCGGTTGCCCAGAAACCTGATGAGGAAGTGAAACAGCTCCCGCTGGTAGCGGCCCATGAGCGTGTCGAAGGCGGCGGTGTCGCCCTCGCGGAAGCGGCCGACGAGCTGCTCGTCGGTGGCGTCGGCGGTGCCGCTGTCGGCGGAGGGGGGCGGGGCGGCCGGTTGGGCGGCGGTGGGCGTAGGATGCGACGTCGACAAAGGGGCAGGACTCCGCCTGATGATAGCAACGCCGGTGCCAACTTTAGCGAACCCATCCCGTGCCGCCGACGTAGCGGTCGCCGAGCCGCCCCGCACCGAAGCGCTGGGGCTGACGCCGGGTGGGTGGAAGACTTGGGCGATCGATCACGGCTTGCCGGGCTTCCGCGGCAAGCAGGTGGCCGGCTGGATTTGGGGCAAGGGTGTGGCCGATTCGGCCCTCATGACCAACCTGTCGGCGGACGTGCGGCAACTGGTCGCCGACACGCTCATCGTCGAGGCGGCGACGGAGGCGGTGGTGCAGGAGTCAAACGACGGCACCATCAAGCTGCTGCTCACCTGGCCCGACGGGCAGAGCGCCGAGACGGTCATGATCCCCGACGGCAAGCGGCGGACGGCGTGCGTGAGCAGCCAGGTCGGGTGCCCGGTCGGCTGCCGGTTCTGTGCCAGCGGTTTGGCGGGCAAGCAGGGCGATCTGTCGGCCGGACGGATCGTGGAGCAGGCGTATCGGCTCAACCAAATTCTCGGCGAGTTCGGCGAGAAGCTGACGAACATGGTCTTCATGGGCATGGGCGAGCCGCTGGCAAACTACGCGCAGGTCATGCAGGCGCTGCGGGTGCTAACCGATCCGGGCTGCATGGCGATGAGCCCGCGGCGGATCACCGTCAGCACCGTCGGCGTGCCGGGCCGGATCCGGCAGTTCGCCGGGGAGGGGATGGCGGCGAACCTGGCGTTGTCGCTGCACGCCCCGACCGAGCCGTTGCGGCGGGAGCTGATCCCGTGGGCCGACCACTTCGGCCTCGACGACATCCTCGACGCCTGCCGGCACTACTTCGATGAGACGGGTCGGGAGATCACGCTGGAGTACATTCTGCTCGGCGGCGTCAACGACCAGCCGCAGCACGCCAAGCAGCTCGTCGGCGTCTGCCGGGGCATGCGGGCGAACGTTAATTTGCTCCGCTACAACGAGGTCGACGGCTTGCCCTACAAACGTCCGGCAGCGGGGGATGTGACCCGGTTCCAGGACGTCCTGCGAGGCGCCGGCATCAACGCCCACGTCCGTCGCAGCCGCGGCCGCGACATCGACGCCGCGTGCGGGCAGCTGCGTCGCAACGAAGAACGCCGCAAAAACGAGGCGGCCCGGCGGGGCGAGTTGGTGCAGTTGGGAGGTGCGGCGTGAGCGAGTGGATCAAGGGGCGAAGGGACAAAGGGACTAAGGGACCAAGGGTCCGACGGCCGACGTCTGCTTTCGGTTCCTCAGTCTCTTCGTCCCTTCGTCCCTTCATCCCTCTCCGGCACCGCGGCTTCACCATCATTGAGCTTGCCGTGGTCATCGGCGTGGTGCTCGTGCTGGGG
>CAYLSV010000014.1:37216-42596 GCA_964386435.1 uncultured Tepidisphaerales bacterium
ACATCGCTTCCTTGCGGGAGGCGTCGGCCCGGCGGACGTGCGAGGACCATCTGCGCCGCATTGGCGTCGGGTTCGCCCAATACCGCAACGACAACAACTACCGCTACCCGCGGACCGTCGTCCAGGACGGGGCCAACGGCTTCCGGGCGTTCACCGGCACCCACGACGGCGACCCGTTCACCGACGGCCCCGGCGAGCAGGTGCAGGCCAACGACGTCACGGCCAGCCTGTGGCTGCTGGTCCACGGCGGGTACAACAACGACACGAACAACTTCATCTGCCCCGGCACCTGGGACACGCCCGACCCGGTCGAAGGGCCCAGCGGCCGGCCGGTGAGTCCGAAGCAGCGGGGGAACTTCGCCGGGCCGAACCATTTATCGTACAGCTACGCCAACCCGTTCAGCACCGCCCCCGGCTATGAGCTGGACGACGTGCTGCCGGGCAGCTTCGCGATCATGGCCGATATGAACCCCGGCACCCTCGGCGGCGACGGCGTGTTCCCGGTCGGCCACGACGCCACCGCCGGCGAGCTGGCGGCGGGCAACAGCTTCAACCACAACCGGGCCGGGCAAAACGTGTTGTTCAGCGAGGGCAGCGTCTACTTCGTCCGCAGCCCGTTCGTGGGCGTCGCCCGCACGAGCACCGATGACGGCGATTTGCGCAACGACGGCGACAACATCTACACCGCCATGGCCGCCGACCCCGTCGCCGCCGCCGAACGCTCCACGCCGACCAACACGCCCGGCGTGCTCGGCCCGACCATCTCCCCGTCCTACAGCTACGACAGCTTCCTCGTGCCGTTCGAGGAATAGAGATCACGCCCGGCGGCCGATACATCCGGCAGATGGCTTGGATCCTCGGCATCACCGGCACCGTCGCGTTTGTCGTCCTGCGCCTCATCGGCGGCCAGCGGCACCTTTCCCGCGCCTGGATGCTCAAACAGTTCGTCGAGTCGGCCCCCGTGCACCTCAAGCACGAACGTCAAGCCGCAATGGAGCGCTTGCTGGACCCGTAACTGCCGACGTGTGACGCCGACTGCCCTACGGCGCCGGTAATCCTCCGGGCATCTGGCGCTCATGCGTTCGCCGCGCCACCCGACGCCGGACGACGTGTACGATGCGGGCGGCCGCCGTCGTGGTGGCCGTGCCCGTTTACGGAGGATCCCCTTGCCCAACGCCCGCCCGCCGTCGTTCGCCTGGGTTTACGCCCCCACGTTCCTGCTGTCGCTGGTCGTGTTCGGCCTCGGCGTGTTTCTGGCGGCGCGGGGCGAGTACGCCATGCTCGCCGCCGGATCGCTCGCCGTCATCGTCGTCATGTCGGCCTGGCCGGTGGCGTGGGCGCTGTCGCAGCAAACCCACCACACCATCCGCCGGGCGGAGGAGCATTTGCTCCAACTGCGACAAAAGCTCGACCAAAACGCCCACGCCCTGAACCGCATCGGCGACCAGCAGCTGCTCTCCGACCGCGCCAAAGCCATCGCTTACCGAGAGAACGACCGCGAGGCCCTGCGCCGCGCCATCCGTGAAGACATCGACAAGCAGGACTGGGACGCCGCCCTGCGGCTGGCCGACGACATGGACAAGGTCTTCGGCTACCGCCAGGAGGCCGCCGACGTCCGGCAGGACGTGCTGGCTCGCCGCAACGACCTCGTCCGCCGGCAGATCGACGACAGCGAGGCCCGCCTGACCCGCCACGCCGCCGATGGGAACTGGCAGCAGGCGACCGATGAGATCAGCCGGTTGCGTCGCATGTTCCCCGAAGAACGCCGCGTCGATGACATCGAGCAGAACCTGCAACGCCGCCGCACCGACACGAAGCAGCGGCTGCTGAGCGAGTGGCACGCCGCCGTCGATAGCGGCGACCACGACAAGGCCGTCGACCTCCTCCGCGACCTCGACGCCTACCTCACCCCCGAAGAAGGCCGCGGTCTGGAAGAAAAAGCCCGCCAAATGTTCAAGGGCCGGCTGGAAAGCCTGCGCACCCGCTTCGCCGCCGCCGTCCACGAGAACCGCTGGCCCGAGGCGATCGACCTCGGCGAGTCGATTATCGACGAGTTCCCCAACGCCCAGATGGCCAACGAGGTGCGGGACAAGATGCCCGTCCTCAAAGAACGCGCCCTCAACGGCACCAACGCCCGCGCCGCCATCGCGGGCTGAGCCGGGCCCGCGGCGTGACAAGGAACCCGCAGTCCCAGCACTTGGAAGAGCGTGCGTAGCCCCGCCGCTACGCGGCGGTGGGGACTTCAGCGACGTGGCGAAGTGAGACGGTTGGGAACCCGAGCAAGTGTCGTATCGAACGCTCGCCAGGTATCTCACGTCGCCGCGGCGGCGGGTTTGCGGGGCTTTTTGCCGGCGGGGCGGGGCTTCCACTTGCCGCCGGGTTTGCCGGGCTTGCCCGCCTTGGCGGCGGGGTGGGGACGTTTCTTCTGGCCGGGCTTGCCGGGGGTGAACTTGCCGCCGGGCTGGCCCGGCTTCTTCGCCTTCTTCTGGGGCGGCTGCCACATGGGCACCGGCGTCTGCTCGTCGCGGAACGGGTGATCCACCACCGACTCGATTTGCCGGCCAATGAGCTTCTGGATGTCCTTCAGCCACGCCCGCTCGTCGGGCTCGCAGAAGCTCCACGCCTGCCCGTACTTCCCCGCCCGCCCGGTGCGGCCGATGCGGTGGACGTACGTCTCCGGCTCGTGCGTCAGGTCGTAGTTGATCACGTGCGTCACGCCGTCGACGTCAATGCCGCGGGCGGCGACGTCGGTGGCGACGAGCAACTGGAACCGGCCCCGCTTGAACGCGTCCAGCGCCCGCTGCCGCTGGTTCTGGTTCTTGTTGCCGTGAATCGAGGCGGCCCGGATCTTCCGCCGCTCCAGCTGCTTCACGATCCGGTCGGCCCCGTGCTTGGTCCGGCTGAAAACGATCGCGCTCTCGACCTCCGGCAACCCGGCCAAATGTGCCAGCAAATCCGTCTTGTCCGCCTTGGCCGTGTAGAAGACCTTTTGAGTGACGAGGTCGACCGTCTTCTCCTTCGGCAAGACGTCGATCCGCTCCGGCTCGTGCATCAGCTCCTTGACGAGCTTGGCGATCGTCGGCGGCACCGTCGCGCTGAACATCAGCCGCTGGCCCGCCGGCAACATCTCCACGATCCGCCGGATCGACGGGATGAAGCCCATGTCGAGCATCCGGTCGGCCTCGTCGAGCACGAGCGTCGTGACCTTGTCGAGCCGGACGTGGCCCTGCTCCATGAGGTCCTCGAGCCGGCCGGGCGTGGCGATGATCACGTCGACGCCGGCGCGGAGTGCCTTGACCTGCTTGTGCTGCCCGACGCCGCCGTAGATGGCCACGTGCTTCACGCCGGTGCCGTGGCCGTACTCGTGCAAACTCTCGGCGATCTGGTTGGCCAGCTCACGCGTCGGCGCCAGCACCAGCGCCCGGGCCTGGCGGCCCTTGCCGACGCACTTGCCCAGCCGCTGGATCATCGGCAGCGTGAACGCCGCCGTCTTGCCGGTGCCGGTGGGCGCGCTCGCCAGCACGTCCCGGCCGTTGAGGACCAAAGGAATCGACGCCGACTGGATCGGCGTCGCCGTCTCGTACCCCTGACGGCGCACGGCGGCAAGCAAGGTCTCGTTGAGACCCATCTCGGAGAATGGCAGATTGTTCAAGTCGTCTTTCGGTATCAAGGTTGAGCAGGAAGATGACCGGCTCAATCAAAACCAAAGGCAAAAGCCCGCGGCGACTCGAGAAAGACGATCCACACCCCACCAGGCGGCGGGAGAGCGGGGCAGGTTAGGCACGCTGATCGCGAATTTCTGATTGCGGACCGATGATCTGCCGAAAGTGGGGCGAGTTGTCGACGCGGAAGATCATCAATCCGCATTCATCGATCCGCGATTCTCCGCCTAATCTGCCACCATGAGCGACCAACCGACACGAATCGAGCGGGACAGCATGGGCGAGATGCAGGTGCCGGCGACGGCCCTCTACGGCGCGAGCACGGCGCGGGCGGTGGAGAACTTCCCGATCGCCCGTCGGCCGATGAACCCGGCGGTCATCCACGCCTTCGGCCACCTCAAGGCCGCGTGTGCCCGGGCGAACAAGGACCTGGGCAAGCTCGACGCCGAGCTCGCCGACGCGATCATCGCCGCCGCCGACGAGGTGGCCCGCGGCGAGCACGACGAGCACTTCCCGGTCGACGTCTACCAGACCGGCAGCGGCACGAGCACGAACATGAACGCCAACGAGGTCATCGCCAACCTCGCCAACCAAAAGCTCGGCCTCCCCAGCAGCCCCGGCGGCGACCACGACCCGAACGCCAAGCCGCGGGTCCACCCCAACGACCACGTCAACATGGGGCAGTCGAGCAACGACACGTTCCCGACGGCGATGTGCATTGCAGCATCGATAGCTGTTGGAGGCAGGCTTGGCGACTCAGTCAGTCGTCTGGCAGACGAGCTGTCGAAGAAGCAAAATCAGTGGGACGAGATCGTAAAGATCGGTCGAACGCATCTAATGGATGCGACACCGATTCGCGTGGGGCAGGTTTTCGGGGGGTTCGCTGATCAGATCGCGTTCGCCCAGTCTCGACTGCTGGAGGCCGCGGTGCTCGCGCTTCCTATTGGCGGAACGGCAGTCGGAACCGGCATCAACACCCATCCGGAATTTGGCAGCCGGGTGGCTGAACTTCTGACTAAGCGAGCCGACCTAGTTGAGTTTGTCGAGGCGAAAAATCACCATGTAGAGGCACAGGCAACAAAGGACCAGTTTGTTCGGGCACATGGGCAACTAAAGACTCTTGCCGTCTCCCTCTCCAAAATCGCCAACGACATCCGCCACCTCGGCTCCGGGCCACGCTGCGGCATCGGCGAGCTCATCCTCCCGGCCATCCAGCCCGGCAGCTCGATTATGCCCGGCAAGGTCAACCCCGTCGTCTGCGAGAGCGTCATGCAGGTCGCCTGCCGCGTCGTCGGCAACGACGCCACCGTCACCATGGCCGGCATGGGCGGGGTCGGGTCGATCTTCGAGCTCAACGTCGCCATGCCGGTGATGATCGACGCGTTCCTCGAGTCGGTCACGCTCTTGGCCAACGTCACCGACGTCTTCGTCGACAAGCTGCTCACCGGCTTGGAGGTCGACGAGGCCCGCTGCCGGGAGCTGATGGAAAAGAGCCTGATGACGATCACGGCCCTGGCCCCGGAGATCGGTTACGACAAGTGCGCCGCCCTCGCCAAGCAGGCCCACGCCGAGGGCAAGACGATCAAGCAGATCGTTGCCGAGCAGAACCTGATGCCGCCCGAGCGGCTGGAGGAGCTGATGGACTACGACGCGATGACCCGGCCGGGGTGAGGGCGGGCGATTGCACAGGGTGATCGTCCCGGACCTCCGCC
Organism: uncultured Tepidisphaerales bacterium; assembly: GCA_964386435.1. Taxonomy (GTDB): domain Bacteria; phylum Planctomycetota; class Phycisphaerae; order Tepidisphaerales; family Tepidisphaeraceae; genus CAYLSV01. The sequence goes on from CAYLSV010000014.1 coordinate 42,591, forward strand.
GCGTGG
>CAYLSV010000014.1:42608-55671 GCA_964386435.1 uncultured Tepidisphaerales bacterium
TCAGCCCCGCCGCCACGCGGCGGAGGTCCGGCGTTGTGCGTCGCCACCCCCATTTTCGCCGCTGACCCACCACGGTCTCCCCGCTACACCAAACCGATGAGTTCCCCCGCCCCCCTCGCCGGCGGCCGCACCGCGGCCCTCGCCCGGCTCGACGCCATCGACCCCGGCCGCTACGGCAAGACCCGCAACCACCTCGACGGCGCCGTCACCCGCCTCTCCGCCGATTTGCGGCACGGGGCGCTCTCGCTCGCCGAGGTGAAGCACGCCGCGCTGGCGAAGGTTCACAAGCCGTATCTTGCGGAGAAGCTCGTGTTCGAGCTGGGCTGGCGGGATTATTTCCGGCGGGTCTGGGGCGTGCTGGGCGAGGGCGTGTGGGAGGACGTCGAGCCGAACAAGGCGGGGCTGCCGCCGGAGGAGTACGCCGAGGAACTGCCGCCGGAGATCGAGGCGGGCGAAACGGGCGTCGATTGGGTCGATCACTTCGCCGACGAGCTGCGGCAGACCGGCTACCTGCACAACCACGCCCGCATGTGGCTGGCGTGCTACGTCGTCCACGCCCGCCGCGTCCGCTGGCAGGCCGGGGCCGAGTGGTTCCTGCGCCACCTGCTCGACGGCGACGAGGCGAGCAACAACCTGTCGTGGCAATGGGTTGTCGGCACGTTCAGCAGCAAGCCCTACCTCGCCAACCGCGGCAACGTCATCAAACACACCGGCGACCGCTTCCCCGAACACGCCAGAAACGACCCGATGGACGCGTCGTACGACGTGCTGCGCGAGCAGTTCTTCCCGCAGCCGAGCCGGGTGGAGCCGTTCGATCCGCCGCGGCTGAAGACGGAAGCCGACGAGCCGTGGACCCCACCGACGCCGCCGGTTGGCAAGTGCGGGGCGCTGCTGCCCGACGACGCCCTACGCCCGACCACCGCAGCCGCCCGCGCCGCCAAGGACAGCAACGGCCCGCTCGTGTTCTGCTGGTTCGGCGACCACCACGCCCGCTTCGGCGACAAACGCCGCAAGTTCGTCAAGCAGTGCCTCGCCGACATCGGCGACGTGATTGAAGTCGACACGCCCGCCGCCGCCGCCGAGGCGCTGGGCGATGTCGAGCACGTCGTGACGACGCCGACGCCGGATCCGCCGTTCGATCGATTGTGCCGTGAACTCGGCCGCCGGGTCACGCCGCTGGCCGAGGAGCCGTTTACGACGCTGCCCAAGCCGGCCGACCTGAAGCGATTCAGCCGCTACTGGAACGTGGCGAAGAAGGGCGTGTGAAACCGCCACCGCCCGGCCGGACCTCCGCCGCATGGCGACAACGCTGCGCCCGCTCCGTGCGTCAACAGCGGGATCAGCCCCGCCGCCATGCGGCGGAGGTCCGGCCGGGCCGCTCACCCAGCGATCAGTGACTGTTCCCCGTCGCGTAGCGGCTGGCGAACAGCTCCGGGTAGTTCTTCGACGAATCGGCGTAATGGTTGTCGGGGTGGCCGGTGCCGCGGGCGAGGTAGATTTGGTGGTCGAAGCGGTGGTTCTTCGGCTGGTACAGCACCGAGGCCGGGATGAACCGCATCGTGTAGCCGCAGCGGCGGAGGTTGCTGCGGTTGGGGTCGCTGCCGTGGATCAGGCGGGCGTCGTGCAAGCTCGCCTCGTTGGGCCGAAGCTGGCACGCCGCCGCCCGCAACCGCAAACCGGCGGGGCCGTGGGCGTCGGCGACACGGTCGGTGGTCACGTTTTTCAGCCAGCTCACCTCGGTGCCGAACACGTTCACCTGTTCGTCGACCGGCTCGTACTCGCTGTAGCCGTGCAGGGCTGACGGGATCACGTTCATGCAGCCGTTTTCCGGCAAACTCGGGTCGAGGCTCAGCCAGAGGGTGCAAACGTGCATCGGCTCCATGAGGCCCTTCCAGTAGAAGCTGTCCTCGTGCCACGGCACCCGCCGGCCGTCCCCCGCCGGCTTGGCAAGGAAGTGGCTGCTGAACAACGCGATGTTCGGCCCGACCAGCGGCTCCACCAGGTCGAGCACCTCGTCGCTGAAGATCCAGTCAAACAGCCGATGATCGCCAAAGTGCGGCGTGTCCATCGCCTCGGGCCGCTGGCCGGTTTTCGTGTGCTCGTCCAACAGCAGCTCGAAGTGGTCCCGCAACGCCTCGAACTGCGGTTGGCGAAGCACCGGCTTGTGGTACAGCGTGTACCCGTCGCGGCAATACGCCGCCACGTCGTCCTGGTCGAGCCGGGGCTTGGCGAACGTCGCCGGCGTCTCATCAAAGTTTGGCGACAGCCGGGGGTCGTCGGGCTGGATGAACGGGCGGGCCGGATCGGTGGCGGTTTGCATGGGCACATCATGGCGTGGGCCGAGCGGTGCGTCGTGCGTTGACCGCGTGTTTTTGTACGCTGTGTTGATGCCGATTAAGCTCCGCCTGAACGATTTGCTATCAGCCGGTGCGGCGTGTCACTTCGCCACCGTCGGCAACGTGAGCGGCGGGGCGTTGCACGACCACGACTTCGCCGAAGTGTTCTGGGTCATCGCCGGCCGCGGCGTGGAGCGACGGACCGACGGCGTGTGGCTGCTGGACCTCGGGTGCGTCGGCATCGTGCGGCCGGATGATGTGCACGCGTTCGACGGCGGCGAAGTGGTGTTCCGGAACCTGGCGTTCCCGAAGCGGCGGGCGAGCGATTTGATTAATCGCTACGGCGACGGGGCTGACCTGCTGGGGCGGACTGACCGCCGGTTGCGGCTGGCGGCGGGGGGGCTCGAGGCGCTGGAGCACGCGGCCGCCGACCTGCGGGAGGGGCGGCGGGACGAGATTGCCCTCGACCGGCTGCTACTGACGCTCATCGGCCTGCTTCGGGCGACGCCGGCGGCGCGGTCGATGCCGGAGTGGCTGGCCGAGGCGTTGGCGGTCGATCTGATCCACGGCGGGGTGGCCGCGCTGGTCGAGGCCGCGGGCCGCAGCCCGGCTCACGTGGCCCGTGCGTGCCAAGCCCACCTGGGACAAACGGCGACCCAAGTCGTCAACGCCGCCCGCCTCCGCCGCGCGGCCCGGCTGCTCGAACGCTCCGGCCGCGACATCACCGCCGTCGCCCACGACAGCGGGTTCGCCCACCTCGGCCACTTTCACCGTTTGTTCCGGGAGAAGTTCGGCACAACGCCCCGCCGATACCGCGAGCGGCAGCGGGCGGTGTTGAGGCCGGATGACGCGTGATTAACAAATGCGCTTCGTGCTCAGTGCCCCGCGGCCGGTTCGCCGAGGAGGCGTTGTAGTTCCTTCACCTTCGCGTCGACCGTCGCCTGGTCGGCGGCTTCGAGGTTCAGGCGCAGCAGCGGCTCGGTGTTGCTCTTGCGGACGTTGAACCACCAGCCGTCCAGCTCCACCGTGATGCCGTCAAGGTAGTCGATCTTGCCCTGCCGGTAAGTTTCGGCCAGCTCGCGGATCTTGGCCTCCTTGTCCTCGACCTGATAATTGATCTCGCCGCTCTGGGCGTAGGTCTCGTACGGCTGGGTCAGCTCGCTGAGCGGCTTGTCCTGCTTCGAGAGGTGCGTCAGCAGGGCGGCGAAGACGATGGCGCCCGAGTCGGCGAAGAAGTTGTCGCGGAAGTAGAAGTGGCCCGACAGCTCGCCGCCGAAGACGGCTTTGGTCTCCTTCATCGTCTTCTTGATGAACGCGTGGCCGACCTTGTCGCGTTTGGGCGTGCCGCCGTGCTTGGCGATCGTGTCAGGGACGATGTGGCTGCTGCGCAGGTCGTAGACGATCGTGGTGCCCTCGGGCTCGCCCTCCAGAAAGTCGGGCGCGAGCAGGGCGGTGAGGATGTCGCAGCCGATGGTGTGGCCCTTCTCGTCGACGAACATGCACCGGTCGGCGTCGCCGTCGAAGCAGCCGCCGAGGTCGAAGCCGCCCTCGGCGATCTTGTCCTTGAGCTGCTGGAGGTTCTCCTCAACCAGCGGGTTGGGCTCGTGGGCGAACTTCTCCGTGTACGCCATGTTCAGGCCGACGATCTCGAGGTTCGGCACGTCGCCGAAGACTTTGGGCACCATGTCGACGGCCATGCCGTTGGAGGCGTCGACGGCGATCTTGATCGGCCGCTCGAGCTTGAGGAACTGCAGCACGTGCTGGCGATACTCGGCCCAAAGATCCATCTCCTGCAGCTCGCCGGAGAGCCCGGTGTTGCCGCGGCGGGTCTGGGTGGCGATGCGCTTGATGTCGTCGAGCCCGCTGGCCGAGCCGATGGGCACGGCCTTGGGGCCGCTGATCTTGAAGCCGTTGTAATTGATCGGGTTGTGGCTGGCGGTGCACTGGATGCCGCCGACGCAGCCCAGGTGGTTGATGGCGAAGTAGATGAATGACGTGTCGATCAGGCCCACGTCGATCACATCGGTGCCGACGGATCGGATGCCGTCGATGAGCGCCCCCTTGAGCTCCGGCGTGTGCGGCCGCATGTCGCCGCCAACGACAATGGTGTTTTCCCGCTCAACCTTCTCCGCCGCGTTCTGCCGGGAGCGCTTGAGGAACTGCGCCGCGGCGTGCCCGACCCGCCACGCGGCATCGGCATCAAGCGGCTCGGGGTAGGTCGCGCGGACGTCGTAAGCCTTGAAGATTTTCTCGATCGCCATGGCCCGCAGAATAGCGTGCCGGGCGGTAAGATAAAGCGATGAACTCGACGTCCGCTCCAGTGGCAAAGCCGGCAACCGAGCGGACCGTCCGGCAGTGGCTTGCGTTGTGCCGCGAGTTCGGCATTGACGGCGAAGCGTGGCTCGACACGCCCCAGGGTGAGCTGATGGGCAAGACGCCGCGTCAGGTGATCGAATCGAGGGCCGACGATGATTTGTGGGTGCGGCAGCAGTTGGCCAACCGCTTCGACATGATTCGCGGGGGCTTGTACGGGTGAAGGGCGGCCGGTCGCTCGATCTTGCGGTGCGGCGTCTGGGCCGGCAGAACCTTGCCGGGACGTGGTATCGCATTGTGCCGTCGGAGTTCGCCAACGCTCCGTTGGCGGCCGGCCACAGCAAGCGAACGGCCTCCCGCTTCAACGCCGGGCCACTGGCGGTGCGGCCGTTCGAGATCCTCTACTTTGCCGATACGCCGCTGACAGCGTTGTACGAGACCCGAACCCTGTTCGGCGACGTGCTCGACCCGATCCCGAACCCACGGGTACACGCCGCGATCTCCTCATTCGCCGTTCGGCTCGAGCACGCTGCAGATCTAACGGCTCATCCTCAATTGATTGGGCTTCGAACATCTCATCAGGAGTTGATGGGCAACTGGAAGGCGTACCGTCCACCCGCACCAAACAGCATGCCGCACCGGCAGGTCGGGGTGGCCCCGACTCAGGCGTTGGGGCAGGCGATCCACGACAGCGGCCGCTTCGGCGGCTGGATCTATCCGTCGACGCAACTGGTCGGCTCCCGATGCCTTGCCGTCCTCACCCAGCGGCTGAACCGCCGCAGCGAGATCACATTGTCGGCGTGAGCATCAGCCGTCAGCCTGTCAGCGGCACCAGATACCACACCACCAGCGTCACATGGCTCGCGCTGCCGGCGAGGACGAACAAATGCCACACCGCGTGGTTGAACGGCAGCTTGTCCCACAAAAAGAACGGCGTGCCCAGGGAGTAGAACACGCCGCCGGCGACGAGTAGCGCCAGGGCCGGGCCGCTGAAGTGTTGCCAGATGGGGACGATGGCGATTAAAGCGATCCAGCCCATGGCCAGGTAGATGCCGGTGTCGATCGCGCTGCCCGAGCGGCTCCGCGCCCGCAGCAGCCGCAGCCCGAGGCCCACCGCGGCACAGCCCCAGACAATGCCGAAAATCGTCCACCCCCACGCCGGCGGCAACATGACGAGCACCACCGGCGTGTACGTCCCGGCGATCAGCAGGTAGATGGCCGCGTGGTCCAGCGCCAACCACGCCGCCCGCCGCCGCCCGTCCGGGCCGGGGAATAGCGAGGCAAGGTGAAAGCCCGTGCTGGTCAGGTACACGAAGCACAGCGTCGCCAGAAAAGTCGCCACCGTCACGATCCGCAACGGCTCGCCCGTCTGCGCCGCAAAGGTCACCCCCAGCGCCGTCGCCGCGATGGCCAGTGCCAATCCGAGGCCGTGGGTGATGGCATTGGCCACCTCCTCACGCGGCGAATCGCGGTACGGCGTCGAAGTCACGCGGCCAGCGTAGGTGGTCAACGCGCGGCCCGAACCTGCGGCACGTGGTGCCGCGGCTGTCGCGAGCAACGCGGGGTTCCGCAAGCGGTAGCCGCGGCACCACGTGCTGCAGGTCCGGGCGTACGAACGCGTGAAAACTTGGACAGCAGGAGGTAGCTGCGGGGCTGCCGCCCGCAGCGCGGTGCGCGAGGCAAGGTTCAAGCTGCGCGAAGTTGATCGACTCGCGAATGTTGCCACGGCAGGCCGTCGGCCCGCAGCCACATGCGCTTTGGCTACTCCTTCGCGGGTTCGGGCGGTTCTTCTTCCGGGTCGACGCGGGGGAACAGCGGTTCGCCGGTGCCGAGTTGGTGGCCTTCGGTTGGGGGGTTGTCGGCGGTGGTGTTGAGCTGCTTGAGGCCGGCGGCGGCTTGGGTGGGGAGGATGGGGAGCAGGGCGGCGAGGACGGCGTGGACGGCGTGGGTGGCGACGTGCAGGACCGTGTCGAGGCGGGCAGCTTGGGCCTCGTCCTTGGCGAGTTTGAAGGGCTCGGTGCGGTCGATGTAGGTGTTCGTGCTGCGGGCGAGCTCGATCGGTAGGGTGGCGGCGTCTTGGAGGGCGAACTGGTCGTAGGCCGTCGTGAGCTTCGCCGGCAGGGCGGCGGCTTCGGCGAGCAGGGCGGTGTCCTGGGCGTCGGGCTCGCCGAGGGCGGGGAGCTTGCCGTCGCGGTAGCGGCCGACCATTTTGATCACGCGGTTGAGCAGGTTGCCGAGCACCTTTTGCAGTTCCTCGTAGGCCCGGTGGAACTCGACGTCGGACCACTCCAGGTCGTTGCCGAACGGGGCGGCGCGGAGCATGTAGTAGCGGACGGCGTCGAGGCCGTAGCGATCGGCGTAGCGGGTGGTCAGGGCGTCGAAGTTGATGAAGTTGCCCAGACTTTTGCTCATTTTCGCCTGGTTGACGGTCCACCAGCCGTGGGCGTAGATCCGCTCCGGCAGCGGCAGGCCGAGGCTCAGCAGCATGGCCGGCCAGTAGACGGCGTGGAACCAGACGATCTCCTTGCCGATCAAATGCCGGCCGGGCCAGTAGGTGTTGAACGGCTCGCCGCCCGACTCCCAATCAAGGGCCGTGATGTAGTTCGGCAGGGCGTCGACCCAGACGTACACGACGTGGCCCGGATCGTTCGGCATCGGGATGCCCCACTCGAGGCTCGCCCGGCTGATCGACAGATCGCCGACGTCGTTCTTCAACTCCGCCAGCACCTTGTTCCGCCGGCTCTCGGGCTGCAGGAACTGCGGATTGCTCTCGATGTGCTGGCGGACCTGCGGCAGGTACTTGGTCAGGCGGAAGAAGTAGCTCGTCTCCTCGTGCCGCACCAGCGGCTTGCCGCTGACGTCGCTCTTGTAGTCCTGGCTTTTGGCCTCGTTCTCGGTGACGAAGCGTTCCTCGCCCTCATCGTACCAGCCGCTGTAGCTGCCCTCGTAGATGTCGCCGTTGGCGAGCATTTTCTCGACGATCGCCTTCACGGCCGACTCGTGGCGGGCGTCGGTGGTGCGGATGAAGTCGTCGTTCGTGATGCCAAGCTGCTCGAAGGCAGTTTTGAAGAGGTTGGTGTTTTTGTCGGCAAGCTCGGCGGGCGTGGTGCCGAGGGTCTCGGCGGTGCGGACCATTTTGACGCCGTGCTCGTCGGTGCCGGTGAGGAAGCGGACGTCGCGGCCGACTTGCCGCTGGAAACGGGCGACGGCGTCGGCGCAGACGGTGGTGTAGACGTGCCCGAGGTGCGGCTCGCCGTTGGGGTAGTAGATCGGCGTGGTGATGTAGAACGGCTCGCCCGGCATGATGCGCAGAGCGTAGCCGGTTGCTTGGGGTTTCATCGGCGTGGTCTATACTGCCCGCCCATGGCCGATGATGCTCCCGTTCGCACCTCGCCGCCCGACGCGGCCGACCTGCCCAGTGCCCGCGATCCGGGGTTGCGGGCGCGGATGCGCGAGGGGGCGCGGGTCCGCGTGATCCAGCAGATCGCCGCCCGGCACTACGCGTGGCCGACGGTTATCGAGGGGACGATCGTGCAGTACGCCCAGAAGCAGACCGGCAGCTGGTACGCCCACAGTCGCGGCGAGAAACTTTGGCTCGATCGTCTGGTCATCCGCAAGCCCGACGGCGAGATCAGCACGCTGAACCTCGACGAGTTCAGCCGGGTCGAGATCGTTGAGGAAGCGCCAACCGACGCCGCGCCGGTTGCGCCCGATGCGGCGGTGGCTCCGGACGCGCTGGACGCCCCGGACGCCCCGGCGGCAAGCGAGTTGAAGACGGTGGACGCCGGGTCGGCCTAAGAAGTTGTTGATGACGGGCCCCGCCGCCACATTCAAGCCGGAGGTGCCGCTGGTCCGCACGGCGTTCGTCGCCCTCATGGGCTGGCTGCTGCCGGGGCTGGGGTACTGGGTGACCGGGCGGCGCAAGCGCGGTTTGTACGCCGGCATCGCAATTTTGTCGCTGTTCCTCGGCTCGCTGCTGGTGGCCGGCATCCGCACGATCACGGTGCCGGGCTACAACCACCGCGGCGAGTACTCCTCCATCACCGGGCCCGGCGGGTCGCTGAACCCGATCCGGGCGATCATGGCGGGGCCGTACTTTTACGGGCAGATTTTCGTCGGCCCGACCACAATCGTCGGCGGCTACCTGAGCGTGCAGGCGGCCGAGGCGGGTGTGATGCGGGCGTCGCCGAAAACCGATGCCGTCGCGTCGCTGGCGTCGGCGGTGGCGGGGATCCTGAACCTGCTGGTCATCATCGACGCCTGCGCCCGCGACCGCCGCACCGGCGGCGATCGGGTCGACGAGGAGGCGACATGAGCGGTTTCGCCTGGGTGCCGTTCGTCACGCCGTTGCCCGGCGTGTGGGACGTGTGGTACCTGCTGCTGATCCCGATGGCGGCGTGCGTCGCCGTGGCGTACAAGAGCCTGAAGGTCAGCCGCCCCTCGGAGATCCCGAAGGCGGCGACGATCCTGGCCGTCTGGATCGTCACGGCCTTCGTCGCCGCGGCGGTCGGGTTGTATTTGCTGGTCGAGTACGTCGCGCCGTGATTTGGGCCGCCGTGGAAGGCGTGCCTGGGTGCGTCGGACGAACGTCGTTGCGCAAAAAATGACACCCCGGCGGGCGGGCCGGGGTGTCGGGTGGGGGTGCCCGGAAATTGGGCGGGTCGGGCAGCCCCCGGGGTGGTGGTCTGCAATATAGATCGGCTGAGGCGGCTTGTCAGCTTGAGTGCGGAAATGTTTTTCTGTCGCGGGTGTTGTCGGGGGGAACTGGTAGGGAATAGCGTGCGTCATTCAGGCCCCCACCGCCGCGTAGCGGCGGGGCTACGCACCGCGCTCTAAGCATGTAGAAAAGCGTGCGTAGCCCCGCCGCTACGCGGCGGTGGGGGGCCTCAGCGACGCACGCGGACCAAGAACGCTCCAACGGTCACGCCGTGGCCCGCGCTTTGGCCCGCGGGGTCCGCTTGCGGCCCAAGGCGTCGGTCTCCGTTCGCACCTTGTCCTGGGCGTCGGTGGCGGCCTTCTTGAGGTCGATCGTCTCGGCGCCCTCGCCGTGCTTCTCCAGGACGCTCTCCAGGCGGCGCTGGGCGTGGGCGACGTACTCGGGGTTCTGCTCGATGCCGACGTACTGCCGGCCCAGCAGGGCGGCGGCGACGACCGTGGTGCCGCTGCCGTTGAACGGATCGAGGACGATGTCGCCGGGGGTGGAAGCGACCTTGATGATCCGCTCCAGCACGGCCAGCGGCATCTGGCAGCCGTGCCAGCCCTCCCGCTCCTTGAACGTGCCGCAAACGCGGCTCTCGTGCCACACGTCGTCCAGCGGCTCGAAGAGGTCGCCCTGGGCGTCCTGGGGCCGCAGGTACCAGGTGTCATCGGGCAGCTTGCCCTTCTTGTTGGCCCGGCTGTCCTTGTAGATGAGCTGGCGGGCGCTTTTCACCCGCACGTCGTCGGCGTTGAACGTGAAGTCCTTCGAATCCTTGACGAAGTAGAGGATGTGCGTGTGGCTGCGGGCGAACTTGTGCTTGGGCTGCTGGCCGAAGGTGTAGTGCCAGACGATCCAGTTCCGCATCGTGAAGCCGGCCTTCTTCGCCTCGACGCACAGCTCGGCGGCGTACTCGTCGCCGATGGCCAGGAAGAAGCTGCCGCCGGGCTTGAGCGCACGGTACACGGCGTCGATCCACTGCCGCGACCACTTCGTGTACTGCTCGGCCGGCTTGAGGTCCTCGTAGCCGGCGTAGAGGTAGCCGATGTTGAAGGGCGGGTCGGCGAAGACCAGATCGACCCAACCCTCGGGCCCTTCGTTGAGCGTGGCGATGGAATCGCCCTGGATAATCTGGTTCGCCTCCGGCACGCCGGCCTTAGTGTAGAGGCTGGGCTTGATCCGCGCTGCCACGTCGCCGCCGGCGGCTTTGGCGACGGTTTTGAAGCCCTTGTCGAACGCCGCCCGGCGGTCTTTGTAACTCCGCGGCGTGCGGCGGGCGGGGGTTTTCTTGGCGGGCTTCTTGGCAATCTTCTTCGTCGGCATGCCTCCTGCATCGTCCGATAAGCCGCACGCGCGATAGCGAAAAGCCGGGCAGTTCACCAGCCCCAGGTGCCGGGGCCGCCCTTCATGGGGCCGACGAGGTTTGGCGTGACCCAGCCGCCGTAAAAGTCGCCCTCCTGCGCCGCCACCGGCTCGCCGTCGATGCTGCATTGCACCTTGCTCGGGTAGAACGCCAGGTAGTCCTTCAACGCAGCGAACGACGGCACCGGCTTCTTGTAGAACCACGCCACGTCCTCGATCGCCGGCTCAACGAGGTCGTAGTAGCTCGCCGTCCCCTTCCACTCGCAGCCGGTCTGGTGCCGCGTCTCCCGCAGCTTCGACAAATCGCAATCCCCCGGCGGCACATACACCGTCGGCGGGTGGCTCGTCTCCAGCACCCGCAACGCCGAGGTCGTGTCGCACAGCATTACGTCGCCGATCTTCACCACCACCCGCCCCTTCTGCGGCTCCAGCCGCGGCGGCCGGGGATAATCCCAAACCGACTCCTGCCCCGGCCCCGGCTCGATGCGGCGTGGATGCTTCATGCCCCACGGTACGGCGGGGCCGCGATCTTTCACGCGTTTCATCACCGACTACCCCGCAGCCGCGATCGGCTTGTCCACGTAATCCCACCGCCCCGGCCGCACGTCGGGCTCGAAGACGGCGTCGCGGATCTCCTGCCGTTGGGCGCGGAACTGCTCCGGGTCGCGCGGCGTGCCGAGCTCCAGCACTGGGGCCGGGCGGTCGTAGACGATCGTCGCCCCGGGGTTGCGCTGGTGCCCCTCGTCCTCCCACCGCCAATACTGGCTGAGGCCGATCACGCGTTCGCTGACGAGCAGGGCCTCGTTCAGTTCGTGCGTCACGATCAGCATCGTGTACGGCGGCCGGCGGTTCTCCTGGCGGGCGAGGCGATTCTCTTGGGCGAAGCCGAGGAGCATGTCCTGCAAGTCCTCGCGCGTCGCCTCGTCGAGGGCGCCGAACGGCTCGTCGAGCAGCAGGATGCTGGGCTTGAGGATCAGCGCCTGGGCGACGGCGACGCGTTGCTGCATGCCGCCGGAGAGTTCGCTGGGGTAGCGGTGCAGCGCGTCGCCGAGGCCGACCCGCTCGAGCAGGGCGGCGGCTTCGGCGCGGTGGCGGCGCTTGAGGTCCAGGACGGTCCAGAACGCCAGCAGCCGGCGGGTGAGCGACGTCTGGTCCAGCAGCGGCCCGAGCGTCACGTTGCCCAGGGCCGTCTTGAACGGGAAGAGCGTGTACCGCTGGTAAACCATCCCGCGGTCGCGGCTGGGCCGGTCGGCGAGGTGGCCGTCGACGTGAACGGTGCCGGCGTCGGGCGGGTGGGTCGAGAGGATGGCCCGCAGCAGCGTGCTCTTGCCGCTGCCGCTGGGGCCGACGAAGCCGCAGATTTGCCCGGCGGGGAGGCTGAAGCACACGTCGTGCAGCACGCGGTTCTCGCCGAACGCGTGGCTCACCCCGCGGACGTCGAGGGCGGGCGGCTGGTTCAGATCGCGGCTCATCGGGCGTACCACGGGCTGACGAACCGGCGAAGCTGCCGCAGGGCGAAGTCGAGCACAAACCCGAACAGCCCCAGCAGCAGGGCGTAGATGATCATCACGTTGACGCTCACCGACCGGACCTGGAAGCGGGTCTGATACCCGATGCCGACGCTGGCGTTCACGTATTCCGCTGCGATCAGGAACACCAGCGCCGGCCCGATTTGCAGCCGCACGGCGTCCAGCACCCTTGGGAGAACCGTCGGCACGATGACGTCGAAGATCATCTCCGCCTGACTCGCCCCCATTGTTCGGGCCTTGTCGATCAACTCACCCGGCACATCCTCCCGCACCGCGGCGAACACCGTCTGAGCGAGGATCGGCGTGATGCCCACGGCGATGCTTACCGCGAAGTAGCCCATGCCGGTGCCGGCGAGGACGAAGATGATCGTGAAGATCGCCGGCGGCGGGATGCGGGCGAGGAACGCCACCGGTGGTAGGGCAATGGCCTCGATGAACGTGTAGCAGCCCATCGCCAGCCCAAGCCCGACGCCCAATGCGCTGCCGAGGGCGAAGCCGACGGCGAAGCGGTAGAACGTCGCCAGGCTGTCGTCGAGGACGATGATGTTGCCGCGGCGGTCGGGCGTGACGACCTCCTTCACGCCGTCGATGAGTTGGCCGATGCTCGGGACGGTTTGGTCCTTCGGGTTCTCCGCCTTCTTCGACGCCGAGAGGGCAAAGTACGCCAGCAGCAGCACGAGCACCCCGGCGACGGCGAGGCCGACGTGCACGCCCCGTGGGATCGGCCGGCGGATCGCCAGCCACCGCAGCCCGCCCGCCGGCCGCGGCGTCACCGGCGGCTGCTGCCCGGCGGGCGAGGGGGATGCGGGCGTCGGGGTCGAACCCGG
>CAYLSV010000015.1:0-14101 GCA_964386435.1 uncultured Tepidisphaerales bacterium
TCGCGGTCGAGGTCCAGGCGAAAGGCGATGGCCCCGAAGTCGAAGGCGTGCGACGTCTGCCCGATCGTGACCGGCGCGTTCGTCAACGGTTGACCGTCAGGCATGCTGAGCTTGAGCGTGGTGGCCGTGGTCCGGTGCTGCCGGATGCGGGCGTTGATGGCGTCGTCGGTGAGGTCGGGGTGGGTCATGATGCGTCCCGGACGTGTTGCGCGTCGGGGGCATTAGACTACCCGCGTGCGAAGATCGCCGCAACGACATCGCAACGGTTTAGAAGTGGCGTTGACTTGCAAATCGTGGTAGACTGATTCCCACAAGGCGAATTACGGGCGTCGGCAGTCGGAGGGGCTGCGGGCGCCGGATGTTTCTCACCGACCGATTATGCCCGACCCGAAGATCTGCTTCAACACCGCCACGCTCGTCGCCCAGCACGCCGGTTGGCGGCTGAACCTGGAGGAGTGGATGGACCACGACCGCCGCACGGTGGAGCGGACCGACGACGCCGCCTTCGAGCAGATGTGCCGCGACATCGCCGATGCGGGATTCGCGGGGGTGGAGCTGTGGCGGGCCCACGTCGACCCGATGCGGGTGGACGGCGAACGCGGCCGACGGTTGCGGCGGATGTTGGCGGCGCACGATTTGGAGCCGGTGGCGTTGGCCGGGCCGTTGACGGACGAGACGGCCCGCGTCTGCAAGCTGCTCGATTTGCCGCGGGCGGCGGCGGGCTTGTGGGGCGACGACGCTGCCGAGGCGGCGCGGGTGGCGCGGGCGACGGGCCTCGCCTTCGACTTCGAGAACCACCCTGAGGCCACAACGCAGGCGATCCGCCAAGCCGTGCCCGAGGGGTGCGGTTGGGCGGTCGACACCGGCTGGCTCGGCACCAGCGGCCTCGACGGTCCGACGGCGATCCGGGAGCTGAAGGATCTGGTCCGCCACGTCCACGTGAAGGACGTCCGCGAGCCGGGCACGCACGACAATGTCCCGCTGGGCACCGGCTGCGTCGATCTGGAGGGCATCTTCCGCGAGCTGAAGGCGATCGGCTACGACGGCTGGTACTCGTGGGAGGACGAGCCGAGCGACCGCAACCCGCTGGACCTCGCTGCCGAGATGCGACAGTGGATCGCCGCCCGAATCTAGTTGGCACCTGCCGGAGGAACCTGATGACGCTGACCCATCTGATTGCCGTGGCGGGCGTGCTGCTCGCCGCCCTTCCCGCCTTGGCGCGGGCCGAGTACACGCCGATGCTGCCCAAGACCGGCCCGACCGAGCGGGTGATTGTCATCGACGTGTCGAAAGACAAGAACGTCGGCACCGATCCGTACAACGGCTACTGGCACTTCTCCGAATCACACGACGCGATCCTGACGATTTGTGCGTTGCAGGGCCTGATCAACCGCGAGTCGACGACGAAGATTTACCTCACGAACCTGCCGGGGCAGATCGCGTGGAACCCGTCGCAGCTCGGGCTGGACGACGCCGAAGACGACGCCACCTCGGCCGCGCTGGCCGACGGGTTGGTGCCATATCCGATCGAGCACGCCGAGCTCGATGCGAGCAAGCGATTCCCAGCGCTCAGTTACTTGATGGCCAACTACGGCCATCTGGTGGAAGGCATCAGCTTGTGCCCGACGACGGCCGGGTTCGAGTTCGACACCGCCGCCAACAGCGGCGGCCGGTCGGCGGCGCTCAACGCCTGCACGTTCGAGTCGCTCTTGCCGGTGACGCCGATCATCAACAAGTACCTGCGCGACGAGGGCTTCGAGCTCGAGCGCGTCCACGACTTCCGCGGCATGAGCAACGCCGAGGCGATGCGGTGGTCGATGGATCGCTACCTCGACCACCCGAACCGCAACCGCCAGGTCGTGGGGGTCTGGAGCGAGCTGGGCACGCACCCGTCGACCATGGCCGACTACTTCGTGGCGACGCACACGTTCACGTACTTCCTGCACCGCGACCACCGCTGGACCGAGCCGTTCGGCGTGCAGGTGGATGACGCCGACGAGTTGATGAAGGAGCTGCTCAGCCCCGAGCATTACCCGCCGGGCATCCCAAACATCGGCTGTGTCGAGATGAGCGACTGCATCCCGCTGATCGAGGAACTCGGCTATGCCAGCGTGTGCGGCATGTTCCCGAACGCGTCGATGACGTCGTCGATCCCGACAGATCCGTCGAGCTTCACGCCGGCCGACCCGCCGAAGGTGTTGGAGATCGACCCGAACGGCATCTACCTCGCGTGGAACGGCCCGGACGGCGACAACATCAACTTCGGCTTCCACTTCAACTACCCGGCGATGCGGCGCGACCCGATGACCGGGCAGGTGCCCGTGGCTTGGCGGTTCAACCCGTACATCATCGATTTGTTCCCGACGCTGTTCGCCTGGTACACCCAGCAGGGGCCGGGCACGATCGACCTGACGTCGAGCCTCAACGACGGCGGCGACCCGAAGACGCCTGAAGGCCGGGCCTACTGGATCGAGACGTACACGCACTACCTCGAGGCCTCCAATGGCGCGATCCAGGTGGCCAACTTCATGGGGCAATTCCCGAACGAGCACTTCCATGCGATGATGGGCCACGTGCCGCTCAAGGCGGTGGTCAACGGCTACCACGGCGTGGGCGAGCGGGACTCGAAGTTGCTGCTCCGCGACAACGAGGCCCGGACGCTCTACACGAACCAGATCGGCTTCCGCGGGCCCAAGCCCAGCTCGATCGGCCACCGCTTCACGGGCAATGCCGTGATCGACTTGCGGCAGACCATCGAGAACGACGCCGTCGCGGGCGAGCCGTACTTCGTGGTCGGCCGGCTGCCGAGCGAGTGCGGGCTCAACGGCTTCTCCATCGCCCACCACCTCACCAAGCGGCTGCAGGCGCAGACCGACCGCACGATTTACCTCGTCCGCGTCTCCGACCTGGCCGCCACGCTCAAGGCCCACCGCGACCGCGGCAGCGACTACGACGGCCTCGCCGCCGAGCTTTGGCAACGGGTTCGCCAAGATGCCGCGAGTGACGAATCGATCACCGCGTTCATCGACGGCTTGAGCAGCGACGACCCGCTGGCCCGTCGTGCTTCGGCTGCTGGCTTGCGGGCGACGGACGACGCGCGGGCGAGCGATGCCCTGCTGGCGGTGATGGACGACGAAGACGAAGCAACCCGCCGCCTGGCCACGGCGGCGCTGGCGCGGCGTGGCGATCCGCGTGCCGTCGATGCCGTGGTCGCGCAGTTTGGCGAGCCCGGCGGCGAGTTCATCGCCTCGCATCTGCACCGCTTCGGCGACAACGGCATGATCGCCGCCGACGACGTGTTGAAGCACGCCGAGGATGATGCCACCCGCCGCGACGCCGCCGTCGCCCTCGCCGGGTTCGGCACGAAGGGCCAACCGCATGTCGACACCCTCGCCGCGGCACTGGCGTCTGCCGACGATCGGCAGGCGAAGCTCGCGCTCATCGACGCGCTGGCGAGGACCGGCGACCCGGCCGCCGTCGCTCCGCTGATCGCGCTGATCGAGCGGCCCGAGATTGACGATCCGGATCACAGTGTGCGGTCCGCCGCCGTGCGGGCGCTGGCAATGGCCGGACGGGAGTCGCCGGAGACGCTGCCGATGTTGGAGCGGGCGCTAATGCTGCGTCGCGCCGCCGATGTGAAGGGGCTCGATTCTCACCCGCTCCGCCGGGCCGCCCTGCTGGCGCTGGAGCGCCTCGGCCCCGACGCCACCGATTTGGCCGACGCTATCCGCCCGATCACCGGCCGCGAAGGTGGCCGCCTGCGCGACCTCGCCACCCGCGCCCTTGCCGCCGTCGAAGCCACCGAGTAGGCAGACCCAACTATGAGCCAGACGAACCGACAGATCACCTTCGTCGCCGAGCGCGAGGCCGAGGTGAGGCACGCCCCGCCGCCCGCCGATCCGCCGGCCGCCAACGCCGTGCGCCTGCGGACGCGCTACACCCTCGTCAGCCCCGGCACCGAACTCGCCTGCTACCGCGGCACCGAATCGTGGGCACCGTTCCCGCACGTCCCCGGCTACGCCGCCAGCGGCCGGGTGACGGCCATCGGCTCCAACGTCGAGGGCGTGGCCGAGGGCGACCTCGTCTTCTGCTACAACCCGCACAGCGACATCAGCGACGTCGATCTGGACGTGTGGTTCGTGACGCCGCTGGCGGAATCGGACCTGCGACTCGCCCCGTTCGTCCGGCTGGCGGCCGTGTCGATCACGGCGTTGCAAACCGCCCCGCCGCAGCTCGGCGATCGAGTCGTCGTTCAAGGTCTCGGACCGGTCGGCAACTTCGCGGCGCAACTCTTCACGCTCTCCGGGGCCGAAGTGGTCGGGGTCGACGTGTCACCGACGCGGCTCGAACTGGCTCGGCAGTGCGGCATCAAGCACGTCGTCAACGCGGCCGAGTCCGACCCGGTCGAGGCGGTGAAGGACCTGCTCGGCGGCAAGGGCGCGGCAACCGTCGTCGAGGCGACGGGCTTGCCGGACCTCTGCCTGACGGCGACGAAAATGGTCGCCCCCGGCGGCGGCGTGGTGCTGCTGGGTTCGCCGCGCGGTTCCTTCCGCGGCGACGCGACCGAATTGCTCCGCCGAGTCCACCTGTGGGACTTCGGCTGCGTCCGGCTCGACGGCGCGCACGAATGGCGCATCCCGATCAAGCCCCAGCCGTTCGTCAGGCACAGCATCAGCCGCAACTGCGAGCTGCTGCTCAATCTCATCCGCGACAATCGCCTGAAGGTCGAGCCGCTGCTGACGCGGACGGCGACGCCCGAGGAGGCGCAGGACGTGTACCGCCGCCTGCTGGAGGAGCCGGACGAGCATCTCGTGACGCTGTTCGACTGGAGCGCCGGGTGAGGCTCGCGTGGCTCATCGCCATGCTCCTCGTCCTGCCGGCCGCCCGCACGCCGCCGGGGGTGACGTTGGAGCAGATCGACGGCGTGTGGTGGCTCGTCGATGCCGGGGGCGAGCGGTTCGTCTCGGTCGGCATCAACCACCTCGAGCCGGGCATGTACCTGGAGACGGCCAACCGCGGCCACACCCTCGCGCGGTTCGGCGACGACCTCGTCACGCCCGCCGGCGAGTTCAATTACAGCGGCGAGGCGGCGCAGCAATGGTGGGCCGAGGTTCGCGGGCAACTCCACGAATTCGGCATTAACTCGATCGGCTTCCACACCTACGGCCTGCCGGATCGGTGGGTTTCTAACGACTTCTTCCACTTCGCCCGGCTGCGGGTCGGCCGGCCGCTCGTGCCCGATCCGGCCGACGACGGGGCCACGACTGCCGAGCGGTACGACTTGTTCGGCGACGCGTTCTGGCGTGAGCTGGACGAACAGGTTGCCCGGCAGGCCCGCCGACACCGCGAGAGCGAGAAGCTGCTGGGCTACATGCTCGTCGACTACCCGCGCTGGCTGACGCCCGACGAGTTGGTGCTGCACCCGCTGGTCGAGCAACTGCGCCGACTGCCAGCCGACGCACCAGGCAAGCGGGCGTGGGTCGATGTGCTCCGCGACCGCCACCCAGACGCCGCCACCGCCGCAGCGGTCTACAACGTCGCGGCGGTGACGTGGAATCAACTGGCTCAACGAACACGTTGGCCGGACGCGCCAGCCGATCCCGTCGCCGTGGCGGCGGATGGTGAAGCGTTCCTGCGCGTGGCGGCCGAGCGGTACTACGGCCGGCTGCGGGCGATCATCCGGAGTCACGACCCGCACCGGCTCGTCTTCGCCCGGCTCTACCTCATGCGCGAGGGCGACGGCTGGTTCCTGCCGATCAAAGGCAAACACAGCGACGCGATCGCCGTCGAGGCGTATCCGCGGTTCGAGCAGCAGTTGCCGTTGCTGGAGGCGGTTCACGCCGCGACCGGTCGGCCGATTCTCAACGCCGACGCCGGGTTTGCCGCGCCCGATCCGGAGCGGCAACGTCACGGCGTCAAGGGCACGCAGGTCGCCAGTCGTGCCGAGGCGGGCGCGGCCTACGCCGAGGCACTGGAAGGTTCAATGCGACTGCCCTACATGCTCGGCTACCACTGGTGCGGCTTCATCGCGCAGTGGGACGATCCTCACCGCACCCAAGCGATCAACGAGAACGGCCTGGTCGACCCCTTCGGCCAGCCTTACCCGGCACTTGTCGGGCCGTTCCGCGAGGCCAACGCCAAAGCGGCTGAGTGGCACGCCAACGCTACAGCAACCCAACGCAGCCAAGATCCCTGAGGTAATTGGCGACGAACGCCTTCATCGCCGATCGGCCGGCGAACAGGGGCGGCTTCCAAGAATCGTACGGGCTGCCCTGCCAATCGGCGTCGGCCGCGTCGGCGAGTGCCTTGCCGAACGCCTGGTGCAGGCCGGTGGCGACGTTCATTTTGCGGAAGCCGAGCTTGGCCGCGCGTCGAACGTCGGCCATCGGGATGCCGGTGCCGCCGTGCAGGCTCAGCGGGACGCCGCCGGTGCGCTCGCCGATCTGCTCGATGAGGTTGAACCGCAGGCGGGGCTCGCGCTTGTACAACCCGTGCGCGTTGCCGACGGCGGGGGCGAACAGGTCGACGCCCGTCTCGCGGACGAAGCGGGCCGCGTCGTCGGCCGTGGTCAGGCCGGTGTCGTCCTCGTGCAATTGCTCGGCGGCGGTGCCCTCAGGGTTAAAGCTGCCGACCTCGCCCTCGATGCTCGCCCCGCGCTTGTGGGCGAGCTCGACCATCGCCTTCGTCCGGCGGATGTTCTCGTCGAGATCGAGCGAGGAGCCGTCGAACATCACCGACTTCAGGCCAAGATCCAGCGCCCGCTCGACGAGTTGTTCGTCGTCGCCGTGGTCGAGGTGCAGGACAACCGGCACGTCAGCCCGGTCGGCGAAGTGCTTGATGATCGCCGTGCCGCCCTCCAGTCCGACGTAGTCGCTGGTCGGTTCGAAGATCATGAACATCACCGGCGACCGCGCCTCGCCGGCCGCCTCGATCACCGCCTGCACCGCGTCCGGCTGCCCGCCCAACGGGCAGAACGCCGGCAAGCACACCTCGGCTCGATTGAGAACGGGCAGGATGTCGGAGAAGCTGGCGAGGGGCATGAGTCGGTTCAGGAAGTCGGCGGCGTGACCACGCTCACGCCCAGGAAGTCGCAGGCGAGTCGCAGCGCGGCGACGTGGTCGCCGTGAACGAGCGTGGCGTGCTGCGTGAAGCCGTTTTCCGCCAGCGTGCGGTAAAACGCGCCCGGCTCGCCCGGCAGCTTGAGCCAGCACCAGGTCTGGCCCTGCCGGTCCTCGTCCGGCACCGCCTCGGCGGGGGCGACGAACATCGACCACTCGCCGCCACGATGGACGAGCGCACACACCGTGACCGCGCCGGGCCGCACCTCGAAGCCGTACTGCCCCGGCACGTGTTCCACCGCCGACGGCAAGTCGCCGATGGCGTCGGTCTGGCTGCGGAGCGTGATCTTTGCCGACTCAATGGCCAGGCTCGGCGGCGCGTTGCCGCCGTGCCAGGCGAGGGCGAGCGTCGGGTCGGTGCGGTGCCGGATCGTCCAGTCGATGAAGAACGGCCGCGTCCCGCCGCCGGTCACGCGATCGGCGGCGAGCATGCCGATCGCCCCCAGCACGTCGCTTTCGCACGCCGTGGGCAACCCGGCGTCGGTCAGGCGGCCGTACGTCGCGTTGGCGTTGATGCCCAAGGCGTCGGTCAAGTTGCCCCACTCCTGAACCGCCAGTGCGTCGAGCCGCTCGGCGTCGACCATCTTCTCCAGGAACAGCTCCAGCTTCGCCGCCTTGGCGAAATACGATTCGTGAACCGAATGCTCGGCCACCGATTGCTGGATCGCCTCGGCCCGCTCATGGACGGCGGGATCGTCGTCCGGCGTCTCGCGGTTGTGCTTGATGATCGGCCAAAGGTCGATCGGCACGACGGACAGATGAAACTTCTCCAGCAGCGCCGCCTCGTCGTACGCGCAGCACTCGAACGGCTCGGGCCGCTGGCCGAACTGGCCGATGCGGGCGTGGGTCAGGCCGCCCGTGACGGCGACGGCGCGGGCGAAAGTCTCCAGTTCGTTCCGCAGGGCCGCGTCATCGTGGTGATGCACGCCGCCGAAGCGGTACGGCAGCCGGCGACGCCACAACGCGGACGTGATGGCCAGCGTGCCGCAGTAGGAATCGCTGACCCGCCCCAGATCCTGCTCGGGCGGATCGTGCGGCGGCGGCTCGGCGTTGGCGAAGACGAACGTCGGCACGCCCAACCGCCCGGCCAGCTCGCCCACGGCATTTTGGCTGGCGAAATCCGTCGGGTTCACCACCAGCCCGGCCACGCCCCGCGCGGCGAAGTGTGCCGCCAATCCTTCGGCCTCGGCTCCGGTGGAGAACGCGCCGTTCTTCGTCGAGCCTGTCGCCGGGTCGGCCGCCTCGCCCGCTTCGGTGATGTCGACGAGCTCAACGCCGTCGAGCGACGCCAGCACATGTGCGACGCCGTCGCGGGTTTGGCGGCAACTGGCGGAGTAGCCGAAGAAGTCGTTGCGGTACGTCGGGGCGTACGCCAGCTTGATCGGCGGGTGCGGCCTCGCCTTCATCTCAAACCGCCCCCCGAGGCAGCACCGTTACGCCCGCCGCCTCGGCGTGCCGGTGGACGGCGTTGATGTTGTCGATGTAATCGGCTTCGCTCGTCAGGTGTTCGAGGTAGCAGGTCATGTCCTTGGGCATCGTCTCGTCGATCAGCCGCAGCAGCGTCGGGTAGTCCATCGAACCCTCGCCGATCTTCACCTCGTCGAGGTGCATCAGCCACTGGTAGTGGCTGCCGTCCCACTTGATGTCCTTCAGGTGAACGCTGTGGCACAGCGGCGCGAGGATGTCGAACGCGTGCCTCAACCGCTCGGTCGAGCGGAAGGCCCACTGATGGTGGTGCAAGTTGCACGGGTCGAGGTGGAGGCCGAACGCCGGGTGGTCGATGGACTCGCCGAACGCCCGCATCGCCTCGGGCTCGTAGAAGAACGTGTTCGGCCACGTCTCGACGAGGTAGCGGGTGCCGCCGAGGTCGAGGCCGTCGAGGACGCGCAAGACCACGTCGCGGAACTCGCGCTGAAACTCTTCGGTGAAGTTGCCGGGGTGCGGGATCATCGGCCCGCCCTCGGCGTCGCGGGAGCCGACGAGGCTGACGACGTTGCGGCAGCCCATGACGCTCGCCCGTTGCAGCATCAGCCGCAGCCGGTCAACGGCCGCCCGCTGTTGGTCGGCGTCGGGGTGCATCAGGTTGTCCCACATGCCCGCCTCGCCGATGACCAGGCCGAGGCCGCGGGCCTTCTCGCCGTATCCGGCGGCGCGGTCGGCGTCCCACGTGTCAAGGTTTTCGGGGCCGCAGATCGCCGAAAGCCGATGTCGATCGAGCGTCGGCACGAGCGCATCGAGCCCGTCGGCGTCGGCGGCGTTGAAGAACGGGGGGAGGACTCCTAATCGCATGATGCAGAACCGGTCGAACCAGGGGCCGGGGCGTGCAGCCTAATTGGGCGGCCTTGTCACGGCAATAGCAATGCGGTTATTTTCCTCCCAATAGACGCAGGCGGTCGGTTGTGCCAGAATCGCGGCATGGCAGCGCCCGCGGCACCCGACATCCTCGGCATCGGCCTCTCGACGCTGGACGTGCTCATCCGCACCGACCGCCTGCCCACCTGGGACGTTTGCGGCACGGCCGGCGGCTACACCGTCGACGGCGGCGGCATGGCGGCCACGGCGATGGTCGCCGCGGCCAAGCTCGGTGCCCGCACCGCCCACGTCGGCGTCGCCGGCACCGACCTGTTCGGTTGCCATAAGCTGGCGTTGCTCGAAAAGGCCGGCGTCGACACGTCCGGTGTCGTCCGCGCCGACGGGCGGGAGCCGTGCCTCGTGATCGTGCTGGTGCGCGGTGACGGCGAGCGGACCTTCCTCGGCCCCGACGGCGGGCGGGCGTTGCAACCAAGCGATCTCGATGAAAGCCTCATCGCCAGCAGCGGCCTGCTGCATTTGGACTTGCGCTACGAGGACGCCGCCTTGGCCGCCGCGACGGTCGCGCGTCGTCACCACGTGCCGGTGCTGCTTGACGCCGACCGGGTGGAGCCGGGCCAGCACATCTCCGATCGTCGCCGGCAGATTGCGGCCAACACCGACAACCTCGTCTGCGGCGCCGGCTTTTGCCAGCAGTTGACCGGGCGGGACGACCCGGCCGACGCGCTGCGGGCGACGCTCGACCTCGGCCCGCGCGTCGTCACCCAAACGCTCGGCGGCGCCGGCTCGATCACGCTTGACCACAACCGCCCGACGCCGCTGCACGTGCCGGCGATGCCGACGAACGTCGTCGACACCACCGGCGCGGGCGACGTGTTTCACGGCGCCTACGCCTTCGCCCTCAGCCGCGGCTGGCCGCTGGAAGCGACGGTTGCCTTGGCCACCGCCGTTGCCGCCTGCAAGTGCACCCGACCCGGCGGCCGCGCCGGCATCCCGACGTTGGACGAAGCGGTCGAGAAAGCGCGGGCCGCGGGCTATGACCTGCGTGACCTGGCGCGACCTGGCGTGACGGATCGGGCGTGTCCGGGAGAAGCTGGTGGTTGCTCCTAGGCTGGGGGACGATGCTGCTGCAACCCATTCGGTTCGTCGGCGAGGTGACGCTCGGGACGCTCGGGACCATCGGCGGCGTGGGGCTGATGATTCGGGATGGGTTTTTGCAGTTCGTGCCGGGGCTGATCCGGGGGCGCGGGCGGCGGCTGGGGTGGGCGAACCTTTGGGCCCAAATGGTCCGCGTCGGCGTGCGGGCGATCCCGATCGTGTCGCTTGTCGTGTTCTGCATCGGCGCGATCCTGTCGCTGCAAATGGCCCCGATCCTGGCAGATTTCGGGGCGGTGGAGGAGGTGGCCCGGATCATCGGCATCGCGATGGCGCGGGAGCTGGGGCCGCTGGTCGGGGCGATCGTGCTGACGGGCTATGCCGGGGCGGCGATTGCGGCGGAGATCGGGACGATGACGGTCAGCGAGGAGATCGAGGCGCTGGAGACGCACGCCATCAGCCCGGTGCGGTTCCTCGTGCTGCCGCGGGTGGTGGCGACGACGGTCATGACGACTTGCCTCGCCGTGGTGGCGACGCTCATGGGCATGGCCGGCGGGTTGATCGTGAGCTGGGGCGTCCTGGGCATCAGCCCGTGGCTGTACCTGGCGAACACGATCGACAGCATCACGATGCTCGACTTCCTGACCGGCCTGTTCAAGGCGGCCGTGTTCGGCGCGATTATCAGCGGTTTGGCGTGCTACCTGGGCCTGACCGTCACCGGCGGCGCCATGGGCGTGGGCCGAGCAACGACGCGAACGGTGGTGCTGACCATCGTGGCGCTGATCACGGTCGATCTGCTGTTCACGGCGGTGTTCTACGTGCTGGGGGTCTAGTCCGTGGTCCGTGGCCAGTTGTCCGTTGCTCACGTCGTCAGACGCTCAATGAAGTGCAGCAACTGACAACGGACAACGGACAACTGACCAAGAACAATCGACTATCCTCCCGCATGCCCTTGCCGCAGGTGGAACTTCGCAGCGATGCCCCCGGCGAGGACGCCGAGTTGGCGGTGAAGGTCAAGCACATCAAGAAAGTCTTCGGCTCTAAAACCGTGCTGCAGGACGTCAACCTCGACGTCCGGCAGGGCGAAACGCTTGTCATCCTCGGCGGCAGCGGCAGCGGCAAGTCGACGCTGCTGCGGCTCATGACCGGGGCCATCCGCTCCACCGAGGGCAGCGTCGAGGTCAGCGGCACCGACGTTTGCGCGATGACCAAGAAGGAGTTGGACGCCTACCGCACCAAAATCGGCGTGCTGTTCCAGAGCGGGGCGCTGTTCAACTCGATGACCGTGGCCGACAACGTCGCGCTGCCGCTGCGGGAGCACACGGACTTGCCGCCGGAGAACATCGACATCATCGTGAAGATCAAGCTCGAACTGGTCAACATGCGGCACGCCGCCGACCTGTTGCCCAGTGAGATCAGCGGCGGCATGAAGAAGCGGGCCGGCCTCGCCCGGGCGCTGGCGCTGGACCCGAAGATTCTGTTCTACGACGAACCCTCGGCCGGGCTAGATCCGGTGACGAGCACGGAGGTCGACGAGCTGATCATCAAGCTCAACAACCTGCTGGGCGTCACCAGCGTCATTGTCACCCACGAGATGGACTCGGCCATGCGGATCGCCCACCGCATGGTGTTGCTGGACCGCGGCAAGTTCATCGCCAGCGGCACGCCCGAGGAAATGCGTGACTCACCCGACCCACTGGTCCACCAGTTCGTCCACGGCCTCGCCGAGGGCCCGCTGACCGACCGCCGGCAGGACGGCGAGTATGAGATGGATCTGCTCAAAATGCCCGAGCGAACGATTTAGATTCCCGGTGGCTGCGGCCACGGCTGCTACGCTGTGCAACGCATGCGTGACCGCAACGCCGTGATTGCCGGCGCCTTCATCCTCGTGGCCATCGGGCTGATCGTCGCCGTCATCGTCGCGGTAAACGGCCTGGCGACTTTTACCCAGAACTTTCGCACCTACGACGTCAGCTTTGACGTCGGCGACGACATCGGCGGCCTGATCGGCGGCAGCGAGGTCCGCGTCGGCGGGCTCAAGATGGGCAACGTCGACAACGTGATTTTCGTCGAGGACGGGCCGCTGGCCGGGCGAATCGCCGCGCGGTTCGAGCTGCCCGAGCGGATCGTGCTGGGCGAGGGGGCCGTCGTCGCGGTGCAGTCGACCATCACCGGCAGCAGTTGGCTTAACGTCAGCGATCTGGGCGACATTTCCCAGCCGCTGCCGGACAACGCCGTGATCGTCGGCCGGCCCAACACGCTCACGCAGCTCATCAACTCGATCAACCAGATGGCCCCGGAGGTCACGGGCACGATCCGCGACGTCCGCGAGACGACGCTGCCGCGGGTCAACCAGGTGGCCGACAACTTCGCCAACTTGGCCAAACGGGTCGAGGGCGAGGTCGAGGCGACGGCCCTGCCCATCCGCACCGCGGCCGACGATGTGAGCGTCCTGACGGGCAACCTCCGCGAAAAGCTGCCGCCGATCATCGACGACGCCGGCCGCCTGACCGCCGCCGGGGCCGACGTGGCGACCGATTTGCAAACCGCCCTCGGCAGCGACGACGGCGAAGGCGAAGGTGCGCCAAACCTCGCCGCCACGCTCGCCAACATCAAGGCCAGCAGCGACCGGTTGCCCGCCCTGTTCGACCAGCTCGACCAAGCGATGACCAGCGTCAACGGCCGGCTGGATCAGGCGAAAAGCGCGCTGCAAAATGTCGAGCAGGCCGCCGAGCGGGCCGATGGCTTGCTCGCCGACAACCGGCCGCGGATCAGCCGGATTATCACGAACGTCCGCGAGGCGAGCGAGACGTTCAAGCTCGCCACGAACGAAATCCGCCGCAGCCCCTGGCGGCTTCTTTACCAGCCGGACAAGAGCCAGAGCGAGCAACTCGACCTCTACGACACCGCCCGCCGCTTCGCCGAGGGGGCCCAGGAACTCAGTGCCGCCGCCGACGCCCTGCGCGCCGCGGCCGACGACGAGACGGTGCGGCCCGAGCGGGTGGAAGAATTGCTGAGGTTGGTCGAGGCCCGGTTCACCGAGTTCAGCGAGGCGGAGCAGAATCTGTACGACAAGCTGCGGGAGTGATTGGGATCAGGAAGTGGCCGCGTAACCTCGCACCATGTTCGCGCTCCTGCTGCTCGCCCTCCTCGCCACGCCGGACGCGGCTCGCCTGTTCGAGCCCGACGCCGCCGAGACGGCTCGGCAGAAAGCGGCGCTCGACTCGCTCGCCCCCATCATCGACCGCTTCGGCCAGCCGCGACTTGCCGATTTTCCGGGGAAGATCAAGTCGGACGACGATTTGCGGCAACCGGACGAGTTGCCGGAGCCGCCGGTTGGGCTCGACGAGTTCGGCGGCGACGAGGCGGTGCCCGGCCGGCCGCGTCCGACCTACACCCTCGCCACCACCGGCGGCCGCGGCGGCCTCGTCGCCCCCACCGGGCGGCCGGTCTTTTTCCTCGGCGTCGACGGGGCGACCGACCACCACCTGCCGGCCACCCCCATCGACGGCCGCCGGCTGCTGTTCGCCGAGCTGCCCGCGCCGACCGATTCCGAAGGCGCGGCGCTGGTCAACACG
>CAYLSV010000015.1:14111-19084 GCA_964386435.1 uncultured Tepidisphaerales bacterium
ATCAACCCCTACCGCCGCGACGACCTGGGCCGCGAGTACATCAGCCACCGCGCGCTGAACCTGATCCGCCTGTTCGGCGACGACTGGCGCGAGCGGGCTGACGATCGCACCGCCGCCCGGCTGCGGGCGCTGGGCTTCACCGGGGCCGGCCGCGTCGACGAGGCCCCGGCCGGGCTGCCGCACATCGCAACGCTCGACGTGCCCGCCGTCACGGAGCTCTCGCCCCAAGCCGTTGCCGGATTGGCGGCGAACCTGCGTCGGCAGATGGCCCCCCGCCGCACCAACCCGCACCTCGTCGGCTTCGCCGCCCGCCGTCGCCCGCCGACACCGCCGCCCTGCTCGCCGAGCGCGGCACCGCGACCAAGCGGCTGCTGCTGGAGGCGGCGCTGCAACGGACGTGGAACGGCGACGCCCTGGCCATGCTCCGCGCCCTTGGCGTCACGACCGGCGACGCCGCGGCAGCCGAGCCGCTGGACCCCGAGCCGCGCGTCGCCGAGCGGCTGCACGAGGTCCACCGGCAGATCGCCGGCGAACTCATCCGCGAGGCGCTGGCCCGCAACAACGTCCAACGACCCACCTTCGGCGACCCGGCGTGGGCCGACGTCGCGCTCGTCGACATCCCCGCCGGCGGCGACCTCGCCACGACCATCGGCACGTTCGAGACGGGGCCGCTGCTCGTGACGCTCGCCCTGCCGATCGCCGCCCCCGCCGCCGGTTTTCCCGCGACGGACGCCACGTTCCCAGACCAAGCTGCCGCCGCCACGGCTTATGCCGATGTCATCGCCGCCGCCGCAACCGACCGCCGCGTGATCGGGCTCGTGTTGCGGCAATGGGCCGATGACCCGCCCACCGGTATCGGCCCCACCGCCGGCACCTTCACCCTCGTCACCGGCCCCACCGCGGCCGCCGGGTTGGTCGATGTCGGCGACCGCCTGAAGCCCACCCTCGCCGCCGCCGTTCGCGCCGCCAACGACGCCGCCCGGGCGCAGCGGAACGCGACCGCGAACTGACGCAACGTCATTGAAACAGCAAGACCACCGGCCGGACCTCCGCCGCCTAGCGACGGGGCTGCCGCCTGAAATGGATCATGTCTCGGGCCCGTGCGTCGCTGAAACCGCCTCCGCCGGAGCGGACGTTTGGCGGCACTTTGCGTCAGGACGGCGGTGCCGGCGGCTCATCTTCACCGTCAGCCGGCCCGGCCTCCCGGTCGGCGATGAGTTGCCGTGCCGTGTCGGCGTCGGCTTCGGGCACCACGAGCTGCACGCCGCCCAAGCCGACCCCGCCCAGCACCGCGTCGGTCGCGACGCCGTCGACGTGGGCCCAGATGCCGGCGTCGAGCAACGCGACCTTGTGCAGTTCGGCGTCGAAGGCACGGGTCGAGGCGTACACCTTCACCAACCGCTCGTCCGGCCCCGGCACCCGCACGCCCGGCGGCAACTCGGGCTCGTCGTCGGCAAATTCCGCGGGAGCCGGGTTGTCCGAATCTTCGTCCGGCCGCGGCCGGCTGGCGAACTTCAGCACGGCCACCAGCAATGCCGCCAGCACCATGACCGACACCACGAGCGAGCCGATGACGGCCAGGGTCTGGAGCAGGCTGCCGGGGTCGTTCATCGCGTCAGCATGACGCCCGGCGGGTCGGGCGTCAATTGCCGTTCCGTTGGCGGGCGGGGCCGCTTAGCATCTGCCCATGGCCGACCACGTCCCGCGCTCGTTCAACGCCGACGGCTCGCCGAAGCACCGGCCCGACGGCTCGGCCGCCCACGCCGACCCGATCACCAACGGCGTCGCCCCGTCCCGCCCACGAACCGGCCGCGGTGCGAGCGACGCGGCGGCGGGCATTCGGGCCGAGGGCTTCAAAGCCGGTGACAAGCCGATCTCGCCCGACACCCCGCAGCGGGCCGTCGGGCCGGTTGGCGACACGCCCGTCCGCACCCCGCCGCCCGAGGGCAAAAGCAAGCTCCGCAGCCGCGGCGTTGAGGCCCACGCCCGCACCGGTGCCGCGGCCAACACCGCCCTCTACGACGACTCGCTCACCCGCTTCAGCGACTCCACCAGCGTCGTTGTCGCGGCCCTGGCGATCACCGTCGCGTTGCTGGGCATGCTCACGTTCACCAGCTTCGGCGGCGGGTTCTGGCCGATCGTTTTGGGCGTCGCCACGGCCCTGGCGGCCGGGCTCGTGTTCGTCGTCTTCCTGCTCGACCGCATCAACGGCCTGCTGGCGCTGGTGATGATCGTCGGCCTGATGGTCCTGGGCGGTTTGGGCATGTGGCTGACCAGCGACGGCCAAATCACCCGCCCCGGCCCGGCCCGCACCCCCTCAAACGACGCCCTGGAAAGCGGCGACAACCTCCGGCTCGACCCGGTCGGTCGCCCGATCCGCGAAGAGAACTGACGACGCGCGCCCCTTCAAACGTCCACGTCCAGCAACTCCCATCGATCCGCCTCAACGTCCAGCAGCCCCACCGTCTTGCGGCTCGTGCGGAACAACGCGCCGGGGTTGAGGAACCGGACGCCGTTCTCCGTGTAATCGTGCGGCACGTGGCTGTGGCCGCTGAGGGCGTAGGCCATGGGGGCCAGCTCCCGCCACACGTTGGGAAGGTGGCCGTGCGAGACGGCCACGCGCTTGCCGGACACCTTCAGCACGCCGCCATGGCGTAGATCCTGCACGCCTTGGGCCGTGGCCGCCTTGTGCAGGGCGTCGGGGTCGTAATCGGTGTTGCCGTAGACCATGGTCGCCGGCACGCCCTGGTGGACGGCCGCCGCCAGCTGGTCGATCACGTCGGGGCCGACGTCGCCGCAGTGGACGATTCTGGAGACGCCGCGGGCGATCAGCAGGTCGATCGCCCCGGTTGCCGCGGCAATCCGGTTGTGGGTGTCGCTCATCACGCCGATCAGGCTCGGCTTCGTCGGGTTCGCGGCCATCGCCCCAAACATAGCGGCACAATCGACCGGATCGTTGCATCCGGCTCGGGGGCGATATAGTGGGGCTGTCCTTCCAGGATCTCCAAGGAGCCTCCCGCATGAACCTGCCCCAACGCCTGACCCTTCGTGCCGCGCTGCTGGCGCTCGCCGCCCCCGCCGTGCTCGTGCTGCCGCTGGCCCCCGCGGCGGCCCAAACCGAGCGGTCGGGCGTGGTCGTCGCCGACGTCGCCAACGCCCAGGCCGCCCCCGGCGAGACGAGCTACGTCGTCGCCAAGCTCACCCGCGGCCAGAAGGTCACGGTGGTGGGCATGAAGTTCGGCAAGTGGCTGCAGATCCTGCCGCCGCAGAACAGCTTCACCCTCGTTCCCGCCGGCCACGTCAACCGCACCGGCCCGGCCAGCTTCCCCACCGAGGGCGAGGCCAGCCGCGACCTCAACGTCCGCATCGCCAGCCGCGTCAACGACCTCAAGTGGGCCTTCGCCGACCGACGCATCCCCGCCGGCACCCGGCTGACGATCTTGGGCGAAACCGAGGACCAGTTTTACTACATGATCCCGCCGCCCGAGGGCGTGTTCTACTACGTCGAGAAGGACGCCGTCACGCCCGAGCACATGGCCCCGCCGGAGCTCCGCGGCGACGAGGCGGAGATGCCGGAGATGCCGGAGATGCCCGAGCGGCCGCCGGTCGAGCCGCCCGTCAACGGCGAGCTCGAGTCGTCCATCCCGCCGATGGACCCGATCAACCCGGTTGTTGACGACACCGCCCGCACGCCGCTGACCGGCAACCCGGACGACGTCGGCAACACCATCCCCGAGGACCCGACCGCCCCGCTGCGGCCGATCGGCGACGACGCCCCGGCGATGGCCGACGAGGATGCGCCCGACCCGTTGACCCCCAGCACGCCCGAGGCCGCCGAGGAGTTCATGGCACTCGAGACGCTGCACGCCGACCTCGTCGCGCTCGACGTCGAGGAGCAAACGCCCGGCGACCTCGACGCCTTGGCCACCGAGTATCGCGCACTGCTCGCCACCGACGGCCTCGGCGGGGCCGACACGAAGATCGCGGAGCTGCGCGTCAAAGGGTTGGAAGGCCGCCGCGACGCGCTTGAGAAGTTGCTCGAAGTCCGCCGCCAACGCGCCGCCGAGGCCGACGCCACCGCCGCGATGCAGGCCGAGACCGAGGCCTTGGAGCAGGAGGTCGAGCAGACGATGGTGCAACGCTTCGACGCGGTCGGCACCCTTCGCAGCAGCAAGCTCCGTCTGGGCGACCAGACCCTGTACCGCCTCACCGACCCCCGCAGCGGCTACACCATGCTCTACGTCCACCCGGCAGAAGGCGTCGACCTCGCCGCCCTCGTGGGCGACTTCGTCGGTGTTCGCGGCGAGATGACCGATGACACCCGCGTCGGCTCGCTCCGCTACCTGCTTCCCACCGCCGCCGAAGCCGTCGAGATCACCCGCATCGGCAACGGCGTCACCGCCGACATGATCCCCGCCAGCGTCCGCCCGACCAATCAATGACGCGGCAGCCCGAGGGGTGGTCAGGGGTCGAGCCGGCGACTTCGGGGGGCAACGGAATCTAACGCCGGCTCACGGTGGCCGCCTCGTAGCTGTAGACGTTGTCGCCGCGGGTGAGGTAGTTGCCGTCGGGGCCGGCGCTCATGAGAAACGGGTCGCCGCCGGGGGAGAGGCCAAGGGCTCGATGCGGGAGGGTGACGAGGACGATCGGGCTGCCCCAGACGTCGCGGGGTGGGTCGATCTTCAACGCGTCAGCAAGTTGCTCGGCGGCGAGTTCGGCGCGGGCGGCGAGAACGGGTGAGGCGGCGTCACGCTCGGTGGCCGAGAGCATGAGGAGGACGTTGGGCCAAGTGCCGTGTTGTTGCCGATAAGCGGCGGCAGCGGCTTGGACTCGGGCGATCTGAGCAGCGGTGGCCTGTTCGCCACTGCGCCGCCGGACGCTGGCGGCGAGTTCGATGGCGAGCGTGGCGAAGATGACGAGCGCGAGCAGCGTCGCGACAAGTTCCACGGTGGTGACGGCACCACGGGTGTGGC
>CAYLSV010000015.1:19164-27558 GCA_964386435.1 uncultured Tepidisphaerales bacterium
GTGGAGCTTGCTCCGCGCGTCCGGCCGAACGCGCGGAGCAAGCTCCACGGCTAACCCAAAAGAACCACCCCTGTCGCGTCGAGCCCGACCGCAAACGGTGGGTGCTGAACTTGCAGCGAACCACCCTGTCAGAGGTTGCCGTTGGCCCGTCCATCACCCCGGCGACGGCAAGGCGCCGCCGAGCTGGACGTCGCCGTCGTTCTCCTTTGGCGGCGTAACGACCTTATCACCCTTGAGCCGGCGCTTCTCCTCGGCAAGAAGTTCGCTGACGCTAGGGCGGGACAATTCCTCGCCGCGGATCAGGCGGTTGACGTCGTCCTGGTCGAGCGTCTCGTACCGCATCAACGCTTTGGCGACGGCCTCGACCTGATCCTTGTACTGGTGGATGATCCGCTCAGTTTCGCCGAACAGGTCGTCGATGGTTTGCTTCACCTCGTGGTCAATCTTGCGGGCCGTTTCGTCGGAATACGGGGCGCGACCGGTGAGGTCGAACATGCCCTGCTTGTTCTCGTCCTCGCCGTAGTAGATGAAGCCGATTTCATCGTTCATGCCCCACTCGGTGATCATCCGGCGGACCAGTTCGGTCGCCTTTTGGATGTCCGAGAGGACGCCGGTGTTGACGTCGTCGGTGAACAACTCCTCAGCAATGCGGCCGGCGAAGAGTGTGCGAATCGTGGCGACGCACCACTTCTTGCTGTAGTTGGTGCGGTCCTTCTCGGGCAAACTCATCGTCGCCCCGCCGAACGGGCCACGGGGGATGATCGTCACCTTGTGCAGCGGGTCGGCATGCTTCTCCAAGGCTTGGACCACCGCGTGGCCGGCTTCGTGGTAGGCGGTGGCGATCTTGTCCTTTTCGTCCATGACGCGGGACTTCTTGGCCCGGCCGAAGCGGACCTTGTCGCGGGCCTCCTCCATGTCCTCCTGCTCGATGAAGTCCTTGCCGGCCAGGGTGGCCCCGAGGGCCGCCTCGTTGATGATGGCGGCGAGGTCGGCCCCGCTGAAGCCGGGCGTGGCTTTGGCCAGTCGGGCGAGGTCGACGTTCGGGCCCAGCTTCACCTTCCGGGCGTGGACCTTCAGGATCGCCATGCGGCCCTTCACGTCCGGCAGCGGCACCTGCACCTGCCGGTCGAACCGGCCGGGCCGGGTCAGCGCCGGGTCGAGCACGTCGACGCGGTTGGTGCTGGCGACGACGATCACCTGGTCGTTCGTCTCGAAGCCGTCCATCTCGACGAGGATGGCGTTGAGCGTCTGCTCCCGCTCGTCATGGCCGCCGGAGCTGGTACCGTTACCGCGGCGGCGGCCGACGGCGTCGATCTCGTCGAGGAAGATGATGCACGGCGAGTTGTCCTTCGCCTGCTTGAAGAGGTCGCGCACACGGCTCGCCCCGACGCCGACAAACATCTCGACGAAGTCGCTGCCGCTGATCGAGAAGAACGGCACGTCCGCCTCCCCGGCAATCGCCTTGGCGAGCAACGTTTTGCCCGTTCCCGGCGGCCCGACCAGCAGGACGCCGCGCGGAATCCGGCCGCCCAACCGCTGGAACTTCTTGGGGTTCCGCAGGAACTCGACGATCTCGTGGACCTCGTCTTTGGCCTCCTCGACGCCGGCGACGTCGTCGAAGGTTTGGTGCGTGTGCTCCTTCGAGAGCATCCGGTGCTTGCTGCGGCCGAAATTGCCCAGCATGCCGCCGGGCCCGGCCGCCGAGCGGATCTGACGGAAGACAAAGAAGTACAGGAAGCCCAGGATCAGCACCCACGGCAGCAGCGAGATCAGCACCTGCACCCAAAGGCTCGTCCCCGGCTCGGCCTCGAACACGACCAACGGGTCGGCGGTTCGAGCGGTGGCCTGAAAGTCGCCGGTGTCAAAGTCGCGGGGGATGGCGGTGATGAACTTGTCGATTTCCTGGCCGTCGATGGTCGGGTGCGGGATCGGGTTCTTCAACGTGCCGTGGATCGCCGCGTCCTTGAAGAGGAACTCCTCAAGGTTCGCCGCCTCGGCCTGGTCGAGCAGCAGCGACAGCTCTAGCTCGCTCCGCTCCTCGCCGCCCTGGTTAAGCACGAACAACAGCAGCACCAGCCCGGCCAGCAGGACCAGCCACGCGGTGATGCCGCGGTTGAACCGCATGCCGCCGGCGGCGGCTTGGCCGTCGGGCTTGGCCTCGCCTTTGCCGTCGCGGCCCTCACCTTTGTTTCGCTCCGGTTCGTCGCCGCGGCGGGACTTGCGGTCGGGTCGGTCGTCTTGATCGTTTTGCGGCATAACGCGTCCTCGTGACCTCTGGCCGGGCCAACTTCGCCCGGCACCGCGGCCACCGCCAACACTACGGGCGGCAACCGGGTGGTTCCATCAGCAACCGGCACACCCGGCCGGAGTTGCAAGTATTGAAACGATCGGCACCGCCAGTTTGTTCGGTCATCGTTACCAGTCGTTCTGCAACTGGTCGACCACCGCCGTCGCCAAGCTCTCGGCCGTCGATTGGCTGCCGACGAAGTCGCTTTCGCCGAAGTACGGGAAGAACGACTGCGCCGCCTCGAAGTTCCGCCGCTCCACGAGCACCCGGCCGGTCCGCAAGTCCTTCCAGACGAAGTCGATGCGCATCACGTAAAGCTGCTCCTGCGGCTGGGCGTTGTCGCGGTTGCGGATCACCGTCGCCGTGTTGGCCGAGACGATCCGCCCCTCCAGCACCGTGTCGGCCACGTCCTCGGCGGCAACGCGGTACGGCGTGCGGGCCTCAATCTCCTGGGCGATGGCCCGGGTGATCTTTAAGCCGTCCTCGCGACGGAACGTCGGGTTGGTGAAGATCGGAACCGCGACAGTTTTGACGTCGCCCCGCCAAAGCGTGCCGGTCGGCTCCGAGGCGTCGACCCATTGATACCCGCAGCCGCCCATCGGCAGCAGCAGCAGCAGGAGAAGCGTGAGCAGGCTACTCCGCATCGGCCACCTCCACCCCGAGCCCGGCCAGCCGTTGCCGGGCCTCCTCGGCCTCGGGCAGCTCGCCGTGGCGGTCCAGCACCTGTTGGTAACTCCGGGCGGCGGCGGCGTCTTCGTCCACCCGCTCCCAGTACGCGCCGGTCACCAGCAGCTTCTGGGCCATTTGCCGCTCGATGTCCACCAGCAGCGTCGCCACGCCCCGGGCGGCGGCGAAGTCGGCATCGGTCGCCTGCAAATCGAGCAGCCGGGCGCGGGCGTCCAACAGCGGCGCGAGGTCATACTCCGGCCCCTGGAACTGCCGCAAATTCGCCAGCGCCTCCCGCAGCCGCACCGACGGCCCGATCGGGCTGCGGGCGTACTGGTTGTTGTAAGACAAGTAAACATCGGCGGCCAACTCGTAATCGCCGTTGTCGTAGAAGTGGTCGCCGGTCCGCAACAGCGCCCTTTCCGAGAGGACGCTGCCGGGTGCCCGCTCGCGCAGTCGGAAGAGCATCTCGATCGCGTCACCGTCCTGGTTGCCCGACGGGATGAACCCCAGCAGCCGCTGCTCGTAGCCGTCGAGGTAAGCGTCGGCGATGTCGTACTGCAGCATCAGTGTGTCGTCCCACAGCTCGCTTTGCGGGAACTCATCGAGCAACTGATCGCAGTAGAAAAACGCCTTCACCCGGTCGCCCCGCACGAACAGCGACCGCGCCGCGAGGAACAGCGCCTGGTCGTACCGCGGATCGCCGGCATTGGCCCGCAGCCAATCCACCGTCCGTCGGAACGCCCCGCGGGCATCACCTTGGCCGAGGCGGGCGACGATGGGGTCGAAGACTGGATCAAAGGCCGGCGCGTCCATCTGCGGCGGCCGCAGCAGATCGGCCATCGCCGCGGCGTCGGGCCGCCCCACCCGCTCGGCGTCGGCGGCCGCCTGCCAACCTTCGGGGCCGTACGTCCACTCCCCCGGCTGACCGGCCATCGCCACGGAGGAAACGGCCAACGCAACTAGGAATGCCAACCGCATCGCCGGGCAGCATACGGCCTACCCGCCGTGCCGCAACGCCGCCTCCTCCAACGCCTCGGGCAACCCCGCCGTTGGCAGCACGAACCGCTGCGTCCGCAACCGCCGACCCAAAGCGTGACTGAGGTGGGCGATCAGGATCGCGTGGAGGTCGTCGGTGATCGCCCGGTCCAGCCGCGGCAGCCGTTGTGGCGTGTTCTGCCCCAGCAGCCGCTCCAACCCCCGCAGCAGCCGCAGCCCGTCGTACGACAGCGTCATCGCGTCGAACACTCCCGTCGCCGCCTCCGGCAGCACCACCCCGCCCCGGCTCGGCGAGAACCACACCGGCCCGCCCTCCACCTTCTGCCGGCTGATCACGCATCGCCCCAGCTCCGGCACGTACCCGCCCCGCCGCAGCACCTCGACGCTGAACCCGAGCGCCATCTCCTCCCGCTGCTGCGAGTGCAGCCGCGACAAAAGCCGCGTCAGCCGATCAAACAGCCGAGGCTGCGGATCGCCGGCGTCGAAGACGACTTGCAGCAGCTCCGCCGCGTGATTCCCCAGATAAATCGCCCGCAACGAGTCATGCAACGGCAGGAACCCGTCGGTGAGCGACCACTCCGCCAGCGTCTGCAGCTCCCGCTCGGGCCGATGGCTGATCACCACCTCGCCCAGCTGCAAGAGGTCCAGGCCGCCGTCGAACTTGCTCTTGCCCTCCCGCGTCCGCCGGAACGCCCCCTTGGCCACCACCTGCACCATGCCCAGCCGTCGGCAGAACAGGGTGACGATCTGGCTCGACTCGCTCCACCGCCGCCAACGCACCACCACGGCCTGATCACGCTCGAGCGCCACGCTACAATGTACGGCGGCAGCGGAGAGAAAATGAGTCGGGTGGGGCTCGAACCCACGACCAACAGGTTAAAAGCCCGTTGCTCTACCAACTGAGCTACCGACTCGCGGCCGCAACGGTAGGACGGTGGTGTGGGCGGTGCCACCTGCGGCGGCAGGGCGATTACCATGAGACCGTGCCGCGACTTGCCGCCCTTCGACCTGCCCTGCCTTGGGTGGCGCTGCTGGTCGTCCTCGGGACGGCAATTTTCGTGCGTTGGCCGTTTCTTGACAGTGACGGCTTCTGGTACGACGAGTTGTTGACCGTTGAGTTCATGACGGGGCGGGGGGATGTGCCTCGGGAGTTCCCGGTGGGCCGGACGGTGACGCCGGTGCCGGATTCGTTGTCGCTCGAGGGGGCGCCGCCGGTTTGGGCGATTTGGACGACGCTGAACGGGACGGTGCATCCGCCGCTGTATTACCTGGCGGTTCGGGTCTGGGCCGAGGTGGTAGGGGATTCGGATGCGGCGGTGCGGGGATGGTCGATGGCGTGCGGGGTGGCGGGGATCGCGGTGCTGTGGCAGCTGGTGCGGCGGGAGCATGGGGCCGTCGCGGCGGGGTTGGCGGCGGCGATCATGGCACTGGCGGGGCCGCAGGTGTTTTTCAGCCACGAGGCGCGGCATTACGCGCAGGCGACGCTCACGCTGCTGCTCACGGCGTGGGCGGCGTGGCCGACCGGAAAGCGGCTGCCGTGGTGGCGGGCCGGCCTCGTCGGGTTGGGCCTGCTGGGGAGCATGCTGACGCACTACTTCACGGCCGGCGTGTGCCTGGCGATCGTGGTGGCGGCGTGGCTGCGGACCGATCCGCCCCAGCGGCGGCGTGTCCTCGCGGCGACGGCCGGGGCGGCGGGCGTGTTCCTGGTCGTCTGGGGGCCGCAGCTTTGGCGGCAGCTTCACGACGGCTTCGCGACGACGAGTTGGGTGCCGGTCAACGACCGCCGCTTCGTCGACGCGGCGGGGCACTTCCTGCATTTGCCGCTGGGGGCGTTCATCTACACCTACGGCCAACCGATCGGCGTTCTGGCGGCGGGCTGGGCGATGTGGCTGGTGCCGCTGGCGCGGACGATCACAGCCGACACGGATCGGCGGCGCCTGCTGCTGCCGTGGGTGTTGTGGTTTCCGCTGGGCATTTTGCCGACCGTGCTGCTGGAGCTGATCGATGGGCGGGAGGTGATGGCGTACCCGCGGTGGGTGTTCGTCGCCGCGCCGGGGCTGATCGTCGGGCTGACGATCATGCTGACGGACGTGGACCGGAGGTGGCTGCAATGGTTGGTGCCGGCGGGCGTGGCGGTGATGTGCGGGATCGAACTCGGGCGGCCGTACCAGCGGAACCTGCCGGAGTACCAGAACCTGGGCCGTCTGATGGCCGGGGACCTCGAGCGGGGCGATCACCTTTACCTGACCCACAGCCCCGACATCCCGTGGCTGCACTGCGGCGTCTTCCGCGGCCTGAGCCGTTACGGGTTCGACGACGAGCTGCGGTCCGTCACCGTCGTCGAGCAGGACGCCCCCCGCCGGGTGCCGGCGGAGATCGAGCGTTTGTGGCTCTTCACCCCGCTGGTCGCCGACGCGTGGCAGCCGGCGGGCATGACATTGGTCGCGTCCGAGAGCGTCTTGCCGCTCGGGGCGCTCTCCTTGTGGCAGCGATCGGACGACGCTGATGCGAAGTGACGCGGATCATCCCAAGGCGCAGCTACGAGTCTAATCCTCGCAGAAGGTTCAATTTGCGTTGATCCGCGTGACTCGTGAAGCCCCGCCTCTACGAGGCGGAGGCGGTTCCTGCGGTGTTACTTTGCAGAGCGGTTAAGAGGGCCGAGAGATCAGCGAAAGTCGCGTCCGCCTCGGCGTCGGCTTGGAGGCCGGTGCGGATCAGGCAGGTGCTCAGGCCCGCGGCGCGGCCGCCGGCGATGTCGCTCTCGGGGTTGTCGCCGACCATCCAGACGGCGCGGCCCGGGCGGAGGTCGAGGTGTCGCAGGGCGGCGCGGAAGAACCACGGCTCGGGTTTGCCGCAGAAAATCGGTTGCACGTCGGCGGCGTGGGCGAGTTGGCGGGTCAGCGGGCCGGCGCCGATCTCCAGGCCGCGGGGCGAGGGGTAGGTGCGGTCGTCGCAGGTGCCGACAAGCTCGGCCCCGTCGAGCAGCAACTTCAGCGCCCACTGCTGGCGTTCGATGCTCGCCGCCGGGTCGCGCGGGGTGCCGACGATCACGGCGTCGGCGGGCGCGTTCAACTCGGTCAACTGCCGCGGCGGCAGGTTGTCGGTGATGCCGTCGCCGCAGAGGTTGAAGACGCGCCGATCGCCGACGTGGCGGCAGGCGGCGTCGGCGGCGGTGAAAATCGGGGCGAGCGGCAGGTTGTTGCGGCGCAACCGCTCGGCGATCTGCCGGCCGCTGCGGGTGGTGTTGCTGACCACGGCGTGCGGGAGGTTTGCCTCGTTCAGCCACGTCATCAGCTCGCGGGCACCCGGCAGTGCGTCGTCGCCGAC
Organism: uncultured Tepidisphaerales bacterium; assembly: GCA_964386435.1. Classification (GTDB taxonomy): domain Bacteria; phylum Planctomycetota; class Phycisphaerae; order Tepidisphaerales; family Tepidisphaeraceae; genus CAYLSV01. The sequence goes on from CAYLSV010000015.1 coordinate 26,444, forward strand.
GCACAAGGTGCCGTCGAGGTCGAGCAGCATGGCATCCGGCCGGCTCACCCCGCCACCGCCTCGGCGTGGTAGGTGATGATCGCGTCGGCCCCGGCCCGCTTGATGGCGAGCAAGCTCTCGTCGCGGACGCCGACGAGGTCGACCCAACCTCGCTCGGCGGCGGCGTGGTGCATGGCGTACTCGGCGCTGGTCTGGTACGCCGCCACCGGCACGTCGACGGCGGCGCGGACCGCGGCGATCACGTCGAGGTACGGCCCGGCCGGCTTGACCATCACGAGGTCGGCCCCCTCGGCGACGTCCCGTTTTGCCTCGGCGATTGCCTCGCTGACGCCGCGGGCCGGGTCCATCTGGTAGCCGCGGCGGTCGCCGAAGCTCGGGGCCGAGTCGGCCGCGTCGCGGAACGGACCGTAAAACGCCCCGGCGTATTTCACGGCATAACTCAGGATCGCGGTGCCGGTGTGGCCCGCCGCGTCCAGCCCCGCCCGGATAGCGGCGACCATGCCGTCGACGCAGCCGCTGGGGGCGATCCAATCGGCCCCCGCCTCGGCGTGGCGGACGGCCTGTTTGGCGAGCAGCGGCAGCGTGGCGTCGTTGTCGAGCCGGCCGCCCGTGAGCGGACCGCAGTGGCCGTGGTCGGTGTACTCGCAAAGGCAGAGGTCGGTGATGGCGATCATCGGGTTGCCCCGCCGCTTCGTCTCGCGGAGCAGTTGGCAGACGACGTTCTCGCCGTCGAGCGCGACCGAGCCGGTGGCATCCTTGCGGGCGGCATCGATCACGCCGAACGCCAGGTACGCCCGCACCCCCTTTTCGGCGAGGCCGTCGAGCCAGTCCGCCGCGGCGGCCACCGGCTGGCGGAACACGCCCGGCATGCTCGGCACCTCAAGTTTTTCACCATCCGTCACGAACACCGGCACGATCAAGTCGATTGGCGTCACCGCCACCCGCCGCGTCAGCTCCCGCGCCGCCACCGACGACCGCAGCCGCTGCCCCCGGTGCCGCAAGTCGCGGACCACCTCGGCAACGGCGGCATCAATCGCGGCATCGGGCATCAGCGGTCTCCAGTTCCAGCAAGAAGCCGAGGGGTGAGCGAAGCGAACACCCGGATCCGACGTCTG
>CAYLSV010000015.1:27576-55578 GCA_964386435.1 uncultured Tepidisphaerales bacterium
CGCTTCGCTCACCCCTCGGCTTCTCCGTCAAGCAACACGGCTCTAAGCGTGGATCGCGGTGATCTTCACCTCGGTGTACTTCTGGCGGTGGCCCTGCTTGAGGTGGTAGCCCTTGCGGCGCTTGTACTTCTGGATCGTGAGCTTCTCACCCTTGATCGCCCGCACGACCTCGCCGGTGACGCTGGCCCCCTCGACGGCGGGCGCGCCGACCTTGGCCCCTTCGTCGCTGCCGACGAGCAGGACGCGGCCGAAGGTGATCTCGCCGCCGGTTTCGGTGAACGGCTGGTCGATGCGGACCACGTCCCCGGCCCGAACCTTGCGCTGGTTGCCGTTGTCGTCGATGATTGCGTAGGTCGGGGTCATGGGGATACCTTGGGGTGGCCGCCATGGTTGGTGGGGTGGCGAGAGATATCAACCCGTCGCTTGTCCTTTGTTGTTGGTCCTTTGTTCTTTGGCCGGACCAAGGACAAAGGACGAAGGACCAACAACAATCGATCGTGAAGTTCCGCCTGATCGACCGCATCGAGTCCGTGAGCGACGACCGCACCTCGCTGGTGGCGGTGAAGACGGTGACGTTGGCGGAGGAGTATTTGGGCGACCACTTTCCGTCGTTCCCCGTGCTGCCGGGCGTGTTGATGCTGGAGGCCCTCACGCAGTCGGCGGCGTGGCTGCTGCAGGTGCGGGATGACTTTCGGCACGGCGTCGTGGTGCTAAAGGAGGCCCGCAACGTCCGCTACGGCACGTTCGTCGCGCCGGGCGACGCGCTGCGGGTGACGGTGGAGCTGATGAAGGAGACGCCCGGCGGGGCGACGTTCAAGGCCGGCGGCACCGTCGACGGCCAGACGGCCGTGGCCGGGCGGCTGGAGCTGGCGGCGTTCGATCTGGCGGAGAAACACGCCGCCCCCGCCGAGGCCGATGAGCGGCTGCGGCAACACCACCGCGCGGCGTGGCAGGCGCTCACCGCCGCCGCGCCCGTGCCGCTTTAGCCGGAGCATTTGGCACGGCGGTCGGGGCGTCTACACTGCCGGGATGACGCGAGACGAAGTCTTCCTGAAGGTGCAGGACGTGCTGATCGAAGCCCTTGGCGTCGACGACGACGAGGTGACGCCCGACGCCATCATCCGCGACGACCTGGGGGCCGAGAGCATCGACTTCCTCGACATCCAGTTCCGCCTGGAAAAAGAGTTCGACATCAAGATCCCCCGCGGCGAGATGATGGACGAATCACTGGCCCAGGACGAGCGGTACGTGCAGGACGGCAAGATCACCGAGGCCGGCATCGCCGAACTGAAGGAGCGGATGCCCCACGCCGACTTCAAAGACTTCGACGCCGGCAGCGACCTCGACGCGATGAGCAAGCTGTTCACGGTGGACACGGTGGTGAACTACGTGGAGCGGAAGCTGGCGGAGTAGTCCGTTGTCCGTGGTCCGTGGTCAGTTGCTCACGCTGACCAAGCACCTCGGCCCGCGTGAGCAACTGACCACGGACCACGGACAACGGACCGAGCGTGCGCTGGATCTGGATCGACAAGTTCACCGCCTTCGAGCCCAGGACGCGGGCCGTGGCCGTCAAGAACGTGACGGCGGCCGAGGAGCATGTGCACGATTTATACCCGGACTTCCCCATCTACCCGGCCAGCCTGATCGTCGAGGGCATGGCCCAAACCGCCGGCATTCTCGTCGGCCACGCCAACAATTTTCGGGAGAAAGTCATTCTCGCCAAAGTCGGCCGGGCGACGTTCCACCGGCTCGCCCGCCCCGGCGACACGCTGACGCTCGAGGCGACCGTCGACACGCTCAACGAAACCGGCGCCGGCATCACCGGCCGCGTCACCTGCGGCGGCGAGTCCGTCGCCGACATCAGCCTGATGTTCAGCCACATCGACCAGAACCTCGGCGGCCGACAGTTTCCCGAGCACAACTTCGTCTTCCACGACGACTTCAAGCAACTGCTGAGCAACTTCGAGCACGCCGCCGACGTGGCGCTGTGACTTTCTAATCTGCGGTAGCCGTGGAGCTTGCTCCGCGCTTCTGCCGGACACGCGGAGCAAGCTCCACGGCTACCCAAGAACCGTGATGCGAGTAGTGCGCAACATCCTCGCGTGGTCGATCACCCTGCTGCTGGCGTGGCCGCTGATGTGGGTCGCCTGGACCGCCCTCACGCTCGACGGCACACCGACGCTGGTTCACCTCCGCCGCGTCTTCGCCGACCACCCGATGGCGACATGGCTGGCCAACAGCCTGGTCATGGCCGGGCTGGCGGCGCCGCTGGGGGCGATCGTTTGCTCGGCGGCGGGGTTCGCGCTGGCCAAGTGCCGCTTCCGGGGCCGGCGAACGTTGCTGGTCGCGCTCATCGCCCTGCTCGCCCTGCCGGCGCACGCCCTGTTGCCGGCGACGTTCGAGTGGGTCCGCCTCATCGGCCTCATCGATTCCCGCCTCGCCGTCGTTTTGCCCGCCACCGCCACGGCGTTCGGCGTGCTGCTGTACCGCCAGGCGTTCGTCAACCTGCCGGACGAGGTGCTGGACGCCGCCCGCCTCGACGGGGCCGGCGACCTGCGGCTGTGGTGGCAGCTGGCCCTCCCCGCCGTCCGCCCGGTGACGGCCACGTTCGTTCTCTTCGGCTTCCTCATCGTCTGGAACGGCTTCCTCTGGCCCGCCGTGGTCCTCAGCAGCGAGCAAAAGCAACCGCTCGCCGTTGGCATGAACACCCTTGTCCTGCTGCCCGAATACCAGACCACGCCCGGCCCGCTCATGGCCGCCGTCTTGCTGGGCGCGGCCGTCCCCCTGCTCCTTTTCTGGGGCGTCCAACGCGACCTCGAAGAGGGCCTTGCCCGAACCGTTCGGCTTTAATTGGTGCAGCCAGACGACCGAGGGCGGATCGGCGACGCGGCGACCTGCATGACACCTGCGGCGTCTGCGGTCAGGGTTCTCAAAGGACCCGCTGCACCGTCCGGCGGCTCGCCTCGTCGAGTTGCTCCAGCGGGGGCAGTTCGTACAAGGTGCCGCTGGTGTCCCTGATGGTGAAGCGGCCGTCGCTCAGGAAGCGGATGTCCTCGCGTTCCTGCACGCGGAAGCTGGTGGGGCCGCGGTCGGTTTCGACCTCCCAAGCCATGTAGGCGGCGGTGGTGTTCAGGTGGTGGACGCTTTGGATGCGCGGCACGAACGTGTTGCGGCCGAGCCAGCCTTCGAGGGTGCGGCGGTCGTGGTCCTCAAGCTCGGACAGGCGGTCGACGTGGAAGATTTCCTTGCCGTCGTGGTCGCGGATGGTGATGTGCTCGTTGGGGTTGGTCCACGGAAACGCCCGGCGGGCCGAGGCTTCTTCGCAGATGACGGCCGAGCCGTCGAGCACCTGCAACCGGCCCTGCGGATCGAGTTGGAGGTCGTACTTCGAGACGATGTCGTGGTTCAGCGTGACCATGAGGTTCCTCGGCGGGAGGGCAAGGGATGTGCCAGGGACTAGACCCGTATCGGGCGGCGAGGGTTGGGTGTTTCAGGAAAACCGCCGGGTGTGCAGGATGTCGCGGCTGCGCGGGCGGACGGCGAGAGTGGAAAGGTACCTGCGACCACACTTGGTCGCAGCTACCTTTCGTTTGTCGACGCTTCCGGTTCAGCGGGCTCCACGTCCATGCCCTCCGTCGCCAGGGCGAATTGGGTGCGGACGAGGTTGGCGTAGATCCCGTCGGGGTTCTTCAGCAGCTCGTCGTGCGTGCCGGTCGTCACGAGCTTGCCCTTCTCGAAGACGGCGATCTGGTCGGCGTCGCGGATCGTGGAGAGGCGGTGGGCGATGGCGAACGTCGTGCGGCCGCTGACCAAGCGGTCGAGTGCTTCCTGGATCTGCTTCTCCGTCTCGCTGTCGACGCTGCTGGTGGCCTCGTCGAGGATCAGAACCTTCGGGTTGTGCAGGATCGCGCGGGCAATGCTCACCCGTTGCCGCTCGCCGCCGGAGAGGCTTTGGCCGCGTTCGCCGACCATCGTGTCGTAGCCGTCGGGCAAATTGACGACGAACTCGTGGGCGTTGGCCGCGCGGGCGGCCGCGATCACCTCCGCGTCGCTCGCCTCGGGCCGGCCGTAGCGGATGTTGTCGGCGATGGTGCCGTAGAACAGATACGGCTCCTGCAGCACCACGCCGACGTGGCCGCGGAGCCACGCCAGGTCCAGGTCACGGATGTCCGTGCCGTCCAGCAGAATCGCCCCGTCGCCCACGTCATAGAACCGGCTGACGAGGTTGACGAACGTGCTCTTGCCCGCCCCGCTGTGGCCACAGAGGCCGATCATCTGCCCCGGCTCGACCGTCAGGCTCACGTTCCGCAGCGCCGGCTTCGCCCCGTCGTAGCTGAAGCTGACATCGCTGAACTCCACCCGCCCCTCGATCGACTCGGGCACGATCGCGTTCGGCTTGCTGACGATCTCCGCCGGCGTGTCGAGGACCTCGAAGACTCGCTGCGCGCTCGTCGCCGCCCGCGTGACCATGCGCTGCTTCTGGACGACCTCCATGATCGCCATGTGGAAGAAGCCCATGATGGCCAGGAACATGACGAGCGTGCCAAGCGTGTCCTGCCCGGTGCCGCCGGACCTGATGACGAAGATGCCGCCGACGATCAGGATCAGCACCCGGCTGAGCATCATCGCCCCCTCGACCAGCGGCTGCATGTCGGCCCACGCGCGGACCACGCGGTACTCGTCGTCCACGAAGTTCGCGTTCCGCTCGGTAAACCGCCGCACTTCCCGGTCCTCGGCCGCGAACGCCTTGATGACCTTCGTCCCCGGCAACGCATCGCCCACGATGGCCGTCAGCCGCGACCAGTACGTCCACAATCGGCCGAACAGGCGGATCATCACCTGCGTCTTCCACCACGCCAGCGCGAACACCAGCGGCAACGGGGCCATGGCGATCAGCGCCAGCCGCCAGTTGGCGTACAGCATGAACCCCGCCGCCCCGACGAAGAAGACGCCGACCTTCAGCATCTCAACACTGCCGAAGGCCACGAAGTCCCACAGCCGATCCGTATCGCTCGTCACCCGCGTGATCAGGCTGCCGGTGCGGTGCTTGCCGAAGTACCGCATGCTGAGCGTGTGCAAATGCGAGTACACCTGATCCCGCAAGTCGCCGGCGATCCGGCTGCCGACGTAGCAGATCGCCCGCATCCGCAGCCAGTACGTCACCAGCATCACGCCGATGGCCGCCGCGTAGAGGCCGCCCCAGAAGATCAGGTTGCTGACCCGCTGCCCGTACTCGAGGTGCCCGGCCGTCTGCGGGTTGATGGCCCGGTCGATGATCGGCTGGGTCAGGAAGCTGCTGAACACCTGCGCCCCCGCCGAGATCAGCGTGAGCCCCGCCGCCAGCCACACCTGGCCGATGTACGGCTTGGCCACGTCCAGCAGCCGCAGCAGCACCCGCTTGTCCTGCGGCTTCTCCTCGTCGGCCACGTCCTGCGCCGCCGCCGCCAGCTCCGCCCGGTCGAGCCACGCCGCCCCGTGGTCGGTCGGGTTGCGCAAATGCTCGATCTCCCGCTCCACCCGCCGCCCGAAACGGTGCATGGCCTTTTTGTGCCGCGAGCTGAACCGAAGCGCCACCGGCTCATCGCCCAGCAGGTGAAACGCATCCACCCCGACCCCCTCGGCATGCCGCACGCCGGTGAAGTCGCCCAATTCATGCCAAGCCGCCGCCTCATCCCGCACCACGAGCAACCGCCCACCCACCAGCGCCGCGTACCCGGCGACGAACCGCCCGTCGTCATCCAGATCGAACTTCGCCCAGTCCACGACCTCCCCACCCGCCCGCCGCCGCAACGGCTCCGGCAACGCCGCATCCACCCCTGGCAACGTCTGATCCGTGCGAAACATGAGCCGCCGCCACAGTAGCCTCTGCTCCGGCACCCGATCGACCGATTCCCACACCACCGCGTTCAGTTCAGCGTGCCACCTGCCCCGCCCCCCCCACCCACACTCCGAACACCGCCCCGGCGTCGCTCGACAGTCGTAGCCGCAACTCGGGCAGTGCCCCGCCGGCGTCAAGCGGGGCCGCGTCGGTGCCAGCGCCGCCAGGCACATCACGCCGCCGGCCGACATTGGCAGCCAGTGCGGCACCGCGAGGTGCGACGAGCCAACGATCGGGGCGGCGTCGTGGAACAACGTCGCCGAGCCGTCGGGTTGGCGGACGTGCAGCCGGATCATTGGGAAGCTCGCCCGCAGGTTCGCGGCGGTGGCCCGGTTGGTGGCGATGTGCTCGACCACCACGTCCTCCCGCCGCCAATGCCCGGTTGGCAGCGGGACGCCACGCCATGTCGGCCAATCGTGCGTCCAGACGCCACGGATTGCGAACCGGCAACCGATCGGCGGCTGCTTCGCCTGCAGCTTGTCGAATGCCGCCATCCAATCCTCAAAATCGACCTCGTCGGCATCATCCGCCCTGTCGAGCTTCGGGAACTCATTCCGCTCGATCGCCTCCAGCCAAGTGCCGTTGTCGAACGAGTCGTCGCGGTGCCAGATCCAGCCGGTCGGGTCGCGGGACAGTCTCGACTGGTAATCCGCCGCCACCCAGTCCGCCGCCAGCGGCTTGGCCGTCGCCCACGCCACCCCGGCCAACCCACCCCCGGCGAGGCCCAGCACCAGCATCGCGATCCGCCAGAGTTTCATGCCGTCTCCTTCGCCGTCAAGCCACGTCGAACGTCCGAAGCATTGTAACGCAACCTCCGCGTCATCGACGCCCGACTTCCTCGCGGATCACGATACCGACGCTGGGCCCTGCCGGTGAGGGGGCACTCAGATGACCCGTCCAAAATCTTCCGCACCTTCCGTCGCGCCTCCACGTCGCTCAAGTTCCCACTCACACTCCGAACACCGCCCCGGCGTCGCCCGGCAGTCGTAGCCGCAACTCGGGCAGTGCCCCGACGGCACCCGGCGATGTAGCCATTGCCACGGCCGAACGAGCCCCAACGTCAGCAGCCCGCCGAGCATCACGCCCAGCCAGTACGGCAGCCGCAGTTCCGTGACCCGCAGCACCTTCGGCGTCGCCGCCGCGGCCGGCGCGTTGATTGGGCCGTGGCGGTCGAAGGAGGAGCTTAGCAAGATGGCGACCCGCTGCTCCGGCAGGCTTTGTCGCCGGCCCCACCACGCCCGCGGCAGCGGCACGCCACGCCACTGCGGCCAATCGGCGGGCCACGTCAACACGGGCCACGCCGCATCGAGGTGGCGGCGGCGCAGATAGTCGGCGGGCGACTCCTCGTGATCCCACACGTTGCGCCGCCAGTGGAAGCCGTGGGTGTCGAAACCCCAATCGAGCCGGTCCCGAAACTCGGCCTCGTAGTCGACAAACCTCGGCCCGCCGCCGATCAACCCGCCCAGGTTCAACCCGCCCAAATCGTGCCGCTCCTGCCACCGCCCGACCCCGTAGCCGGCGAGCACGCAGGTGGCGATCAGCAACGGGATGACGACCCACGCCCGCCGCCGACTCATGGCTTTGCCTCCGATAAGCGCCCGCACTCCGGGCACCGCCCCGGCGTCGCCCGACAATCGTAGCCGCAACCCAGGCAATGCCCCGCCGGCACCCCGCGGCGCAGCCATTGCCACGGCCGGGCAAGCCACGTCGCCAGCTGCAGGCCGAGCAGCGCGGGGAGCCAGTAAGGCACCATCACCTCGCTGACGCGGACCACCTTAGCAGTTGCGGTCGGTTTTGCCGGTCGGGGGTCGGTTAGGTACGGTGCGTCGAGCACGTAGCCGTGGCTCTGCTTCCACGTTCGGTCGTGCACCGTCGAGCGGCTGCCCCACCGGCCGCGCGGCAGCGGCACGTCTCGCCAGCGGGTCCACCGCCGGGCGTCGGGGACGTCAACCGGCCACCGCTGAAGGTCGTGCTGCGCGAGGAACTCGTTGAGCGATGTCGGATGAACCCAGCGCACCTGCTGCCAGTAAAAGCCTTCGTGATCGAGACCCCAACTGGCGTGCCGCTCGACATCGCCGCTCGCCGGGGCTTGGCCTGTGAACAGGATGTTGGACCGGCTTCTCTCTCGATCGACGACGCCCGCCCGCCAGCGGCTCAAGGCATAACCGCCGAGCAGGCAACTCGCCACCAGCAGCACGATCGCCAAGATGGCCCGCCTCACGCCGCCACCTTCGCCCCCCACCCGCACTCCGGACACCGCCCCGGCGTCGCCCGGCAATTGTAGCCGCAACGTGGGCAATGCCCCGCGGGCAGGGGCCGCCCGAACCACGCCCACGGCCGGGCGAGCCACAGCGTCATTGAGGCAAACACAAGCGTGGGCAGCCAGTGCGGCACGGCGACGTGCCGCACCCGCAGCGGCTCGGGCGCGGCCTCGATCAACCGCCGCTCGGCCTGCGCCGCCGTGAGGTCCGAACGCACCTCCGCGTCGCCGAAGCCGCAGGTGAACATCGTCTCCCACACGGCCGGCGACCATTCCGCCACCGGCTCGAGCGTCGGCAGCGGGCACGGCCCCCAAGTCCGCCAGCGCCCGCCGACATCCGCCGTCGCCGTCAGGAAGAAGTCGCTCCCGCCTGCCCCGAGCTGCCGCACCAGTTGCTCCGGCGTCCGCTCGTCCGCCCACTCGGCGGTCCGCCAGTAAAAGCCCTGTCGGTCCACGCCCCGATCGGTGAACGGCAGCCAACCCGGGTCGAAGTAGGTCACTGGCGCCGCCGCCGCGCTGCCGAGCCAGACGCCGGCGAAGGCGCACATCAGCCCGAACGTCAACACGGTGAGAACCGACCGGAGAACGGGTAGACGGGACGAAGCGGTGGCCATGCTTGCCCGATCCTACAAGATACGGCGACCGAAGACCCTGCCCGTGGAACCGATGCGTTAGCGGATGTTATTGAGCCTGGCCACGGCGGCGAGACAGTAGGGGATAATGATCTCCGTCACCCGCAGCACCGGCTCGGTCGGCTGGGGGGCGGCGCGCGTGAGCCGCGTGGCGGGCACGCCCGCGCCCCTTCGCGGCCGGCGGCTGCCGAGGTCATCGGCCTGCTTGCGTTGCACCGCGTACCTGCTGATCATAATGCTTGGTCTGCGGGAGCCGGGGGTTCGCTCCGCTCGCCCCGCGGCGTCTCCAACAAGTTGCCGCCGACAAAGAACAACGGACAAAGACCAACGGACCAACAACCACCGTTCCCGCCCCCGCATACGCTGCCCCGCCGATGCTGTTGCTCGCCACTGCCTTGCCTGACGGGTCGCCGCCGCATGGGGTGTTGCTCGGGCTGGTGGGGTTGGCGTACCTGATCGGGTCGATCCCGTTCGGGCTGCTGGTGGGCAAGCTGCGCGGGGTGGACATTCGCCTGCACGGCAGTTGCAACATTGGGGCGACCAACGCCGGGCGGGTGCTGGGGCGGCGGTGGGGGTATCTGGTGCTGGGGCTGGACGTTCTTAAAAGTTTCCTGCCAACGGTGGCGGCGAGTGTGGTGGTGCTGGCGACGAGCGAGCCGGTGGGCCGCACCCGGCTGACGTTCCTGCTGTGGGTCGGCGTCGGGGCGGCGGCGGTGCTGGGGCACGTCTTCCCGATCTTCGCCAAATTCAAGGGCGGCAAGGGTGTGGCGTGCGGCTTGGGCATGCTGCTGGGCGTGTGGCCTTACGCGACGCTGCCGGGGCTGATCGGCGGGGCGGCATACGCGGCGGCACGGTTCGGTAGCGGCTACGTCAGCCTCGGCTCGCTTGCGGGCAGCGCGGCGGCGGTCGTGTCGTGGGCGGGGCTCGGGTGGCTGTTGGGGTGGGACATTTTCGGCCGACAGCTGCCGTTGGGGCTGGTGCTGGTGACGATCGCCGGGCTCATCTGGTGGCGGCACCGCACGAACATCAAGCGGCTGCTACGTGGCGAGGAGCACCGCCTCGATCCCGCCAAGCCCGTACGATGAACTTATGTTGCGGCTGAGCAAGCGGACAGAGCACGGGTTGCGGGCGGCGGTCCAACTGGCCCGCCTCGACAGCAGCGGCTACGTGCAAAGTCGCGATCTGGCCGCGGCCGAGGATTTGCCGACGAAGTTCCTGGAAAGCATCCTGCTGACCCTCCGCCGCGGCGGCGTGCTGGAGAGCAAGGTCGGCAGCGGCGGCGGCTACCGCCTGGCCCGCCCGGCCGAGCAGATCATCGTGCTGGCGCTGCTGGAGTTGTTGCAGCTCGACGACGCCCCCACCGCCACCGACACCCCCGGCGGTCGGGCCGTCATGCTGCTGCAGGATCAACTCCGCGCCGCCGCCCAGAAAACCTGCGGCGAGTTGACCCTCCGCGACCTGGCCGACCAAGCCGACCCGGCGGCCGAGGCGATGTACCACATTTAAGGCCGTCTCCGCGGTGGCCCGGCTTCACGCGTCTCTGACGCCCGCGTTGAGGCCGTTTGTCAAGATTCGGAGCGGTTCGGCTTGACGTTTCGGATCGCTCCGAGCATAATCCGGTCAGCGGCGGAGGAGCCGTGCCGGCAAACGTCTTGTGACGCCGCCGGGAGGACGAGAATTTATGGCTGAACCGCCGGCTTGGCGGTCACTTTGAGACGGAGGATCCATGCGAGAATCGAACCATTGCACCCGCCGCGGCCTCGCCGCCGGGGCTGTTGTTGCCGCCGCCGCGCTGGCCGGGCCGGCGTCGGCTGATTTGTTGTTGTACGAAGGTTTTGACTACGCCCCGGGCGTCGATGCCCTGGTCGGCCAGACCGGCGGCGACGGCTGGGGCGGCTCGGCGTGGGGCGAGGGCGGCAACGCCAACGGCCAGCAGAACGCCGGCGTCGTGGGCGCAGGCGGCTTGGTCTTCAGCGACTTCGCCGTCACCGGCAACGTCGGGCAGGTGCAGAACAACAACAGCGACGGCAGCGGCGGCGACTACAAGCGGTGGTACGCCACCCGCGAGCTGCCGGCGCTGGCCGTCACGCCCGGCGAGACGGTCTACTTCAGCTTCCTGTTCCGCCAGGAAAAGCCGGCCAGCTTCGCGTTCAAGAGTGAACTCGCCGTCGGCGATTCCGCCGGCGGGCTCGACGCGTTTCGGCACGTGGCCGTCGATCAGTTCGACAGCGACGGCCCGGACAACGTCGGGGTCGGCTACGACGGCTCGGTGGTCACCAGCGCCGCCGCGCCCTACCCGCAGCAGGCCCCGGTGCTGGTCATCGGCCGGTTCGGCAACGTCAACGGTGTGGGCAACCAGGCGGCCGATTTGTACGTGCTCACCGAGGCCGACTACGACGCCGTTAAGGCCAGCGGCGTGACGCAGGCGGAGCTGGACGGGATTGGTGCGGCGGCCAGTGACACGGCGGTCGGCGTGAGCCTGACCGGGGGCGGACAGTTTCTCACGCTTGACACCAACACCGCCTTTGGCATCCAGAACAACTCGTACTTCGACGAGTTCAAGGTCTTCACGGACCTGAGCGATTTGCAGTCGACGGTGGTGCCCGAGCCCAGCGCGCTGGCCCTGCTCGCCGGCGGCGGCCTGCTCGGGTTGCGGCGTCGCCGGGCGACTTGACCACGACTCCTCCTCCACCCGCGACGCCGGCTGACCCCGACGCCGCGGCCTGACCGATTGGGCAGACGCCCTCACCTTTTGGAGAATTAGATGCGCAACCTCACCCTCAGCTTCGGCTTGATCGCCGCCACCGCCTCGACGGCGTCGGCGGCCACGCTGGCTTCCGACTCGTTTGATTACGTCCTCGGCACCCTGATCACCGGCCAAGCCGGCGGCAGCGGCTGGTCGGGTGCTTGGCAGACGGACGCGGATGCCCTTCCCGTGTCGACCGTCGTCGAAGGTTTGAGCTTCGGCCTCTACCCCACCAGCGGCAACGCCCTGCAGATGGACGTGGGGCAGCTCGCCAACGACAACCTCGGCTTCGCCGGCCGGGCCGTGAGCGGCGGGCCGAGCGGCGACACGCTGTTCATGAGCTATCTCGTGCAGCAGACGCGGGACGAAGGCTTGCCGTTCGGCGACGGCCAAGACACGTTCTTTGGCCACAGCGTGGCCGGCAACATCGACAACTCGATTAGCAACCAAGGCAAGTTCAACGGCCAGGTCAGCGGCAGCAACGGCTTCGGCGGACCCGAGGGCGTGGACGTGGCGATCGGCAAGTTGGGGAGCGATGGTGGCGACGGGCGCACTAGCTTTGTCATGCCGCAAGACACCACGCTGATGGCGATCTACGCCTTTGACCCTGTCGGTGTGCCGGACTTCCAGCAGAGCGGCAACCCACTTGAAGCCACGCTGTGGATTTTGGATGCCGACGATTACGCGGCGGTCGACGCGGCGGGAGGAGACATTGCCGCTCTCGATGCTAATAACCAGGTCAAGACGGTCGAGCCGAGCACGATCGGCAACTTTGGCACGCCCGACCTGAACTCCGGCGACTTGTTTCGCTTTTTTGTGCAGGACGCGGCCGTCACTTACGACGAGTTGCTCATCGGCCAGACGCTCCGCGATGTGCTGCCCACGGCGGTGCCGGAGCCTTCGGCGTTGGCGGCCGTCGGGCTGATGGGGTTGCTGGGCATGCGGCGGCGTCGTTGAGTGAATGAATCCCGCCGCGGCCTTGACCGGGCGTGGCGGGCTTGGTTATTTCGCGGGCCCGACGGCCCGATACTGTTCAACCTGAGGAGGTCGGCATGGAACGTCTTTCACAACGCTATTGGCACCGCCGTCGCGGTTTCACGCTCGTGGAGCTGCTGGTGGTTATTGGCATCATCGCGCTGCTCATCTCGATCCTGCTGCCGAGTCTGCAATCGGCCCGGCGGTCGGCGATCAGCGTCGCGTGCCTCTCCAACCAGCGGCAGATCGGGCTGGGGCTGGTGCAGTACGCCAACGACAGCGACCTGTTCCTGCCCGCGGCGTTTGGCGACAACACGCCCAACTTCCCTGGGGCCGACCCGAAGTGGCACGCCTACGAGGTGCTGGCCAAGTACGCCAACGGCGAGACCGTGGGCTACAGCGGCGTCTACGAGTGCGGGGCCGACGAGCAGCCGCTGGAGACGACCAACGACTACTACTGGCGGACCGGCCTGCCCAGCAGCGCCCGGCAGGAGGTGTTCCTCAGCTACGCCTACAACGCCGGCTGGGATCGCGAGTTCGCGTTCCGCAAACTCAGCTCGATCCAGAGCGCCAGCGAGGTCCGGGCGGTGGGCGATTCGGGCGAGGGCAACCGCCACAACGGCACGTTCAACTTCGAGAACCAAGGCAACTTCGAGAGCCACTTTCCGTTCAACCGCCACGACGCGAAGGTGAACTTCGCCTTCTACGACGGTCACGCCGCCCCGGTCGAGGGGGCCGAGGAGCCGACGGTGGTCGACGAGGAGTCCGACCGCGATGCCTGGGCGTTCCAGAACTTCTGGGACCAGAACAAAACGCCCTACCGCAAAGCCTGGGACGCCGGCTATCACGACAGCAACGTGCTGCGCAAGTGAGCCGAACTGAGCCGACGCCCGTTTGCTCGCGGTTTGGGCATTGACCTTCAAGCGGGTCGCGCCTCACAATGTCGCCGCGGGCCGAGCGAGCCTGCCTCAACATCATGCCCAAGATCGAACACAAGCCCCTGCCTTACGCCTACGACGCCCTAGAGCCGCACATCGACGCCCAGACGATGGAGATCCACCACGGCAAGCACTACGCCGCGTACGTCAGCAAATACAACGACGCCGTTGGCAAATATCCGGATCTGGCCGACAAGCCGCTGCACGAGATTCTGGCCGACGAGCTGAAGATCGTGCCCGACGACATCAAGTCGGCCGTCCGCAACAACGGCGGCGGGGCACACAACCACGCCCTGTTCTGGGAGATCATGGGCCCCGGCCACGGCGACGGCCCCACCGGCGGACTTAAGGAGGCGATCGAGTCGACCTTCGGCGGCCTTGATTCGCTCAAGGAGAAGTTTAACACCGCCGCCGCCACCCGCTTCGGCAGCGGCTGGGCCTGGCTCATCAAGAAGGGCAGCGAGCTGGAGGTCATCAGCACCCCCAATCAGGACAGCCCGCTGATGATGAACGCCTTCCCCGTGATGGGCATCGACGTCTGGGAACACGCTTACTACCTCAAGTACCAGAACAAACGCCCCGACTACGTCAGCGCCTGGTGGCACACCCTCAACTGGGAAGCCATCACCGCCCGCTACGACCGTGCGGAGTAATGCCGGTGCTCCTGCAACCCAGAGGCCGCTGCGACTCGCCGAGTCGCAGCGGCCTTACTTTGTGCAACTGTCGCCGGGCGAGACAACGACGGCCGACTGCTCGACGCACTCGACCGGCTTGGGCTGACGGAGAACACGCTGGTCATCGTCACCAGCGACAACGGCGGGCTGAGCCGCGGCGACGTGCCCGGCAACGTCGAGGGGCAAAGCAAGCTGCGGGCACTTCGATGCAACGACACCGACCGCGGACCGATCTACTGGCACTACCCGCACGACAGCAACCAGGGCGGCAGCCCGGCATGCGCGGTGCGGGACGGGCCAAGGAAGCTGATCGAGTTCTTCATCGTCGAGAGCGGGCGGACCGGCAGTCGGTTCGAGCCGTACGACCTGCGGCAGGATCCGGGCGAAATTTCACGACTTGGCCAACACCGAGCCGGACGTGCGGCAACAACTGGCCGGACAACTGCGAGCGTGGCGGGACGCGGTGGCGGCCTAAATCCCGGAGGTCAACCCGCACCACGCGGCAATGCGCACCGGCGAGAGGCCTCCGTCGAGTTGCGGCGGAGAGTGCGGGCCGAGCGTCTGGTCCGAGACGCGGTGGAACTGCTTGGCGTTGAGCACCAGCGACATCGTCGAGATGAACGTCCGCGTCCTTGGCGACATCGGCCAGCGTGGTTGCAATGCAGCGGTTGTACTTGAACCGCGGGCCGAGGCAGCCTAGGTGGAAGCCCTGGAAGATTTGCGGGTCACGGGCCGTGCGAACCTCGCGCTCAACCCAAGACGCGCAAACTGCTCGGGCGGCGCGTCAAGCTCGCCCATCAACTCGGCCATGCGGATGGCAAGTCGATTTTCAAGGTCCGGTTCGTCCAGCGGGTGATCCTCGGCCGGATCTTCCTGCAAATCGAACAGCAGCGACGGCTCGGCCCCGTGTACCGCCGGGTCCGGCACGCGAAGCGTCACCACGCCGCGGGTGGCCGCCGTCGGCTCGGCGGGCATGGCCAGACGCTGGCGGTCCGGCGGCAGGTTGCCCACCATCCGGGCCAAACTCAGCGTGTACGCGTCGGGCCGCGGCTGGCCGGCGATTGGGGCACGGTGGTAAACGTGTTGGTCGGTGACGAGGTTTACGCCCTTGCCGTGGTAGCCGAACAACGCCGCGTCGCGAACCGCCGCATCCTCGGCAAGCACCGGCGTCAGATCGCACCCGGTCACGAGTTCGTCGGGCTCGCCGCCGAAGAAGCTCAGCAGCGTCGGGGCCAAGTCGATCGCCGGCTGCACCAGCGCCGACCGCCGGCCGGGGCCGGGATGCCGCGGGTCGTGGATCAACAGCGGCGTGTGGCTGATCTGTTCGTACAGGGGCATCTCGTTCTTCATCATCTGCCCGTGTTCGCCGAGCATAATGCCGTGGTCGGTCCAGACGACGAGCATCGTGTCGCCCCACAAGTCGTGGCGATCGAACGCGTCGAGCACGCGGCCGAGCGACGCATCGCACTTGGCGAGAAGCGCCGCGTACCGCCGCCGGGCCTGATCGACGAGCTTCGGATCGTCGGGTGCCTCGCCGTAGCCCGGCCAGTCGTACAGCGGCTCGCCGGCGTCGGGCGACGGGAACATCGCCTGCCACTCCTCGCCGACGAAGAACGGCTCGTGCGGGTCGAAGCACTCGATCTGCAGCAGCCAGTTGTCTTCCGTCGCGTTTCGGTCGAGGAACCTCACGCCGGCGTCGAAGGTCAGCGTTTGGCAGTGCCGCTCGTCGGGCGAGAGGTGCGGGCGGTTGATCCAGTAGTTGCGGTTGCCGCGGGCGTTCTTGTTCTGTGGCGCCGCCGGCTCGGCGACGTGGCCGATCCAAGGGTCGCCCTCTTGGCCGCGGAAAAACTCCCACGAATCGTAGCGCGGGTGGTAGTTCGCCCCGCCGTCCTCGAAGTAGTGGTAGTGGTCGGTGGCCAGATGCGAGTAGGCGCCCTGCTGCTCGCGGAGTAGATCGAAGACGCTCACGTCGAACGGCTCCAGCGGCCCCCACCCCCGGTGCAAAAAGCCGGGCCGACCGGTGTGAAGGTCACGCCGGGCCGGCATGCACGGCATGCTGCAGACATAGCTGCGGTCGAACGTCGTCGCCCGATTCGCCAGCCGCCCGAAGTTCGGCGTGTGCGTCCACACGCAGCCGTAGGGGCTGAGCATGTGGCGGTTGAGCGAGTCGAACATCACCATCACGCACTTCATGACGACGCCTCCCGGTGGTCGAGCACGCGGCGCAGCGGGTCGCCATCGGCATGCGGCTCGTCGAGCATCTCGGCCTCCCACGCGTCGAGCCGCCGCGCGAGGTCGGCCGCCACCTCGGGCTGCTCGGCGGCGACGTTTCGGGTGAGGTGCGGATCGTTCCGCAGATCGTGGAGCATCAACGGCTCGAAGTGGCCGTACTCGTGCGGATGCAGCGTGCTGAGCAACAGGTGGTCGCGGGTGCGCACGGCCCGCTGCAGCGTGTAGAGGCCGTGCGTCAGGAACAGCGCGTCGCGGCCGGGGCCGGGCTCGCCGCGGAGGTGGCCCAGCAGCGATCTACCTTGGAAACCGGCGGGCAATCGCCCCGCGGCGTCGGCGAGGGTGGCGGTCCAATCGAGTTGGTAGATTAGTTCGTCCGAAGAGCTGCCGGGCGGCGTGACGCCGGGCCAGCGGACGATCAGCGGCACGCGGTGGACCGGGTCGTGGGCGGCGGCGTGGTCGGAGTAGATGCCGTGCTCGCCGAAGGCGTCGCCGTGGTCGGCGGTGATGACGATGATCGTTTCGTCGAGTAACTTCTGCCGATCGAGTTCGTCGAGGATCAGGCCGATGTGGTGGTCGGCGTAGGCGATCATCGCGTCGTAGCCGGCGACCATGAGCTTGAGGTCGTCGGTCGTTTGCACCGAGTCCGGCATCAGCCGCGTCGGCGGGTCGCCCTGACCGTTGGCGGTGAAGGGGCCGGTGAACCTTTGGTGCGCGTCGATGTCGCGCGGCGTCGGGAAGTCGCGGGCGAGCGGCAAATCTCGAAACGGCTCGGCCCACGCGTGCAGATCGTCCTTGTAGATGCGGTGCGGGTCCCAGAAGTTGACGTGCATGAAGTAGCCGTCGCGGCCGGGGTTTTTCCGCAGAAAGTCGATCACGTGGCCGCCGACTTCCTCGGCATATTCGCCGCCCCACTCCAGGCTCGGCGTCAACATGCCGGTCCAGCCGAGGCCGAACCAGCTGGCCATGTGCCGCACCGGGAACGTGCTGAAGCTGAACGCGTCGAGCCCGCCCCGCCGCAGCGCCAGTGGCAGCGTCAGGTAATCGTCCAACGGCCCGCCGTAGGCGTGCTGCGGGATGTTGGGCGTGTTGAACCGCTCGCCGTGCGTGACGATGTGGTTGTGGATGCCGAACCGCCCGGTCAGGAACGCCGCCCGGCTCGGCATGCACGGCGAGTCGCTGACGAAGCAGTTGTTGAACCGCATCCCCTCGGCGGCGAGGCGGTCGATGTTCGGCGACGTCGGCCGCGGGTAGCCGTGGCACCCGAGGTGGTCCGGGCGGAGCGAGTCGATGTCGAAGTGGATTATGCGCATCACCGGTTGATCTCGATCAACATCGGGCGCAGCGGCGGCAGTTCCAGATCGGTCAGCTCCACCGCCTCGCCGCTGATCAGGTCGAGGCCGCGCTGATTCTCGCCGAAGGTGATTTTCTGGGGCGTTTGCCGCATGTTCGTCAGCGCCAGCAGCGTCCGGCCGTCGTGCTCGACCAGCCGCCGGGCGATGCCGAACGCCCCGCCGATGTCCACCGGTTCGACGCCGGTGCCGACGAGCAACTCGCGGAGTTCGTCGGTCATCCGTTGCTCGTCGGCAAAGTGGTCGCGGCCGTCGATCGCGATCGTCGGCAGCTTTGCCAGCGCTTCCGGCACGTCGCGCTCTCGGCCGTACTCGTCGTAGCGCAGGTTGTCGTCGCCGAGGGCGATGAGCGTGCCGCCCTGCTCGACGAACTCGGCGAGCGCGGCGACGGTGGCGTCTTGCAGGTAGGCTGCACGCGGCAGCAGGATGACCTTCACGTCGGCGGCTCGGTCCTCTTGCAACTGTTTGGCCGTGACGAACGTCGTCGGCAAGCCGAGGTTGGCCGCGGCGGTCCAGGCACGCTTCGTGGCCACGTCGTGGCCCGGCTGCCAGATCAGGGCGGTGCTGCTGTAGAGGATGGCGACCTCTTCCGGCGCGTCCGAGAGTGCGTCGACTTCGGCCCAAAGCCGGGACAAATCGAACATCGCCCGCCCCGCGTCATAGATGTCGGCCGGCCGCTTCGAAACGTTGCCGCTGAGGCCGAGGCCGGCCGATTCCTCCCACACCCACATCGTGCTGAGCTTGGCGTTGTGCAGCGCGCCGAGCCAGTGCACGGTGTAGAGGTGGCCCTCCCGGGTCGGCCGGCGGCCGCCGTCGCGGATCACGTGGCGCTCCGAGTCAAACACCGGCTGGCCGCGGAAGCTGTGGAACAGATCGTATCCCGCCAGCGGCCACTGCCACTGGTAGGCGTATTCGTCGACGCTGTACGGGTCGTCCATCGAGTTCGCCTCGAAGTGCCACGCGTCGACGCCGGCCAGATCGGTCGCCTCGCTGATCGCCTCGGGGTCGGTCCCCTTGTACGCCCGGCGGCGGCTGAACACGGTGTCGGCCATCACCTTCGCGTGCGTCGGCAGGTGCGGGGCGACGGCCTTCACCTGCTCGTGCATCCAGCGGTGCCACGCGCCAAAGTGCTCGCGGTTGAACATCGCCCAGTCGTAGTACGCCCGGTTTTCCGGCAGGTTTTCGCGGATCTCGCCGCCGGGGGCGCGGAACGGCGGCGGGTCGATCTCGCCGAAGTCGGCGTACTTTGTCTCGTACAGCTTGTTCAGCGAGGCGATGTCGCCGTGACGCTCGCGGAGGAACTCGTGGTAGGCGGCGCGGCTCTGCGGGTTGCGGCCGCTGCCGACGTAGCCGGGCTCGTTGACGATGCAGATCGACGCGATGGCCGGGCTGTCGGCGATTTGCGGAAGCATGTCGGCGATGAACTTGCCGGTCCACTTTCGGAACAGCGGGTGGTCGATGTTGTGCCGGATGAACGCGACCTGCGGGGCGAACAGCGACGGGTCGTCGGTCTCGGCGAACTTCGGCACGCCGGAGCCGGTGAGGTAGTCGATTTTCATCCGGTTCGCCTCGGCCTTCTCGATGGCGCCGGTGATGCCGCCGAGGTCGTCGGGGAAGGTGCCGTCGGCGCGGAAGAGGCCGGCGCCGTGACCTTGTTGGATGATGCCGGCCCCGTACTCGGGGAAGTTGGGCAGGTCGCGGTCGACCTTCATGAAGTGGCCGTAGCCGCCGAGGAAGCCGGCAATTGTTGTCGGTGCGGCGTCCGGCTCGCCCCACGGCGTCGCGCCTAACAGCACGTCGGAGCCCTCAATCCGCACCCGATCGTTCGTCGGCCGCATCACCGTGCCGGGGAAGGTGTGGCCGGCTTCGAGTTGGTCGAGCAGCGCCGCGGTCTGGTCGAGGACTCGCGCAACCTCGCGGTTTTGCTGGAAGTTCCAGTAGTTCGTCTGGTTGCCGTCGGGGCCGCCGGTTTGCACGCGGTCGATGAAGCGGTCGGCGAGGGCGAGGCCCATGTTGACGATCGGCTGCTCGCGCTGGCCGAGTTGCTCGGCCCGAGTTGCCAACTCTTCCGATCGCTCGGCGAGTGCCGCGGCCTCGTCACGCAGTTCGCCGCGACGGTCGCCGACGATGACGGGTGCTTTGGCTTCGGCATCGTCGAGCCGCAGCGTCACGACGCGGCGGCCGGGCTCGACGTTCTGCAGCGGCAGACGGAGTTCGTACGCGCCGGCCGTCGGCACGGTGACGCGGCCAATCGGTTGGTCGCCGATTCGCACGCTCAACTCCCCGGCCGATTTGGCGAGGACGGTGCCGGTGAGCATTTGCGTCCGGTCGGCATATCGCACCGCCGGCACCCACCGCAGCGGCCTCTGTTGGCCGACGAGCAGCGTCAGCGGATTGGCGTCGCCGAGTTGCAAGCGGTACGCCCCGCCGTCGCCGGGCAGCGGCAGGAACCCCTCGGTGCCCACCGGAACGGACTCGAACACGCCGCTCGCCTGCGGCTGGAAGTCCTTTGGTCGGTACGCCTCGGGGAAGTACATGTCCCGCCGCTCGGCGACCGGGCGGTTGATGACCTCGTCCGTCTGCTCGGCCTGCCGCCGGGCCCGGCGCTCCTCACGGCTGAGCCGTCGGTCGGCCGTCAATGGCGTCAGCGCGGCGGCCAGCCCTTCCCCGGCTTGCTCGGAGTTTCGCGGCGTGATCGTCACGCTCAACCCGCCGTCGACTTTCCGCAGCGTGACGAGGTCCGGCGTCCCTGGCAACTCAATCGTCGTCGGCTCGGCGGTGACGGCAAGGGCGTCGAACGTCGTCGGCGTCAGCGTCGGCGATTCGTCCGGCACCAGATCGAGCGCGACGTCATCGAGCCACAGCTTCGCCCCGGAACCGGCGGGCAGCCGGATGCCGAGTTTGGCCGAGGTCTGATCGTCGGCGAGGCGGAAGCGGACGGTCTGCTGCGTCCACTCCCAATCACCGGTCGGCAGGTCGACGGCCTCGTTGTTGACGAAGACGGCTGCACCGGCCGGCACCGATTCGCCGCGGGTCCAGAACGTGGCGAGGTACGGGCGGCCAGCGTCAAGGTCGGTGACGCGCTGGGCCATCTCGCCGACGCCCTTGGCGTTGGGACCGGCGAGCAGACCTTGGGCGCGGATCGGGGTGCGGGGGTTGAAGCGGTCGGTTTTGCTGGCAAAACCGGCCTCTTCCGTCGCGTCGTCGAGTTGCCAGTGGACGTTGCCGAGGCCGAAGCTGGGGTTCTGCACCGGGTTGGGCAGAACCCGCCCGTCAAAAGGGCGACGGCCCTGCCCCTCGTCGTCGGCGGCGGCGACTTCGGCGGCGGGCTCCGGTTCGGCGGCGGGCCGTTCGGCGACGGCGACGATCTGGGCCCCCTCCTCCAGCCGCAGCACCAGCGGCGTGATCGACGGCAACTCGACGGCGGCCAAATCAACCGTGCGGCCGTCGAGCAGGTTCGTCGCCCGGCCGTTGCCGAGGGCGGCCGTCTTGTCCTCACGCTTCATGTTGCACAGCGCGATGAGCTTGGCCCCGTCGTACTCGGCGACGCGGTAGTCGACGCCGTGGATGCGCCGGCCGTTGGCGTCGGTCAGCGGCATGACATCGGCCCCACTTTCGGCGAGCCAATCGCCCAACACCTCCGCCGCCTGGATGTGGCCGGCGGCGTCGTTTTGCAAACTGAGCTTCACCATCGGCGCGTCGGCGAGCACGGCCGGCAACTCGCGCGGCCGGTCGTAGTGGTCCCGCGCCAGCACGTTTTCCCCGATTTTCAGCACCTTGCCGCCCTGCTCGGCCCATTCGGCCACGGCGTCGACGACGTCGTCCGGCACGTGGGTAATCCGCTGCAGGACAAGGTGCGTCACCGACTCGGGCACGCGACCTTCCAGCAACTGCCGCTCAGTGAGGAAGTGGACGGGCTGGCCGTTGAAGACGAGGCCGGTCCACGCCTGCTTCGTCGCGGTCTGGTAATCCTTCTGCCAGATGATCGACGTCGGGCTGTAAAGCAGCGCGACGCTCGGCGCGGCGTCGGCGAGGGCGTCGACTTCTTCGTTGAGGCGGGAAAGGTCGAAGGCGGCGCGGCCGTGTTCGTAGATCGATTTGGGCCGGATGGAGATGTTGCCGCCGAGCGAGCCGCCGAGGTTCGCCTCCCACACCCACATCGCGCTCATCCGGCCGTTGTGCAGCGCGCTCTGGAACATCGCCGAGTAAACGTGGTTGTCGTCGGCCCGCGTTTGCTGGTTGTCGCGCAGGACGTGGTTCTCGGAGTTGAACACCGGCTGGCCGCGGAAGCTGTGGAACAGGTCGTAGGCGAGGAAGCCGTCGACCCAGCCGAAGACGTACGGCGAGGAATCGGGCTTGGCCCAGAAGTGCGTGTCGAGGCCGGCGATGTCGGTGAAGTCGGCAAATGCCTCGGCGTCGATGCCCCAGTGCAGCACGTTCGGGTTGATGATCGCCGGGCCGACCGTCTTGATGTGCGTCGGCAGCTCGGGGGCGAGGTCGTTGACCGTCTGGTCAAGCCAGGCGTGGTGGGCGGTGAAGTGGGCCTGATGGAACATCAGGTAATCGTGGTACAGCCGCTTCTCGGCGAGCGTTTGCGGCCGGTTGTGGTTGTACGGCGTGATCGGCTTGGCGATGGGCACGGGGATGTCGGCCCAGTCGGCGTAGTCGGAGCCGTAGGTCTCGTTGAGCGTGTCGAGGTCGCCGTGGAGGTTTTTGAGGAACTGCTCGTAAAGCGGCCGGCTGTAGGAGTCGCGGCCGCTCCAGGCGTAGGCCGGTTCGTTGGTCAGGCAGATGGAGCTGATGGCCGGCGAGTCCTTGATCGCCGGGATGATCTGGCTGAGCCACTTCTGGGACCACTCTTTGTACAGCGGGTGGTCGATGTTGTGCGGGATGAAGCCGACGTTGCGGACGAAGAAGTCGGGGTCGGATTCGGGCGTCTTGGTCTTCGCGATGCGGTTGGGGATGCCGGAGCCGGCGAGGTAATCGATCTTGATGCCCGCCGCCTCGGCGTCGGCGATGACGCTGAAGATGCCGCCGCCGTCTTCGGGGAGTTTCTCGTCGTCGGTCAGCAGGCCGGGGCCGTTGCCTTGCTGGACGATGCTCGCGCCGTAGGTCCAGAAGTTGGGCATGTCGCGGGCCACCTTGACGAAGTGGCCGTAACCGATCGGGAAGAACGTGGTCAGCTCGCTGTCGGCGTCGGGCTGATCGAAGGGCCGGGCGGGGAACAGCACGTCACCGTCCTCGATCTTCACGCGGCCGTCGGAGGTCGGCACCATCACGACACCGGGCAGCTTCTGGCCATCGGCCAACCGCTCGACGTTGGCGCGGACGATTTCGATCAGCTCGCTCATTTCCTCGAGCTGCAGCCGGTCCCAGTGGCGGGTCTGGTTGCGGTCGGGGCCGCCGGTTTCGACGCGGTTGCCAAAGCGATCCAGCAGGGCCAGGCCCATGTTGACGTACGGGTCGTCGGCGACTCCGGCCGCCTCGGCCTGTTCGCGGAGTTGCCCGGCGTCGGCGCGGACCTTCGCCAACTGGTCCATGATTGCCGTCTCGGCGTCGCTGCGGGTGAACGTGGCCGTGGCGACCTGCCGGTTGTCGAGGCTGGCCGTGACCGTGTACTCGCCGTCGGGCAGCCCGGCGACCGGCACCTCGAACGGCACGACGCGCGCCGTTTGCAGCGAATCGAGCGGCACCCGCGTCTTCCACCCGATCGGCAGCGACCGTTGCCCCTCCAGCCGCATGATCAGCACCCCGCCGGTGCCGCGACCTTTGGGCTGGACGAACTCGCCGCGGACGACGTCGAGGGCGTCGTAGTCGGCGCGGGGGATGCGGATGGCGTAATCGTTCTCGGTCGCGTCCGGTGCCGGCCGCGGGGTGCCGAGCGTGGCGGGTTGCAGCGGGCTGAGGCTGACCGAGACGTCGTCGATGTGCAGCTCGCCGATCGGGCCATCGACCACCAAGGCCAGTGGCGCCTCACGGCCCTGGGACTTGGAGGTCCAGTCGACGGTGATCGGCTGCCAATCGAAGTTGCCGGTCGGCAGCGCGGCGGCGGCGAGGTTGTCGGGGTCGCCGACGGTGAGGTGGGCGTCGCCGACATCCTGGCCGCGGACCCAGAAGGTGACGCGGTAGGTCCGGTCGGGCATCAGGTTGGTGATGCGGTTCTCGAGCCGGGCCACGTGGTCGGGCTCGGCGTCGCCGCCGCGGATGACGTAGCCGCGGCGGCCGTTGCGGGCTGCGCCTTCTTCGAGAAAGCCGGAGTACGACTCGAAGTCGCCCACGCCGTACTTGACGTCGAGGCCGCGGTGGGGCACGAACAGCTTCCACGGCACGCCGCCGTGCTCCCAGCCGGGGTTGTTGATGATCGGCTCGGGCAGATCGCCGACCGGCTGCGCCGTGGCGGTGGTGGTGGCGGCGGCGGTGAACAAGATCCCGGCCGACGCGGCGACCAGGGCACGACGGATGATGACAGAATCAGACATGAAGCTCCTCCAAGACCTTCGGAAATCCGCCGGGTTTGGCGGGTTTCTGGTTCAATGAGGCCCGACCCGCGGCCGGGCGATTTGGGCGGTTCAGGCGGTTTCGCCCTCGACCAAAGTGGCCGACAGATGGTGCACCGACGGCTGGCGATCCGAACCCTCGATTCGATGCAGCAACTGCTCGGCGGCGAGTTGCCCCTCGATGTCGCGGTGGTGATCGAACGTGGTCAACTTCGGTGCCCCGGCCCCTTCGACGGCACAACGCAAACCGGAGATGACGGCCACGTCGTCCTTCACCCGCAACCCAAGTTTCTGGATCGCCCGCACCGCGCCGACGGCCGGGTAGTCGTGGTCGCAGATGATCAAATCGTGCTTGTGCCCCTTGGCCAAGCGCTCGCCGACGAGCTCCTCGGCCTCGGTGTACGGGTCGGGGTGGCGGCCGTAACCGCGCAAGCCCGGCAGGGTCAGCAGGGTGTCCGGCGGCACGTCGATTTTGGCGTTGCGCAGCTCCCGCACCACCTCCCACGACAGCGAATCGGCCGGCGTCAGCTCGTCGATGCCGCACGCGATCACCGCGGGGCGGCGATAGCCGGCATCAAGTGCGTACCGCACCAACCGCTTGGCGGCCGCGGCCTTGCCCTCGCTGATCCGGTCGACCGTCAGGCCCTCAATGGCATGCCCGAGCAACACCAGTGGCACCCCGGCCCGCTCCAGCGGCTCGGGGTCCAGGCGGCACAAGTTCGGCCGCACGACCTCAAGGATCAAACCCGCCGGTTGTAGGGTGATCACGCGGTCGATGAGCCGCTGGTACTGCTGCAGGTTGCCGTGCGTCGAGAACGTGGCAAGCGTGTGGCCGCCGCCGAGTTCCAAGGCCGAGGAGATGCCGCGGGTCAACGGCTGAGTGTCGCCCGAGAGGGCCGGGGTGATGTAGGCGACCTGCCCGGCGTCGGTCCGCGGCGCCTGGTCGTCGGACCCGGCGACGAAGTAGCCGCGTTGCGGGTGCCGCACCACCAACCCATCCCGCTCCAATAAACCGAGCCCCTTGATGACCGTGGCCTTCGAGAGGTTCTTGGTCGACATCAGCTTGCGAATAGACGGCACCGCCGCCCCGCGGCCCAGGCGGCCGCTGCGGATTTCCGCCGAGATCTGCTCGGCGAGTTGGGAGTACTTGGTTCCGGTCAGCACTGTGCTCAATGGTATCGTCCTTCCTGATCATCCACGTCGGACCGACGTGGCCGCCACACCCAGCGACCCACTGTACCCATCCCAGCCTAGCCGATCGGGCGAAAACCGCAACCGCAAACCGCGGCGGAACCGCGACTTTCCCGCAGCAGCGGCGGGATTCGATCAGAATCAGTTTCGTCGAGCGAGTGTCGATGAGGGCGGCAGGATCAGTGTGTCGGTTTTGGGGTTGCTTGTGACGGAGAGCGGGTTATGCTTGGGGCGGTTGGCCACGTGCGTCTGCTCAGACACTGTGGCCGAATCCAGACGTGAGGAGCCGGCGTGGCCGCCGTGGTGCGGCCCGCCCGACAGAACGATTCGATCAGTGTCCCGCCGCCGCCCAAGGCGGCTTCACCCCCGGAGGTACGAAAATGAACCCCAAACTCGCCATTGCCGCAACCGCCACGCTCGCCCTGACCGCCGCCGCCTCGGCGCAGATCGTCACGGACAACCTGGTTTACAACTTCGACATCAGCACCGCCTCGGCCACGGCCGATTGGCAGTCGACTGCCCCCGGCAGCAACACGACCGCCGTGCTCGACACGTTCCGCGTCACCGGGCCGGGCGGCGAGGCCGCGGCCGACGCCGAGCTGGTCGCCGTGTCGTCGCTCCGTGGTTACAGCCAGGCCTTCGCCTTCGATAACAGCCCCTCGGCCGGCAACGCCGAGGCCCGCCTCGACATCGACCCGACCGACGGCGGCGTCCCATTCGTCGACGCGTTCAACGGCTTGGCCCCCAACGCCTCGTTCGAGGTGAATTTCCGCCCAAGCGATCTGGTCGGCAACGAAATCATCTTCGAGACCGGCGGCGGTGCCCGCGGCCTGTCGCTGGCCCTGCGGGACAACATGCTGTACGCCTTCAGCAAGCAGGCCGCCGGCGTCGATGACAGCGAGTTGGTGCTGTCGACCACGCTGCCCGTCACCGCCACGGGCGTGTTCAACCAGGTGGTGTTCACCACCGACGGCGTCGACTCGCACAGTTTGTACCTCAACGGCGTGTTGGCCGACAGCAGCACGCTCAACTACGGCGACTTCGGCGGGGCCAACGTCGCGGCGCTGGCGGCGTCCGATCCCGGTGGCTTCGGCGGCATGGACCTCGACGGCGGCGGCTCGACGCTGGACGACGCGACGGACTTCGTCGCCCTCACCGGCGAGATCGCCGACTTCCGGGCGTATGATGACGTGCTCAGCGCCCCCGAGGTGCTGCAGAACTTTAACACCCTGGTTCCCGAGCCCGCCAGCCTTGGGTTGCTGGCGGCCGCGGGGCTTGGCCTGATCCGTCGCCGGGTTTGAAGCCGGCTCCGTGACACCCCCAGAGGGAGGGCAAGGCCCACGTCGATCTTCGGCGTGGGCCTTTGACGTGGCATCACCGAACCCGCCGACCGGCTGCGTCACACTGTGCCGGTTCAGTGTGCTTTTCCGGGGTTGAGTTGTCGATGGACATGGTGTAAACTGCCGTCGGCGGCGAGCGGCCACGTGAGGAGCGTGGCCGGGCGGCGAACATTGGGTCGCCACGCCGGCCGGACCCTGAACGAAGAGGACCCCATGACTTACCTGGCTTCCCGCCCAACGACCCCGGCGCGACCCGCGCACGGCTTCACGCTCGTGGAGCTGCTGGTCGTGATCGGCATCATCGCCCTGCTCATCAGCATCCTGCTGCCCAGCCTCAGCCGCGCCCGCGAAGCGGCCAAGCAGACGGCCTGCCTGAGCAACATCCGCAACATGGGCACCGCAACGCAGATGTTCGTCAACGAGAACGACGGCTGGCTGTTCAAAGCATGGGTTAACAACAACCCGAATACGGTTGTGGGTGATTTGGGTCCCGGGTCTTGGCAGTTCGAGTACCCGGCCTGGGGCTGGGACTACGTTCTCTCGACGTACATGGGAGGCAACAAGGAGGTATTCCGCTGTCCGAGCGACGACAGTGAAGTCTTCCGCGGCGTTCAATTCAACCCGGTGGCTGAAGACCCCGGTTTACCTGGCTGGGGCTTGCAGGCGGGGAACCCGAACGTGCCCGCAGAGTACTCCAGCAACCGCAGCCTGTGGGAAGCCGACGACATCCCGGCCAGTTACCGCTACAACGCGAGCAACATACCGTGGCCTAACGGCTCGCAGAAGCTCACGCAGATCCCGAACGCGACGCGCTCCATCCTAATTGCCGAGGGTGACCCGGACCGCTTCCACCACTTCGCCACTTGGGAGCCGGGCGCGATCGGCACCATGCACCAGGGCGCGTGGGAGATCGCGTCGGTCGGGCGGCACGTGGATGACCGCCTGAGCTACATGTTCTACGACGGCCACGGTGAGGTGCTGAGCTGGGAGGAGACGTGGGAGCCGCTGGGCGACTCGTTCAACTACGAGGCCACGTTCAACGGCACGAAGGTCGTTACCCCCACCCCGTGGCGCACCCTCTACCCGGGCAGCGGCACGACGTGGAACGACCGCATCCCGTTCGACCCTGACTTCGAGTTCCCCAAGAGCTACGACTGAGCCGTCGCGGCAACTCCGCATTGGAACGCCCGGCACCTCAAGGTGCCGGGCGTTTTCTTGGTGAGCGGCAGCTTTGGCAGGAATCCCAATGTCGCTGAAACCGCCTCCGCCTCGTAGAGGCGGGGCTTCACG
>CAYLSV010000016.1:0-2142 GCA_964386435.1 uncultured Tepidisphaerales bacterium
ATGTAGACCTCGTTGGGCCCTTCCACCATCGGCCCGACGTCGCGGCTGGACTTGCCGCAGAAGCTGCAGGTGGTCACCCGGCGGCCGCGAAAGCCCCCGTTGGCCGGGCCGGGCCCGGCGTCGCCGTTGGGGTCCTGCGGGCCGTTGCCGCCGCCGTTGTTGCCGCTTCTGTTGCTTGCCATGTTGACTAAACGCCTTTTCTGCTCGTCCTCGTGGCCGGGCGGGTGGGGCGGGGGTCGCCCGTTGCACACACCGCCGCAGCTCCCTGTCCCCAACATCGAACCATCCCCGGCCCCGACTTGACGGGAACCTCGCATGCCACCGATTACCGGCAGCACCAACCGCCGCACCCATGCGCCCAGCTTGCCGAGCCGCCACAACCGTCATCCACCAATACGCCGCTCGCGGCCTTCAAGTTTCAACGTCCTTCACTTGCGGGCTGCGCGACTCGGCCCGCATCGCCGCCAGATCCGCCGGATCAACGCCGGCGATTTTTGCCGCCTCGTCGTTCTTCGCCGCCTCCCGCGCCTCGGTGCGGCGGTGGGCGGCGAGCATGCTGTCCCGCGCCCGCTCGAATTCTTCCTCCGACATCTCCCCCGAATCACGCAGCCGTCGGAGGTCGCCGAGGGTAAAACCTTCCTGTATTGCCGTGCCTTTGGCGGCCAACCGGACGCGGCTGATGATCCACACGCCCACGGCGGTGATGCCCAGCACGATCATCCCGCCCACGAGCAGGCCGGTCCAGTTGGTGGCGGCAGCCATGCCGGGATGTTATCGGACCCGAGGCGGCAAATCCAAGGCCGAGGGGCGATCGACATTCGGCGCGAGTGGGGCGGCGGCTTGACACCGGTTGTGACGGCTTTAGCATTCGGATCACGGGCCGCACGAGGCAACCGCCTCCCCCGCCGCGTCCCGCGTGAAAGAGACGTCTGAGAAACCACGTCGGTCAACCGCGATTCATCGCCAACAGGAGCATGCCTTGAGTGGGCTAACCAAGTTATTCGTCGGGCTGCTGGTGGTGCTGAGCATCATCCTCGCCGCCGCCGCCGTCGGCACCGTGGCCACGCTGGACAATTACGTCCTCGAGCAGGAGCAGAGCGAGGCCACCAACCAGTCGTTGCAACGGCAACTGTCTACGGTGCAGAACGACGCGAATCTGGCGGCCACCGTCGCCGGGGAGCGGACCGCCACGCTCACCGAACAGCTGTCACGGACCCGCCAGCAGGTCGAGGAGCTGCGGGCCGACTTGGCCGGTGCCAACGCCGAGGCCGCCACGGCCCAGACGCAGGTGCAGGAGGCCAACGCCCGTGCCGACCGCCTTGCCCAGGCGCTGGTGCTGAGTCAGGAGACCCAGAACAAGCAGTCCGAGGCCATCGCCCAGCTGCGGTCCAGCAACGACCAGCGGCTGCAGGAGGTTGCTCAGTTGAACACGACGGTCACCGACCTGACCCGCAACCTGAACGTCACGACCCGCCAGATGCGGTCGGCGTTGGAAGAGTTGCAGGAGTTCCGCCAGCAGAACGATCGGTTGTCGCGGTACATCCAGGATCAGGGCGCGGACGCCGAGGGCATTGCCACGGGTGCGACCCGCGGCGGCGTGGGTACACCCCCGCCGATCAACGGCGTGATCCGCGACACCGACGTGATCGCCGGCAAGACGTTCGCCACGATCAGCGTCGGCCGCAACGATGACGTCGCCCGCGGCATGGAGTTCAACGTCATCAGCCAGGGCGGCCAGTTCCTGGGCGTCCTGACCGTGCAGCGGGTCGACGCCGACGAGGCGATCGGCGTGCTCAGCGGCACCGACGTCAGCCGCGTGCAGCCGGGCTCGACCGTCCGCACGCAGTTCAGCTCGTAGAAATTTTCAGCAGAAAAAGGAGCCGATCATGGCCCGTGGCAACGTCATCACCGTCAAGCCGAGCAACAACGCCTTTACCGTCCTGGCCGCCGCCGCCGTGCTGGCGCAGATCGTGGCTTTGGCATATGTCCTGCTCACCACCAGCAAAATCTTCGGCGGCTTCACCCTCCTGGGCTGAAGCGAACGCCCGGCTTCTTCACATTTAAAGCACTGCCTTGGGCAGCCGCCGGACCTCGCCAACAACACGGCGTCGCTGAAGCCGCCTCCGCCTCGTGGAGGCGGGG
>CAYLSV010000016.1:2152-8057 GCA_964386435.1 uncultured Tepidisphaerales bacterium
CCTGAGGGGACGACATTGCCCTCTCGTGAAGCCCCGCCTCTATGAGGCGGAGGCGATTTCAGCGATGTTGAGACGCAGAGAAATCAGCCCGACAGCAACGCCGGCAGCCGCTCCCTACGCACCGCCTGCTGTGAGCCATCGGCCAGCTTCTTCACCACCACTTCGCCGGCGGTTAACTCGCTGTCGCCGAGAACCAAAACGTGCTGGGCCCCGGCCCGGTCGGCCAGCTTGAACTGGGCCTTAACGCTGCGGCCGGTGAGGTCAGCGTCGGCGGCGAAGCCGGCGGCACGGACCTCTTGCAACAACTTGAGCTGCTCGGCAGCCGGCACGTTCGCGGCCACCACCCATGCCAGCGGCGGGCGGTCATCGGGTAGGGCGACTTCCTGGGCGGCCAGCGCCAACAGCAGCCGCTCGATCCCGGTGCCGAAGCCGACGCCGGGGGTGTCGCGACCGCCGAGGGTGGCGACAAGGTTGTCATACCGCCCGCCGCCGCCGACGGCGTTCTGGCTGCCCAGGCCGCCGGCGGTGAACTCCCACAGCGTCTCGGTGTAGTAATCGAGGCCGCGGACGAGCTTCGGGTTGACCTCGTAGTCGACGCCGGCGGCGTCGAGCAGCTCGCGCGCCATCTCGAAGTGGGCCCGGCTCGCGTCCGAAAGCGCATCGGCGGGGGCCGGGGCACCCTCGCACGCGGCCACGTCGCCGGGCACCTTCGAGTCGAGGATGCGCAGCGGGTTCGTCGCCAGCCGCCGCTGGCTGTCCTCGCTCAGCTCGCCGCGCTTGGGCTCCAAGAACGCCAGCAGCATCCGCCGGTACGCCGCCTTGCTTTCGCCGTCGCCGAGGCTGTTGATCTGAGCGGCGACGCCCTTCAAGCCGATCGCCTCGAAAAAGTCGCGTTGCAGCAGGATGCACTCGACGTCCTGCGACGCATCGGCGATCCCGAACGCCTCGACGCCGAACTGGTGGTGCTGCCGCAGCCGGCCCTTCTGTGGCCGCTCGAAGCGGAACATGGGGCAGAGGTAGAACACCTTCGTGCGCGCCGCCGGGTCGTTGAGCCTGTTCGCCGACAGCAGCGCCCGCACCACGCCGGCCGTGCCCTCGGGCCGCAGGGTGAGGCTGCGGCCGCCGCGGTCGTCGAAGGTGTACGTCTCCTTGGTGACGATGTCGGTCGCGTCGCCGACGCCGCGGTGGAAGACCTCGCTGTGCTCGAACACCGGCGTGCGGATCTCGCCAAAGTGGTACGCCGCCGCCGTCCGCCGGGCGGCCGCCTCAATGGCCCGCCATTGCCAAGTGTCGTCGGGCAAAAGATCCTGCACGCCCTTGGGCGCTTGCACTCGGTCGCTCATAATTGCTTCCAATCTAGGTCGGTCTTTAGGTAGCTGCGGTGCAACGCACCGCCGTCCGGACGGCGGTGCGTTGCACCGCAGCTACCTCACGTTCTCACTGCTCAAGAAACGGCCGAAGCCCGCGGCGGGTGCCGCGGGCTTCGACGCTCATCAAGTTGTCGCGGGTTCACGTCACGTCATCGCCGGCGTCGTCGGCGGGAACGGCTTCGTTTTGGTGGCCCGTTGCCTCGTCGGCAATCTGGTTCGGGTCGGCCGGGGCGACCTCCTCCACCTGGGCGTCGGCGACGAGGGCGTCCAGCGTCGCCTCCTCCCGCATCTGGCCCATCAGGTTCTGCAAGTCGCCGCCCTCGGCCATCTTCTGCTTGAGGGCCTCGGGGCGTTGGTTCATCTCCATCGCCATCAAGGCGATCCGGCCGTTCACCTCGTCCTCGGCCACCTCGATGTTCCGCTCCTCGGCAAACCGGCTGACCACGAAAAACGAGTGCAGCTCACGCTTGGCATCGGCGTCGGCACCGGCCTTGACCCGCTCGATGTTCTGCACCACCTGCTCCTGCGGCACGCCACGCTGCAGCAGGCCCATTGCCCGCCGCTGCACGACGCGCTGGGTCTGCTGCTCGCTGAGCTTGGCCGGCAAGTCGACCTTCGTGTTGTCAATCAAATACTGCGTCATCTGCTGCCGCATCGTCCGCTTCACGTCGTTCTCGACGCGCAAAACCATCTGCTCTCGCAATGCCTCCCGCAGCTCGCCTTCGTTCTCGAACTCCATCTCCTCCAAAAACTGTTCATCAATCTCGGCCAGCTCCAGCTCTTTCAGGTCCTTGAGCTCCACCGTCACCTCGACGTCCTGCCCGCGCAGCTTTTCCGTCGGGTGATCGTCCGGCACCTTCACCGTGAAGCTGCGGCTCTCGTCGATCTTCAGGCCATCCAGCTTGTCGGCAAGGTCTTCGATCAGGATGCCGTGGATGCGGCCGGAGCGGGCGACGAGTTGGGCGTCCTTCTGCTCGGCCAGCGTCTCCTCGCCGTGCTTGACCGTCACGTCGGCGGTCATGTAATCCTTCGCCTGCACGCCGCGATCCTCGACGGGCACGAGCGTGCCTTGCTGCTCGCGGAGGTTGTTCATCGCCTGGTCGACGTGATCGTCGGTGATGTCGACCTTCGGCTTCTTGATCTTGGCCGCCGACACGTCCGGCAGATCAAACGTCGGCTGCACCTCGAGCTGGAAGCTGTACGACAACGCCCCGGCCTCTGGCAGCTCGATCTCCTTCTCGCCAAAGTCCGGCTCGCCCAGCGGCTTGAGGTCGTGCTTGGCCAGTGCCTGCTCGTAGCTCTCGCGAACAACCTGCCCGCGAACTTCCTGCTTGAGGTAGCTGCCGAACTTTTTCTGCACGATGGAGCGGGGGGCCTTGCCGCGGCGGAAGCCGGGCACCTGGACCTCGCCGCGGACCTCGCCGATCTGCTGTTCGATGAGGCTGCTGATGCGGGCCTCGGGCACCTCCACCGTCACCTTCTTTGTCGCCGGGCCGGCGTCCTCGACGGTGATCGGGTACTCAAAGTCAACGGAAGTGTCGGGTTCGGCAACGGCGGTGGCCATATCAGCCTCTTGAATGCAATGGGGCGGCGGAAGCGGGGAAAGTCGGCCACTGTAGCGAGGGCAACCGCCATGTCCATCGTGACCCTTGCCACCGGGCTACGCTCGACGCATGGCCGACTCGCTGATCCAAGTTGACGACGATTGGAAGAAAAAGGCACAGGAGGAAAAGCGGGCCCTCGCCGAGAAGGCCAAAGCCCGCCAAGCCCCGCCGCCCGCCGCCGCGCCCACGGAGTCGGCCCCGGCCGCGCCCGTTGATGACGACGCAATGCCGGCGGCGAGCATCGAGACGCTCTGCCAGAACATTCTCACCCAGACCATGCTCTACCTCGGCCTCGTCGGCTCTGGCGGCCGGCGCATGGTCGACATGGACGCCGCTCGCCAGCAGGTCGACTTGCTCGCCGTGCTCAAGGACAAAACCGCCGGCAACCTGACCCAGGGCGAAACCGACGCGATCAACATCGCCCTCCACGACGCACGCAGCCGCTTCACCGCGGTGGCGAGCCAGATGATCATTTGATCAAGTTGCTGGTTGTTGGTGATGAGTTGCTGGTTCGGAGCCGGCAACCAGCAACCAGCAACTTCTTCCCCCGCCTTGCAATCACGGCGTGATCCCGTAAGCTACCAGTCGCCCGCGGCAGGATGCCATGCGGCCCATCCCGCGATCGCCTTCTCCCACTGACAAGGATGTCATGGCCGAGGTCACCCAGCCCACGCTCGATTATGCCCCGCCCGCGCCGCAGTTCCGCCAACTGTGGCAGTGGCCGCTGCTGCTGTTGTCCGTCGGCCTGCTCGCGGTGGCCGGTTGGCAACTGGTAAACCCGACACCGGCGTGGGGCGTCGGGCAGAAGCTGGCGCTCGGACGACAACTGATCGACAACGGCCGTCACCTCGACGCCATCGACCAGATCAACGGCACCCTCGCCGCCAGCGACAACCTCGACCCCACGGATCAGGCCGCCCTGCACCTGCTGCTCGCCGAAGCCCTTGACGGTGGTCAGGAGTCGCTCGGCATCGACAACCCGGCCAACCGCCAACGCATTGTCGAGCAAACGGAAGAAGCCCTGCGGCTCGGTGCCCAGCCTGACGCCGTGATGCTCGAGCGTCTCGCCGACAGCCACCACGCTCTCGGCAACACCCGCGCTGCCGCCGACGCCTACGGCCGGGGCGTCGTGCTCGACCCCGATCGTGCCCCGACGCTGCGGAAGAAGCTGATCGACCTCCACCTCGCCGCCGACGAGCCCGGCCCGGCCCGCGCTGTGATCGCCGAGTACGTCGCCGATCCCGGCGTCAAAGCCAGCGGCCGGGCGTGGGCCGCCGGGGCGCTGGCCGATCTGCTGCTCGACGAGGGCGACCCGATCGCCGCCCGTGCCGAGCTCGAACGCGCCGGCCGCCTCTCCGATGAGCCGCAGGTGCGGGGCATCGTCCACCTCAAGCTCGGCGAGGCCGCCTACCGCCTGAACGAGTTGAAGAACGCCGAGAACGAACTCCGCACCGCCCGCAGCCTGCTCGGCCCCGGCCACGACCTCGACGCCGACGCCTGTCACCTGCTCGGCCAGATCGCGCTGGAGCTGGGCGACCCCGCGACGGCAGCGTCGTTCTTCGACGTCATCACAAGTGACCACCCGCAGCGCGACCTTGCCGCCGACGCCAACCTCTACCGTGCGGTCGCAGACACCGAACGCGGCCGCACGAATGACGCGGTGAAGGGCTTCGCCCGCGCCGTCGCCGAGGTGCAGGCCAAGCCGACGCGGCGGGCGTTCCGTGAGACGGCGACTCAGCTCGTTGCCGACGCCGGCCGCACGATGATGCGGCAGGGGCACAACGTCGAGACCGTCGAGCTGCTCGCGCTGGAGAAAGACCTGCTCGACGTCGCCGGCGACGAGCCCGGCCCGGCCTACTTCGCCCGGCTCGCCCGGACGATGGAGCAGTCGGCCGAGACGTCCGACGCGATCGCACGCACCGCCACCGACCCCGCCGGCCGCCTCGCCGCCGAGGCCGCCGCCCGCCGCGCCCGCAAGAATGCCGGCGACGCGCTCCTGACCTACGCCCGCAAGCTCGGCATCGGCGACGACGCGGTGGCCCAGGA
Organism: uncultured Tepidisphaerales bacterium; assembly: GCA_964386435.1. GTDB lineage: Bacteria > Planctomycetota > Phycisphaerae > Tepidisphaerales > Tepidisphaeraceae > CAYLSV01. The sequence continues at coordinate 7,173 of CAYLSV010000016.1, forward strand.
AGCGCTGCGTGCCGGCGTCGACCTCTACGAAGCCGCCAACGCCAAGCCCGAGGCCGCCGCCGCGCTGGAGCTGTTCGCCGCCGAACGCCCGAAGGATCCGCTGACGCCCGAAGCCTTGCTCCGGCTCGGCAACCTCTACGGCGACCTCGGCCAATGGCAGAAGGCGACCGACACGTTCCGCCGCAACCGCGCGCAGTACCCCAACAGCCTCGCCGCCGCACAGAGCACCGTGCCGCTGGCGAAGGCCTTGATCCGCCTCGGCCGCGACCGACACGGTGAAGCCGCCGATTTGCTGGAGAATCTGCTCGACAACGACCCGCAGCTCACGCCCGATTCCGAGGCGTACAAGCAGGCGCTGTATGAGCTCGCCAGCCTCCACCACGCCAGCGGCCGCTACACCGACGCCGTCACCCGGCTCGACGAGTTCAACCAGCGCTACCCCGACGACGCCCGCGCCACCCGCCTGACCTACCTCAAGGCCGACAGCTACCGCCGCCACGCGGCCGACCTGGTCGAAGAGTTGCAGACGACGCCGACGCAAGTCGCCACCGACGCCGGCCCCGAGGCGACCCGCGCCCGCATTGCCGCCGAGCGCGACATCGTGGAAGTGCTCGAGGCCGCCCAAGGCTTGTACCGCGACGTTCTCGCCGACTACCGCGCCACCCCGCCCACCGAGCCGGCCGACCGCCGTTTGCAGAAACTCAGCGAGTTTTACCTCGCCGACTGCGCGTTCGACCTCGGCGACTACACCACCGCGATCGAGCTCTACAACGCCGCTGCCTACCGCCATCAGGACGACCCGGCGGCGCTGGGAGCCTATGTCCAGATCGTCAACGCCCACCTCAAACTCGGCCAGCCCGACGAGGCCAAGGTCGTCAACGAGCG
>CAYLSV010000016.1:8067-53654 GCA_964386435.1 uncultured Tepidisphaerales bacterium
CTCAAGCGCATGCCGCCCGACGCCTTCGACGACAACCAAGGCGTCGGCACCCTCACCCGCGAGCAGTGGCAACGCTGGCTCGAATGGGCCGGCGAAAGCGGCATGTGGTGAAATCTACTTTTCGCCCGGAAGAAGTAAGGTAGCTGCGGCGTAACACGCCGCAGTCCGACGAACGCAACCGGACCCGACGATGCCCGACTCCGCCCAAACCGCCCGCGCCGTCGCCGCCCAACTCGGGCACTACCGCAAGCTCCGCGCCCTCGCCCGCCTCCAGCGCCAGGCCGTCCGCGACGGCGACGAGCGAAAACTTCTCGCCGTCCTCGCCGACCGGCAGGAAGTCGTCGACGCCGCCCTCGCCCTCGAGCCCGACCTCGCCGCCGCCAAGCGGGCCGTGCCGAACGTGCCCAAACCCATTGCCGACGGCCTCCGCGAGATCCGCGACCTGCTCGCCGCCATCACCGAGGGCGACCAGCAGGACGCGTTACTCATGCAACAACGCAAGGCCGGCATCGGCCGAGAACTGCGGAAAAACATCAAAGTCGGCGGCGCCACCCGCGCCTACGCCGCCGCGGCGTACGCCCGAAGGTCAGTTGATGTCACTGGATGATTCTGACTTACCCAGGTAGCTGCGGTGCAACGCATTGCAGTCCGGACTGCGGTGCGCTGCACCGCAGCTACCCACAATGATCAAGACGAGCACGCGCATCCCGAACCCGACCGACTCCGACAGCCGCATCGAGGAGATGGGCCAAGTCATCCTCGCCTACAGCGAAGTCGTCGAGCAGCTCCAGAAATCCCAGGCCGAGCTCCGCCAGAGCGTCGAGAAACTTCGCAGCGAACTCACCGAGAAAAACCGCCAGCTTGCCCGCCGCGAACGCCTCGCCGCACTCGGCGAGATGGCCGCGGGCATTGCCCATGAGCTCCGCAACCCGCTCGGCGGCATCCAACTTTCGGCCGAACTGCTCGCCGACGACCTGGCCGACCAACCTCAGCAACGCCAACACGCCGACCGCATCCGCACCGGCGTCCGCCGCCTCGAAGCCGTCGTCGGCTCCACGCTCAACCTCACCCGCGGCGTTACCCCGACGTTGCGGGCATGCTGCCTACGGGAAGTCGCCCAAGCCGCCGCCGACGCCGCCGGGTTTCCTGTCGAACTCGAACTACCCGACATGCCCAGTCTTATGCGGGCCGATCCGCAGTTGCTCGCCCAGGCGCTTTTGAATCTCCTGAGAAACGCTCACGAAGCCGGCGGCCCCGTCACGCTCCGCCTGCGCGATCGCCGCCTCACCGTCCTCGACCGCGGCCCCGGCTTCAGCGCCGAGCAACGCCGCAAAGCCTTCGACCCGTTCTTCACCACCAAGGCCACCGGCACCGGCTTGGGCCTAGCCCTGACCCACCAGATCGCCGCCGCCCACGATGGCCACGTCACCCTCACCAACCGACAAGCGGGCGGTGCCGCCGTAACCCTCGACCTGACGCCCCGCATCGCCGAAACCTCCACCGCCGCGTAGCGGCGGGGTTACACCCGCGGTCCGAGCGTGTCCCGCTGCGGGCGTAGCCCCGCCTCCACGAGGCGGAGGCGGCCTCAGCGACGCCGAAGTGTCAGGAAACGCAGGAACAACTGATGATCACCGCCGCCGCCGGGCGGCGAGCGACATCAGCGATAAACTAACCAGCGGCAACCCCGGCTCCGGCACCGTCGCCGCCCAGGCATCCGCCGCCGCAAGGTCGGCCGCGGCAACGGATGAGCCAAAGTTCGCCCTCAGCAAGCCAAAGTCGGCAAGGTCCACCACGCCGTCCTTGTTAAAATCGCCATCGAGCCGCGTCAGGTCGCCCATGCTACCAAAGCCCGCCCGCAGCAGCCCAAAGTCGGCAAGGTCGACCGCGCCGTCGAAGTTGGCGTCGCCGGCGATGGCGGAGTCGAGGGTGGTGATCGCGATGCCTTGCCGGCCATCGGCAAGGAAGTAGAGGTAGGCGATCTGACCGACGTCGTTCAGCCCGCTGCGTCCGTTCGGCTGGTTGGAACTGGTCGAGAGAACGAGGCGGACGATCGTGCTGCCATCAATGCTGTCGCCGGTGCGAGCCGCAGCTCTGAGGCCAATGGCATCGTCGTAGAAGAAGAGACCAAGCTCGTCGTCAGTCGCTCCACCATTCTGCAAATCGATTTCGCCGAGGAATGCAAGATGTCCGGAGTTATTAACAGCTGGCTCAAGTAATTCGGACAAGACACCTTTGAACGATCCACCGCGCGTGGGCGCTGACTGGCCTTCGCGGGCGATCTGCGTCAGCGTCGAATTGTCACTGCGAAAGATGCCGCGGTTGTCGCTTAACCCGCCGCTCGTATTTGTAAGAGAGGCAGAAAACGCCACCTGCCCCGCATCATTAGTAGAAGCGTTGTCGAAGCGGAAGAAGCTGCCATTCCCATCCGGCGCCGCCGAGCCTCCGCGAGCAACCTGAGTTAGTGTGGCCCCGTCGCCGTAGTAGATGCCAGTGTTGTCGTCGGACCCGCCGCTTGTGTTCGTGAGAATAGCCGAGAACGCAACCTGTCCCGTGTCGTTGATGGATGCGGAGCCGAAGTTCACGAAAATGCCGTTCTCGTCTGGCGCGGCCGAACCTGAGCGGGCCACTTGTGTCACTGTGCTGCCGTCACCAAAGAAAATACCAACGTTGTCGCCCGTCCCACGACTCGTGTTGGCGAGTTCGCTACGAAAAGCAACCTGTCCGGCATCATTCAGGGAAACGACGGAAGGGAAGAATGAGAAGCTGCCGTTACCGTCGGGTGCTGCCCTACCGGTACGTGCGATTTGTACAAGGGTCGATTCGCCACTGCGGAAGATGCCGCCGTTATCCCAAGGCTGGCCAGACGGGTTCGGGAAATAGCCAACGAACGCCGTCTGCCCATTGTCATTAATGGCAGGATCAGAGAAAGACATGAAGTCTCCGCTGCTGTCCGGGGCGGTCTGGCCTTCGCGGACGATTTGCGTCAAAGTCACGCCGTTGCCAAGGAGGCTGACTGCGACGTTGCTACTTCCACCACTCGTGCCCGTGAGCCGACCATTGAACGCCACCTGTCCCGTGTTGGTCATCGCAGGAGGTCCAAGAAAAGAGAGAACACCGTTGTTGTCTGGAGCAGCTTGACCTTTGCGAGCGATCTCTGTCAACGTTGATCCGTCGCCACGGAAGATCCCAATGTTGTCGCTTGAGACGCCGCTAGTGCCGTTGAGGGACCCCTGGAATGCTACGCGCCCCTCGATATTCAAGACTGGGGCAGCGAACTGCGAGAAGGTGCCGTTGCCGTCGGGCGCGGCGGTGGTGGTTTCGGCAATAATCGTCGTTGTGCCGCTGGTGATCGTGGCGGCGGTGGCCGGGGCGGCGAGGGCGGCGGCGGTGAGGATCGCCGTGAGGGCGGGGCGGCGGAGCGGGCGAACGTGGCGGAGCTTTGAGGTCATAGCATCTTCCAGAAGTCGGGAATGGCCGGCAACGACAGGTCGCCGCCAATGGGAAAAACAGGATAGCTTCTTGTTATGTCGATATCACCCTCCCAATATTGGGGTGCGGCAGGATGTCGGCGTGACGTGCGCTGGTCGTCCCTGGTCGTGCGAAATCTGCGGCTCCTGCTGGCGCAACTTCGGCCGAAGTCCGATAAACAGGTTGTCGTCGCCGCTGGTGCGACGTTGTTTCTGACCCACCCCGGAGGCACGCCCGCATGGCCCGCATCATCCTCGTTGACGACGAAGCCGTGCTGCGGGAGTCGGCCGCCGCGGCGCTGGCCCGCGATGGTCACGACGTCGCCCCGGCGGCGGATGCGGACAAGGCGCTCGACCTGCTCGCCCAGGGGCCGGCGGACCTGTTGCTCACCGACTTGCGGATGCCGGGCGAGTCGGGGCTGGAGCTGATCGCCCGGGCCAAGGGATTTCAGCCGTCGCTGGCCGTGGTGTTGATGACGGCCTTCGCCGACCTCGACACAGCCGTCACCGCGCTGCGGCACGGGGCGAGCGACTACCTGCAAAAACCCTTCAGCCTCGACGATCTGCGGCTGGCGGTGTCGAAGGCGCTGCTCACGGCACCCGTGACTGAGGAACTCGAGATTCGCCCGCTGATTGGCGAGTCGGCGGCGATGCGGGACGTGCGGCGGAAGATCACCGTCATCGCCGAGTCCGACTCGGTCGTGCTCATCCGTGGCGAGACCGGCACCGGCAAGGATGTGGTCGCCCACGCCATCCACGCCGCCGGGCCGCGGCGGGGCGGGGCGTTCGTGACCATCGACTGCGCCGCCGCCGACGCCGCCCAACTCGATGCCGACATCTTCGGCGACCGTGGCGGCTTTGCCCACGCCGCCGGTGGCACGCTGCTGCTCGACGAGGTCGGCGAACTCGATTGCACGTTGCAGTGCAAGCTTCTGGGCGTGCTCGAACGACCTGAAGTCACAGCCCGCGTCGTCGCCACCAGCCACCGCCCGATCGAAGAGGCCGTCGCCGCCGGCACGTTTCGGCAGGACCTCTTCTACCGCCTCAACGTGCTGCCAATCGACCTGCCCCCGCTACGCGACCGCGTCGGCGACGTGGCCGACCTCGCCGCCCACTTCCTCGCCGACCATGCCCGGCGAACGAGCCGCCCGATGCGGGTCGTCGAACCGGCGGCGCTGGAGATGCTCGCCCGCCACGCTTGGCCCGGCAACGTCCGCGAACTGCAAAACATCTTGGAACGGGCGGCTCTTCTGGAGGCCGACCCCGATCTGATCCGCGCCGCGACCATCGGCCCGTGGCTCGCCCACATGCCGCTCGCCACGCCGCCGCACACGCCGGCCCGGTTAGACTTCGCCGACCAACCGCTGGCCGAGATCGAGAAGCAGGCCATACTCGCCGCCCTCGACCGCCACAACGGCCACCGCGCCCGCACCGCCGCCGCCCTGGGCATCGGCATCCGCACACTGGGCATGAAACTCAAGAAGTGGCGCGAAGAAGGCGTTCTGAGCGAAGCCGCCTGAACCTGATCGGAGCATCTGATATGAGCCAGTTCATCGGCAAAATCCTCGGCGACACCGCCACCCCGACGCTCACCTCGGCCATCCGCTTCGCCGCCAAACGGCAGGCGCTGATCGTTGAGAACGTCGCCAATGCCGGCACGCCCGGCTACCGGCAGAAAGACTTCTCGCAAAGCGCCTTCGATCAGGCACTCGGCGACCAACTCGACCGCCAACGCGCCGGCCGCCCGATCGGCCCGGCCCAGCCGCTGGAGCCCGGCGCCGCCGGCGGCATCCTTTACCACGACCGCGGCAACCGCTCCATGGAACAGCTCATGACCGAGTCGGCAAAAAACGCCCTTCGCCACAACGCCATGACCGAGCTGCTCCGCAAGCAGTACGCCCAAATGCACATGGCCATCAGCGGCCGCGTCGCCTGACACTAGGAGATTTCCCCCATGATCGGCTCAATCGACACCGCCGCCAGCGCCTTGACCGCCCAGCGGCTGCGCATGGACACCGTGGCGAACAACCTCGCCAACATCGACACCGCCCGCCAACCCGACGGCACGCTCAAGCCATACCAGCGGCAATTCGTGGTCTTCCAGCCCCAACGCCCCGACGGCGGGCCGGGCGTCAGCGTCGCTTCGATCCAGAAGGACACGTCGCCCCCACGCCGCATCTTTGAGCCCGGCCCCCCCGACGCCGACGCCGACGGGTTTGTCAGCCGGCCCAACGTCGATCTCGCCATCGAGAGCGTGAACATGATGGATGCCAGCCGCGCCTACGAGGCGAACGTCACGATGATCGAAACGACCAAGGCGATGATCAACGCCACGCTCCGCATGGTCGGGTAACGCCACCGCTTTGTCAGACAAATTGCCATGATCAACCGCACCGCCGCCGTCGTCTTCCCCGCGCTGCCCAAGCTCCAACCGCTGGGCAAGCCGGCTGAAACCGGGAGCTTCACCGACACCCTCAAGGGGGCCGTCGGCGAGGTCGCGAAGCTGAACAACGACGCCCGCCATGCCGTGGAGGATCTGGCGGCCAATCGCACCGACGACCTCGCCGGCGTGATGACGGCGGTGGAGAAGGGCGACTTGGCGCTGAAAACTTTGCTTGCCGTGCGGACAAAGTTGATGACGGCTTATGAAGAAGTCCGTAACATGCCGATCTAACGGGCAGCGGCCAGGACGGCCGATAACCGTTGGGACCCGTTTTTGTTGGTGAACCCCAAGTCGGCACGCCAGGAGGGCAGCCCGGTGGACATGATCCGCGAACAACTAGCGCGATTGCAAAGCCAGCTTGCCGGCCTCACGGCCAGCCAGAAGATGCTGGCCGCCGCGCTCGTGGCGGTCATGGCCCTCACGGTCCTTTGGTGGGCCGACAAAGCCGCCCAGCCGTCCATGCTGCCGGTGCTCGATCAGGCGCTTGTCGCCGAGGAGATCGGCCCGATCCGCAGCGCCCTCTCCGCCGCCGGCATCCCGTTCGAGGTGCAGGGCGATCGCGTCATGGTCCCCGCCGGCCGGCAGCTCGAAGCCATCAGCGTCATGGGCATGGGCAACGCTTTGCCGCGCAACCCCTCGGCCGCGTTCGAGCGGATGGTCGAGAAGATGAGCGCGTGGGACAGCTCGCTCAAGACCGACGAGTACCTCCGCGAGGCGAAGCGGCGTTATTTGTGCGAGATCATCACCGGTTTCCCCGGCGTGAGCCAGGCCGACGTGGTGCTGGGCATGAGCACCCGCCGCCGCATCGGCAAGCAGGACGCCCCGACCGCCGCCATCGCCCTTAGCACCCGCGACGGCCGCAAGACGGCCGACCGCGAAATGATCGAGGGGGCCGTCAACATTGTCTGCGGCCTGGTCCCCGGCCTTGAGCGCTCGGCCGTCAAAGTCACCGTCAACGGCTTTCGCCAAGACGTCGCCGACCCCGACGGCCACATGGCCGCCGCGAACGACCTCTTCGAGCAGCGGGCCCGCCTCGAGCAGCATTACGAGCAGAAGATTTACAACCAACTCGACTTCATCCCGCAGCTGGTCGCCAGCGTCACGGTGGAGATCGACAACACCCGCCGCGAGATGCGCAGCCACCGGGTCGACCCCGACCAGGTCGTCGCCGCCCCCCGCAGCGAAACGAGCCAGCTCAGCGAGAGCAAGTCGACCAGCGCTCCCACCGAGCCCGGCGCCATTCCCAACACCGGCGGCAGCCTGTGGGACGAGATGTACGGCGGCGGCGAATCGACCAGCAGCGAGACGACCGAGGTCGACAACTACGTCGACCATTCCCGCACCGAGGAGCACAGCTTCACCCCCGCCGGCACGCCAAAGGTCGTCAGCGCCGCCGTCCGCGTCCCGTGGAGCTACGTCGCCGCCGAGTGGAAGCGGCTGAACCCCGGCGTGGAGGAAGAGCCCACGCCCGATCAACTCACCGAGGTCGAGCAGCGCGTGCTGGACACCGTCCGGGCCGACATCGTCGCTTGCACGAACATGGCCGACCCGAGCGGCATTAGCGTCAACACCTACGCCGACGCCGCCGGCCCCGCCGCGGGCGAGGCGGCCACCGAGGTCGCCGGCTTCACCCTGCCCGGCGGGATCGAGCCGCTGGCCCTGCTGACGACGCACGGCAAGTCGATCGTCCTCACCTTACTCGCTGCCGGCGCCGTCTTCGCCGTGCTCCGCATGGTCAGCAAGAGCGGCCCGACCGTCACCACCGAGATCCCCGACCTGCACAACGCCCTGGCCACCCTCCGCGGCGAGATGGCCATCGGCGAGGTCGGCGAGGAGGCGACGATCATGGACGCCCAGGACGCCGACCCCGAGACGATCGAGGCGAAGCAAATGGTCGAGCAGGTCCAGCAACTCGTCGGCGACAACCCCGAGGCCGCCGCCAACCTCGTCCGCCGCTGGCTCGACGATTAGCCGTTAGTTCAGGAGAAAACGATGGAAGCGCTCGTCCCCGCCGAACCCACGCCGCCGCCGGTCCCGACCACGCTCAACGGCATTCGCAAGAGCGCTGTGCTGCTGCTCACCCTCCCGCAGGAGGCCGCCAGCAGCGTGATGAAGCTGCTGCCGCCCAAGGCGATCGAGGAGGTCAGCCGCGAGATCGCGAGCATGCGCAAGGTCAGCTTGCAGCACCGCCGCGAAGTCTTCGGCGAGTTCTACCACCTGGCGCTGGCCAACAACTACGTCGGCGAGGGCGGCCTCGAATACGCCCGGCAACTGCTCAGCAAGTCGCTGTCCCCCGAGGAGGCCGACCGCATTATAAAGAGCGTGACCGAGCAGGTGCAAACCACACCGTTCAGCTTCCTGCAGAAGGCCGACACGCACAATCTGCTGGCGTTCATTCAGGACGAGCACCCGCAGACGATCGCCCTGATCCTCGCCCACCTCGCCCCGCAGAAGGCGAGCGAAATCCTCATCGGTCTGCCCAGCCCGAAGCAGGTGGAGGTCGTGAAGCGCGTGGCCAACATGGAGCAGACCAACCCCGAGGTGATCAGCGAAGTCGAGCGCGGCCTCGAAGGTCGGATCAGCGACATGGTCAGCCAAAGCTTCGAGACCACCGGCGGCGTGGAGAACGTCGCGGAGATGCTCAACCTCGCCGATCGCTCGACGGAGAAGGGCATCATGGAGGGCCTCGAAGCCGAGGATCCGGACCTCGTCGAGAACATCCGCCGGCTCATGTTCGTCTTCGAGGACGTGCTGCTCGTCAACGACAAGGGCATTCAGAGTGTGCTCAAGGAGGTCGACAACGAGACGCTCGGCCTCGCCCTCAAGACGGCCAGCGACGAGCTCAAGGACAAGGTCTTCAAGAACATGTCCGATCGAGCCAGCAAACTCATCCAGGAGGACATGCAGTACATGGGCCCCGTCCGCGTCAGCGACGTGGAGGCGGCCCAGCAGAAAATCGTCGACGTCGTTCGCCGCTTGGAAGACTCCGGCGAGATCGTCATCGCCGGCCGCGGCGCGGACACTGACATGGTGGTGTAAGCCCGAGTACCGAGTACCGAGTACCGAGTCTTTGTTGATGCGTTTGCTGTAAGAAACATTACTCGGTACTCGTTACTGATTACTCATCACTTCCGCTCATGCCTCTCGTCAAAGCAATCACCGCCTCGCGGCTTGACACCTTCAGTTTCCACGATGTGGAGCGGCAGGCCGTCGATCTGATGAAAGAGGCCCACCGGCAAGCGGCCGAGGTGAAGGCGGCGGCGACGGCGGAGGCCGAGACGATACGGCGTCAGGCGGCCGAGCAGGGTCACGCCGAAGGCCACGCCGAAGGCGTGGTGGCCGGGCGAGCCGACGGCGAGCAAGCCGGACGGCAGGAGGCTTTCGAGCAGCAGGCGACCGAATTGCGGGAGTTCGCCGGTGCCCTCGCCGGCATGCTCAACGAGATCGGTCAGCGGCACCAGGCGCTGCACGACGCCGCCGCCGAACACGTGACGGCGCTGGCCGTCGCGGTGGCCGAGAAGGTGACGAAGCGGCAGGGCGCGCTGGACGTCGAGGTGCTGAAGGCGAACGTCACGGCCGCCGCCCGCTGTGTCGCCGATGCCGGGGCGCTGCGGTTGGCGATCCACCCGGACCAGGCGTCGGCACTGGCCGAGGCGCTGCCGCTGCTGGGCGTCGAGTGGCCGGCGCTGGCCGATGCGGCCGTGATGCCGGACAAGTCGGTGACGCCCGGTGGTTGCCGCGTTCACGCCGCCGGTGGCACGGTGGACGCCGACTTGCAGACGCAGCTCGATCGCCTCGCCGCCGAGCTTTTGCCGGAGAACACGTGAGTTCTCCGTTTGCCACCGCCGAGATGGTCGACGGCATCGCCGGTGCCGTGAGTGTCGGCGTGACGGGGCAGGTCCGCCGCATGACTGGCCTGACGGTCGAGGCGGCGAATCTCCCGTTGCCGGTGGGGAACTTGTGCCGGATCAACACGGCGGCCGGGCGGATGATCGACGCCGAGGTCATCGGCTTCACTGAAACGGGCACGCTGCTCATGCCGCTGGCCGAGGCTCGCGGGATCAGTCGCGGCGACCGCGTGAGCAACGTCGCCGGCGGCCCGCGCATCCCGACCGGCACCGGCTTGCTCGGCCGCGTCATCGACGGGGCGGGCCGGCCAATCGACAACCTCGGGCCGCTGCCGCGGGGCAAGCTCCGCCGCCTCGACGGCCGCCGGCCCGACCCGCTGGAGCGCCGCCTGATCCGCCAGCCGATCAGCACCGGCACCCGCTGCATCGACGCCCTGATGACCTGCGGCCAAGGCCAACGCCTCGGCCTCTTCGCCGGCCCCGGCGTCGGCAAGTCGACGCTCATGGCGAGCATCGCCAAGCAAACCTCCGCCGACGTCAGCGTCATCGCCCTCATCGGCGAACGCGGACGCGAGGTTCAAGAGTTCCTCCACGAAGCACTCGGCGAAGAGGGCTTGAAGCGGTGCGTGGTCATCGTCGCCACCGGCGATGACCCGCCACTGTTGAAAGTGCGGGCGGCCAAGGTCGCCTGCACAGTGGCCGAGTCGCTTCGGGATGAAGGCGCCGACGTTCTTTTACTGATGGATTCGCTCACCCGCCTCGCGCAGGCACAACGCCAGATTGGCCTCGCCGCGGGTGAGCCGCCGGCGACGCGGGGCTTCCCGCCGAGTGTGTTTGCGTTGTTGCCGCAGATTTTGGAGAGGGCGGGAAAGACGGAGCAAGGCAGCATCACCGGTTTCTACACGGTGTTGGTGGAAGGCAACGACTTCGACGAGCCGATCCCCGACGCGGTCAAGGGGATTGCCGACGGTCACATCCTGCTCAGCCGCGATCTGGCGGCGAAGGGTCACTACCCGGCCATCGATGTTCTGCACTCGATCAGCCGAGTAAGGAACGACGTGGTCGACGGCATCCACCGGCAGCGGGCCGAACGGGTATTACGTGTTGAAGCGGCCTACCGCGACATCGAGGATTTGATTAGTGTTGGCGCGTACGTGCCGGGTCAGAATGCAGAGCAGGATCTGGCCGTGGCGGTGCAGGACGACATCAAGGCGTTCCTGCAGCAGCGGGGCGACGAGCGGCCGGACTTGGCGGCGTCAACGTCGGCGCTTGAAGGTTTGTTCCTGAAGATCGAGCAAAAGGCCGCTGAGTTGCGCCAGCGGCCGGCTCAGGCGCAACCCGCGGCTTGATGACAGAGGCGATGCATGGCCCAGTTCAAGTTCCGCCTCGACACCGTGCTTCGGCAGCGTGAGCTGGAGGAGACGGTCGCCCAGTCCGCCGTTGCCGAAGCGCGGCGGAAGGTGGTGGCGATCGAGGAAGAACTGCGGGATTTGCAGGGGCAATCGGACGCCGCGGCACAGTGGATGAGTGCAGGCCGGCACCTGCAAGGCCCGATAAATCTGCAGACGCTGGCCGCGCATCGCCGATACCTCAACAGCGTCGCCACGGTTGGCGGCGACAAGGTCCGGCGGCTGGCGTTGGCCCAGCGGGACGTCGAAACCGCCCGACAGCGGTTGGCCGAGGCGGCCAGGCGGCGCAAGGCAATTGAGACGCTCCGCGACAAGCAGGAGCAACAGTGGCGAACAGACCGCCGCCGCCGCGAGGACGCCGCCGCCGATGAGGCCGCCACGCAGATGACCTTCGCCAAGCAAACAGCTTCCACCCCGATCGGCTTGACATGAACTTCCTCAAGCGCATCGCCTTCGCCCTGACCGTCGTGATGGCTTTCAACTTCTTCGCCGTCGCCGGCTACGCGGTGTACGTGTGGCAAACAACCGGCCTCGACGGCGAGCGGTTCGCCGAGTTGAAGGCTGTGCTTTATCCGCCGGAGGAGCCGGAGGTGGTGATCGAGGAGGTGGAGCCGGAACCGCCGACGGCGCTGGAGCGGTTGGAGCAATTGCTCGCCGAGCAGCCGGCCACACCGCACGTCGCGGTGACGGCTCAAGTTGATGAAGCCGTTGCCGCGCAGGCCCAGGAGCTTGAGCGTCGCGGCCGGGAGATGATTGATTTGCGCCGCCAGCTCACACTCGCCCAACGCCAGGTGCTTGCCGATCGGCAGGCGGTTGAGGCCGGCGAGGCGGCGCTGGCGCAGAAGGTGGATCGGCAGGCGGAGCTCGCGGCGGATGAGGGGTTCCAGTCGACGCTGGCATTTTACGAGTCGATGCCGGCCAAGCAGGCGAAGGACCTTTTCCTGAACATGGACGAGCCGGCCGTGGCAACGTACTTGGCGGCGATGAAGTCGCGGTCGGCGGGGAAGATCGTGAAGGAGTTCAAGCAGCCCGATGAGCGGGATTTCCTGCAGCGGGTGATGGCCGAGATGCGGTCGGCGGAGTCGGTTGAGGAGATGGCGGGGGCCGTGGCGAGCAGGGGCAACGTCTGAGGCAACGTCTGACGCCGAGAGGCCACCATGCAAGTGAAACCGATCCAACCCATCCCCGCCCCCGCCGCACCGTCGCCCCGTAAGGAGGCGTCGGCCGATCGACCCGATTTCGCCGCCGAGGTCCGTGCCGCCGAGGGCCGGGCGAGGCCGAGCGAGGCGGCGGACGAGGAAGTTGAAGTCGCCGCCGAGGACGTGGGAGCTTCGGCGGAAGACGAGGCCGCGGCCGCCGACGTGGCTGACGCTTCGGCCGGCGATCAAGAAGGCTCGGATGAGCCGCCGGTGCTTGCCGCTCCCGTGGAGATCGCGGCGGCCGTGCCGGTTGCGGCATTTGATGAAGCGGCACCCGATGAGGTCGCGGCGGTGCCAGCCGATTCGGTTGAGCTTGTGGTCGAAGAGATGGCCGACGAAACGCCTCTCGAGGTCGAGCCTGAGTCGGTCGCCGATGGATCGGTTGTTGAAGTTGCCCCGGTGCCAGTTGCGTCAACCGAGGTCGAGGCGGCGACCGACGCGCCGGAGCCAATCGAGCAAGCAGTGGTGGCCCCGCCGCTGAGGTTCGAGTCGCCGAGCCGGCCGCGGCCTGGTGCGGAGAAGCCGGTTGATGTCACCGCTGAGGAGCGGCCTTCACCGGAAGTCGCGGCCACGGGTGACGAGGTGGCGGCGGTGATTTCTGAGGAGCCCGCGTTGTCCGCCGTTGCTGCCGCGGTGCGGCCGGCGGTTGCGGATGAACCGGTGAAGCCGGATCAACCGCGTGCGGCCGAGGCGGTGCCCGATCCGAATGCGCCGGTCGTTTCCGTCGACTCGTCCGCCAACGTCGCGGTCGACGTGCAGGCGGAGCAGCCGGTGGTTGCCCGCCCGATGTCCGAGGCCGCGCCGGTTACAACGTCGGCGAACGAGGTGGCCGCGCCGCGTCCGGTGGATGCTGGGCCGCAGCCGATGGTCGAGGCGTTGCCGCGGCCGACAATGGAGCCGACGCAGTCGATGCCGATGCGTTCGGTCGACGCCGCGCCAACCGATCCGCGGCAGGTGATGCGCGACAACGGCGAGCAGCTCATCCGCCACGTCCGCACCACCGTGACCAAGGGCGGCGGCGACGTGCAGATGCGGCTCGACCCGCCGACGCTGGGCAGCGTGGTGGTGCGGGTGCGCGTCGTCGAGGGCACGGCCCAGGTTGCGCTGATCACGCCGAGCACTGAGGCGGCGAACGCGCTGGGCAAGTCGTTGCAGCAGCTCAAGCACGCGCTGGAGGCGACCGGGCTGAACGTCGATCGGCTCAACGTCCGCCAAACCGCCCCGGTCGACGCCGGGCAGCAGGCGCGGCAGGATTCGCGCGACGGTCAGCAGGACGGCCGGCAACAGGACGGCCGTCGGCAGGAACAGCAGACGGACGCGGACGGTCGGCGGCGACAGTTCTACATGCCCGATGAAGAGGCGGCGTGAGTCAGTCGTCGGACGCTGCTGGCCGACGCATAGGCTGCGGCATGATGCGGTTGGGCTGCCTTCTCCTGCTGTTGCCGATGGTGCTGATCGGGTGTGCCAACGAGCCGGCGGCGGGGCCGGAGGTGGCGGCGGAGGTGCCGATCGTGCGGGTGCGGCTGGCGGCGGACGTGCAGCAGGTGAGCGTCGGCGGCGGGGAGTTGGTGGCCCAGACCGAGGCGCAGCGGAACGTGCTGCCGGATGTCGGGGCGTTGCCGATCCGCCGGGCCCAGGGCGGGTGGCAGATCGGCACGGCGAGCTTCCGCGGCGACGACCTGACGCTGCTGCCGCGCGGGGAGGGCGTGACGATCACGGTGGATGGCGACGCGTATCACGGGGCGATTCGGCTGGTGCCGGACGACGAGCGGGCGGCGGTTTTTGATGTGGTGAACGTGGTGGACATCGAGCTGTATCTGCGGGGCGTCTTGCCGCCGGAGGTCGGCGGGCTGGGCGAGCCGGAGGCGTTCAAGGCCCAGGCGGTGGCGGCCCGGACGTACGCGCTCTACCAGGCGCGAACGCGGGACTTCGGCCACTTCGACCTCGCGCCGGACACCGGCGACCAGGTCTACAGCGGGGCCGGCGTGGAGCGGGAGGCAACCAACGCGGCCGTCGAGGCGACGCGGGGCGTGGTGCTGGCATGGGGCGAGCGGGGCGAGGAGAAGATTTTCAAGGCGTACTTCCACAGCAGCGCCGGCGGGGCGACGGGCAGCGTGGCCGACGTTTACGGCGAGCCGGCGATCCCGCCGTTGTCAGCGCAGGAGCTGGGCGACTTCGGCGACGAGGCCGACTTCTGGACGTGGCCGCCGGTGACGCTCAGCCGTCGCGACGCCACCCGACGGCTGCGGGCCTGGGGCGAGCGGCGGGGGCATGCCGTGGCGGGCGTCGGGCAGGTGCAGAATTTGGAGATCACCCGCCGCGGCCCCGGCGGCCGGCCGGCGGCGTTCCGGGTGATCGACGAGAACCGCCGCGAGTTCGACCTCCTGCCCGAGGAGCTGCGGCCGGCGCTCAACGGCGGCGACTTCGTGCTGCGCAGCACGTTCTTCGACGTGGTGCCAACCGGCGACGGGTTCGTCTTCCAGAACGGCCGCGGCTGGGGCCACGGCGTGGGCATGAGCCAGTGGGCCGCGGCGGGCATGGCGGCCGAGGGCATGGACTGGCGGCAAATCCTGCAACGCAGCTACCCGCGGGCACTCCTCGTACGGGCGTATTGACTTGATGACACGAGGTAGCCGCAAAGCCCGCCCCGCGGCTACTTCAGTTCTTGGGCATGCACGACGCACCCGCTCGTTTGAAGCGCATCCACCGCCGCGTGCAGATCGCCCTCGCGGATCAGCAGGTGATCGGTGTCGAACGTGCTGATCGCCAGCACCGGGACCTTGGCGGCGGCCAGCGGTTGCAGCAGGGCGAGCAGCACGCCAATCTCGCTGAAGTCGAGCGGGCCGGCGAGGGTCAGGGCGTGGAACGGCCCCTCGATCTTCAAGCTTTTGCCGCGCTTCTTCGGCAGGTAGCGCTGGGCACAGATGATCGACAGTTCATCGCCCGTGCGGGTGATGCTGACGAATCGGCCGCGGGCCCACTTCGGTCGGGCGGCGTCGGGCTTGAGCCGGCAGACGATGAGCGGCTCAGCGAGGATCGTCAGGCGACGCGGCGATTCGGACAAAAGCCAGCGGTGAGGCTCGAACTCACGACCTACGGTTTACAAAACCGTTGCTCTACCAACTGAGCTACGCTGGCGGCTCGCCAAGAAGCATAGCGGGGCCGACCTACGTTGTCGGCATGACCGCCAATCGGCTGCCGGACAACCCGATCATCACCCCGGCGACGCACGAGTCGCTCGGCCAGAACCTTAACGGGCCGAGCGTGATTCGCGTGCCGGGGTGGCTTGATTTGCCGGGGCGGTATGCGATGTACTTCGGACACCACCAGGGCAAGTTCATCCGGCTGGCATTTTCCGATGAGCCGGGCGGGCCGTGGCGGGTGCATGAACCGGGCGTGATGCCGATCGAAACGACGCCGTACCAGCACCACATCGCGTCGCCAGACGTGCACGTGGACGAGGAGCGGCGGGAGCTGGTCATGTACTTCCACGGCTGCGGCGGGCCGACGCTGCCGGCGGTGAATCAGCCGACTTCGCGGGCGACCAGCGACGACGGGCTGACATGGGCGGTCGAGCCGGCGGCAATTGCGCGACCCTATCTGCGGCTGTTCCACGTCCGCGACGAGCCGTTTGCCGTCACCGCGGAGGGGCGACTGTTTCGCGGGGCCGACGGGCAGCGTTACCCGCAAGCGTTCGAGATGCGGCCGCGTGAACTGGACGTGTCCGGGCGGCACTTCGCCGTGGTCGTGTTGGGTGAGGCGGTCCACATCATCTACAGCCGGTGGGGCGACGCCCCGGAGCAATTGCTGCACGCCCGGCTGGACGTGAGCGGCCCGTGGGACGAGTGGGCCATGGTTGAGCGCCGCCCGCTGCTGCGGCCGGAGCATGCGTGGGAGGGCGTGAATGAGCCGGTGCGGATCAGCTTGCGTGGGGCGCAGAACGGCTCGGTGCACGAGCTCCGCGATCCGTGCCTGCTGCGGGACGAATGCCGGCTGTGGCTGTACTACACCGTCGCCGGCGAGCAAGGGATTGCGGTGGCGGAGCTCAGCGGGTTCTGAAGAAGGTTTGCGACCGAGAGGTCACGCCGCGGGCATGATCTCCATGATCTTATAGGTCATCGACCGGCGGGGGCCTTCGACGGTGACGGTTTCGCCGACGCGGCGTTTCATGAGGGCTTCGCCCAGCGGGCTGCTGCTGCTGACGGTCATGACGTCCTCTTCGTCGTCCTCCTCGCTGCCCTCGACCTCGCCGACGATGCGGACCAGTTCCTCGTCGTCGAGGTCGGTGTCGAGCAGCTTGACCGTCTGGCCGAGGAAGACCATGTCCTCCGGCAGCTCCTCGCCGTCGACAACGGCGACGTTCTGCAACTTGGCCTGCAAGTCCGAGAGTTCCTTCTCCAGGTTCCGGTTTTCTTCCTTGGCGAAGTGGTACTCGGCGTTCTCCGAGAGGTCGCCCAGGGCGGCGGCGGTGGTGATGCGGCCCTGAACCTCGACCTTTTTCTCGTTGAGGCTGCGCAGCTTGTCGTCCAGGCGCTGCTTCTCCTCGGCGCTGATGTATTGCATGGCGTTTCCGCGTTTCCCCCGCGCACCGGCGGGACGGGCCGGGCAGCACGCGGCAGACGACGAACGTCTGCGGCGGGGCCGGCGGTTGGCAAACAGACGCCACCGCGCTCGGGCGCGGTGGCTCACGTGGGGGTGAGCGTAGCCAAACCCGAACGCTTGGGCAACGCCCTGCTGCACAACCCGATTCGGCCGGCATACGCTGGGGCCATGAGCTTCCAGTGCGTCATCGTCACGCCCGAGCGGCAACTGCTCGACGACACCGTGGAGTCGGCCGTTTTGCCGGCGTTCGACGGGCAGGTCGGCATCCTCGACAACCGGGCACCGCTCTTGGCCCAGCTCGGCGAGGGGCCGCTCGTCGTGCGGCGGGGCGGGGCCGAGCAGCAGTATTACGTCGAGGGCGGCGTGGCCCAGATGAAGGACAACAAGCTCACGATCCTCACCGACGACGCCATGCCCGTGGCCGACATCGACGCCGCGGCGGCGAAGCAGCAACTCGACGACGCCACCAAGAGCGTCGCCACCGACGACGCGACCCAGGCCCGCAAGGAGCAGCGGATGCGTCGGGCCCGGGCGAAGTTGGCGCTGGCGAGCTGAGTTGCTGGTTGTTGGTAGCTGGTTGCTGGTTCCGGACCAACAACCGACAACGACTGACCAACAACTTCCCCCTTTGGCACCGGTTGTGCATCCGCGGCGGCATGGCCCTCAGCTTCGTCTCGTCCAAGCAGCTCTCCGATACGCCGCACGTCCGGCGGAAGGTGCTCGTCACCGGGGCCGGCGGCAACATCGGGTCGTACTTCAGCCAGCACTCCGCCGACCGTTACGACCTGCGGCTCATGGTCTTCGGCGACGACGAGAAGGCGACCGTCGAGGCACTCGGCGTCGGCGAGATCGTGCAGGGCGACGTGACGAACCAGGCGGAGATCGAAAAGCTTTGCCAAGGCGTCGACACGGTGGTGCATCTCGCCGCCGACCCATCGCCCTCGGCCGATTGGGCGACCGTGCTGCCGGTGAACATCGCCGGCACGTACAACGTCTTCCGCGCCGCCAAGCTCGCCGGGTGCCGGCGGGTGATCTACGCCAGCAGCATCCACGCCGTCAGCGGCTACCCGGCCGACGTCCAGGTCAAAACGTCGGACCCCGTCAACCCCGGCGACCTCTACGGCGTCAGCAAATGCTTCGGCGAGGCCCTCGCCCGGTACATGGCCGAGCAGGAAAACCTCTCCAGCATCGTCATCCGCATCGGCGCGTTCCAGCCGGAGGAGAAGATGGAGCAGGAGGACGCCCTGCCGCTCATGGACTGCTTCGTGAGCGAACGCGACCTGACGCAGCTCATCCAGCGGTCGATCGACGCCAACGAGGTGCAGTTCGCCATCGTCCACGGCCTCTCGGAGGGGCGGTTCAAGCGCATGGACATCACCACCGGCCGCGAAATCTTCGGCTACGCCCCGCAGGACAACTTCACCGAGGACAACCCGGCCGTCGCCCACCTGAACCTCGACGAGAAGGTGATGAGTCACTCGGCCGCGCGGGACGCGGGGGAGACGATTGCGGATTAGAAGTGGGACGTGGTGAAGCGGGGGGGCGAAAGTTTGACGTGGTGAAGTGTGACATGATGAATTGCCGGATCCGGGCTGCCACTTCTTTCGCAATTCACCACGTCATACTTCACCACGTCAAACTTTCTCCCCCCGCTTCACCACGTCCAACTCCCTCCCTACCCTGCACCCCGCCATGAAAGCTGACATCCACCCCGATTACCGCCTCGTCGTGTTCCAGGACGGCGACCGCGGCACGTTCCTGACCCGCTCGGCCGTCGCGACGAAGGACACCATCGAGCACGAGGGCAAGACGCTGCCGCTGGTGAAGGTCGACATCAGCAGCGCCAGCCACCCGTTCTTCACCGGCAAGCAGTCGTTCGTCGACACCACCGGCCGCGTCGACCGCTTCCAGAAGAAGTTCGGCGGCAAGTACGGCTTCAAGAAGAAGTAACTTGCGGATCTCCCGCACTTCCAGCCCAACTCTCGGCCGCGGCCTTGTCGTTGCGGCTGTTGTGTGCTGCGCGCTGCTCGCCGGGTGCGGCCCGCGCGACCCGGAGCAGCGGGCGGTGGCGACGACGCAGCCGACCTTCCAGGCGGAGCTCGACGCCGTGCCCACGCCGCCGGCGGGGTGGACGCTGGAACAGAAGCCGCCCAAGCCGCCGGGCAAGGCCCATTGGGTCTGGGTCAGCCCGACCGGCGCCACGGCTTACGGCATCGCGTACTTCGGCACGCCGGTCCCGGTGTTCGCCACGAGCATGAGCCACACCATCGCCTTCCGTCTCGGCTACCTCCCGGCCGTCCGTGCCGACGAGGGCGAGGTGGAGGTGCTGGAAAAAACGTGGGACGAGGACCGCCGCGCCCTCCGCTTCGTCGTCGGCACCGAGCGGTACAAGCTCCGCTCCATCCTCCTCATCCGAGGCAGCCGCGGCTGGGCGGTGTACGTCGGCACCGATCAATCCATGCAAGAAAACGAAGCCGAAATCGCCAAGGCGACCCTCGCGCGGGAATCGACGGTCCTGCCGGTGGAGTGAGCGACGCCGGCTTGTGGGCGAACCACAAATCTAAACGTACTTCGGCTCGCGCCTCTGCGTCTAGAGCAGTTTGTACTTTCACTCGCGCATCCTCTTTTGCGTGCGTCGCTGAAACCCTCACCGTCGTGGTGACGGCGGGGCTGCGCCTGTACCGAGCGACTCTCGACCAAGGCGCAGCCCCGCCGTCACCACGGCGGTGGGGGCCTCAGCGACGCACGAGGATCAAGAGGGGCAGATGAAAGTGCAAGCCGCTTTAGGCAGGCCGGGACTCGATCAGGCGCTCCAACGCCATTCCGCGGCTGCCCTTGATCAGCACCAGATCGTCCGGTTGCAGCAGGGCGG
This sequence comes from uncultured Tepidisphaerales bacterium, assembly GCA_964386435.1. Taxonomy (GTDB): domain Bacteria; phylum Planctomycetota; class Phycisphaerae; order Tepidisphaerales; family Tepidisphaeraceae; genus CAYLSV01. The sequence goes on from CAYLSV010000016.1 coordinate 27,908, forward strand.
GCAAGTCGCACGCGGCCGGGGCATCGAACACTCGGACGGCATCGGCCGGCAGATCACAGGCTTGGGCGGCGTGTTCGGCCATCAGGGGGCCGATGAAGATCGCGGCGTCGGCGACCTCGGCCGCCCGGCGGCCGGCGGCGGCATGGTGGGCGGGCGCGGTGTTGCCGAGCTCGAACATGTCGCCGAGAACCGCCACCCGCCGGCCCTTGGTGGGCAGCTCGCTTAGCGTGTCGAGGGCCGCGCGGAGGCTGGCGGGGTTGCTGTTGTAGCAATCGAGGATCAGGCGGGTGTCGCCCAGCACCGCCGGCTGCATGCGCAACGGCGGGCCGTGGCAGCCGGCGAGGCCGCTGAGCACCACGTCGTCCGGCACGCCTAGTCGGCGAGCGACGGCCATGGCGGCCAGGGCGTTTGTCGCCACGTGACGGCCGATCTGCGGCACGGTCACCTCCTGCCGTGTGCCGCCGGGGCCGGTGGTCACATCGGCGGCCCACAAATCGTTTTGCTCACCCAGCCCGAACGTCAACACGCGGCCGTTCCACCACTGCCCGACCGCCCGCACCAGGTCCGCGTCGTCGCCGTGGACGATCACCAGGCCACGGGCTTTGTCCATGCCGGCGGCGACCTGGCTGTTCTCCATCCGGACGCCGTCGAGGTCCCGCAAAAATTCCAAATGCTCTTCGCCGGCCCCGGTAATGACGGCAAGGTCCGGCAGGGCGATGCGGCTGAGGTTGGCGACCTCACCGGGGTGGTTGGTGCCGATCTCGACGACGACGTACTCGTCGCCACCGGCGACGTCGAACAGCGTCAGCGGCACGCCGACATCGTTGTTGAAGCTCGCCGGGCTCGCTTTGCCCGTGAGCCGCCCCGACAGGGCGGCGTGGATCAACCCCTTCGTGCCGGTCTTCCCGTTGCTGCCGGCGACGGCGATGACCTTGGCGTGCCGCATCTGCTGGCGGACGTAGTTGGCCAGCCGCCCCAGCGCCTTCCGCGAGTCAGGCACCTCGATGACGAACTTCCCGACCGGCACGCTCGCCGGCGGCCGCTCCACAATGGCCACCGCCGCGCCGCCGGCCCATGCGGCATCGAGGTGGTCGTGGGCGTCGAACCGCTCGCCCCGCAACGCCACGAACACTGAGTCCGGCTTCATCGCCCGCGTGTCCGTGCACACGCACCGCACCGGCGGCGCGGCGGCCGGCAGCTTCGCCTCCACCTTCCCCATCACGGCGTGCCGCAAATCGGCGAGCGGAATCGGCTTCATCAACAACACTCCACGGCGACCGGCAGATTAGGCCGGCAGGCCCTGAAGGTCTGACGCCAAGCGATTCACCTCGGAGAAGGCAGGTCGCTGCGCCCCGACTTGTTGCGGGCGTCGCTGAGGCACCCACCGCCTCGTAGAGGCGGGGCTACGCCCAGGGTCCGAGCATGCGGTGAAGGCCCGCCTCTACGAGGCAGTGGGGGTTCGGGCGAGGTTGATCAAGTGGTGAGCCTGGCGGTGGTTACACGTTCCGCGCCGTCAGCGCCGCGCGGGCTTCCTCGCGATCGTCGAACGGCTGCTTCTCGGTGCCGAGGATCTGGTACGTTTCGTGCCCTTTGCCGGCGATGAGCACCACATCCGCCTGCCCGGCGTCGGCGATGGCGGCTTGGATCGTCGCCCGCCGATCGACGCTGACGAAGTGCGGCGACCCACGCAGCCCGGCCCGCATGTCGGCGAGGATCTGGCCCGGATCTTCCGTCCGCGGGTTGTCGCTGGTGAGGTAGAGGTCGTCCGCGTGGGCCTCGGCGACCGACGCCATGCGGGGGCGTTTGGTGCGGTCGCGGTCGCCGCCGCAGCCGACGACGACGCGGAGCCGGCCGGCCGTCAGCGGCCGCAGGGCGCGCAGCACGTTCGCCAGCGCGTCGTCGGTGTGGGCGTAATCCACCAGCACCGTCGGCGAGCCCTCACCCACCCGCTCCAGCCGGCCCGGCACCGGCGGGGCGGTCGAGAGGGCGGCGGCCAGCTCGCTCACGTCGTCCACGTCGCCGCCGACCATCGCGCAGCAGCACAAGGCGTTCTCCACGTTGTGCCGGCCGATCAACGGCAGCGTCACCTCGGCGTCGCCTTGCCAGTTCCGCAAATCGAACCGCGTGCCGGCGGCCGACACCTCAACGTTCTCAGCCGACCACGCGGCGTCGGTGCCGAAGTCGGTCCTCGCGCCGCCGACGACCACCCGATCCGCCCATGGCGAGTCGGCGTTGCCCGCCGCCGTCGCCCCCGGCGGCAGCATCTGGAACAGTCGTGCCTTGGCCGCGGCGTAGGCCTCCATCGTGCCGTGGTAGTCGAGGTGGTCGGTCAGGTTCGTGAAGCCGGCGGCGTGAATCTGCACCCCGGCCAGCCGGTGCTGGTCCAGCGCGTGGCTGCTCGCCTCCATCGCCACCGCACCGCAGCCGCCCGCCAGCATCGTCTTGAACAACGCGGCAAGTTCCACCGGCGGCGGCGTCGTCATCTTAGCCGGCCGCACCGCCCGCCCGTCGTCGATCTCCACCGTGCCGATCAGCCCGCACCGCGTGCCCAGCGTGTTCAGCACGTGCCGCAACAAATGGCACGTCGTCGTCTTCCCGTTGGTCCCCGTGACGGCAAACACCTTCAACGTCTGCGTCGGCTCCCCTGCCAGTCGCTGGGCCATCATGCCCAGCGCCTGCGCCGCCGACGGCACCACCACGCACGGCACGTTAACGTCCAAAGCCTCCTCCGCCACCACCACGACCGCCCCGCGTCGCACCGCCTCGGCGACGAAATCTTCGCCCCGGTGCCGCGTCCCCGGCCGGGCCACGAAGGCGTCGCCCGGCTCGACCCGCCGCGAATCCTCGGCCACGCCCGCCACCTCCAGCGCCGGCACCTTCGCCGCCCCGCCCACGTCCCGCAGCAGATCGTCGAGCCGCATCGCCCAGCATAGATCGGCCCGATCGCGGCGGCGGGATTGGCCGTCGCGTTGCGACGTAGGGTGGTGCATGAGCGGGCAGGGCGAGGCGCTGTTGGACGACGCGGCAGAGGTCGTGGCGGGGGATGATTTCCTGAAGGTCCCGGCGCGGCATGCGGTTTATTTGATGGAGGACGCCGCGGGGCGGGCGGTGCAGTTGCTTTGTGTGCGGAACTTGCGGGCAAGTTTGCGGCGGCGGCTCGGAGCGGCGGACGGGCCGACGAAGCGGGCGGATCTGGCGGCCATCGTGCGGCGGGTGCGGTGGCGGCGGGTCGACTCGGCGTTCGAGGCGGATCTGGTGTATCTGGAGGTGGCGCGGCGGGTGTTCCCCGCGCAGTACGCCGGGTGGCTGGGGTTCAAGCCGGCGTGGTGGGTGCATGTGAACCCGGCGACGACTTACCCGCGGTTCACGAAGACCAAGGAGCCGACGCTGCGGACGGGGCGGTACTTCGGGCCATTGGCGGACAAACATGACGGGCTAAAGCTGGTGCATGCGGTGGAGGAATTGTTTTCGCTGTGCCGGGACTACTCGTTTCTGCAGAACGCCCCGTCGGCGGCGTGCAATTGGCGGCAGATGGGTAAATGTGTCGGGCCGTGTGATGGGGCGGTGAGTCTGGCGGAATACGGTGAGATCGTGGAGGCGGCGGCGGCGGCGGTCGGGTCGCCCGCGACCGTGGCGGCGCGGCTGGAGGGGCAGATGCTGGCGGCGAGCACGGCGATGGATTTCGAGAAAGCCGGGGAACTAAAACAGCGGGCCGAGGCGATCGCGGCGTTGCGGAAGCGGCCGTTTCACCTGGTAGGGGAGCTGGCCGAGTGCCGGTGGCTGGTAATGATGCCGGGGCCAATGGCGGGGGCGGCGCGGGTGTTCGTGTTGACGCCGACGACACTCGCACAGCCAATCGATTTGATCGCCCCGCCGATGCGGGCATCGGCGTTGTTGCGGCACCTCATCACGCCGCCGGACGATGCCCGCCCGAGCACTGCCGCGCACGTCGAGCGGCTCGGTTTGCTCACGCACCACCTGACCCAGCCGGCGAAGAAGCAGGAGGGCGCGTTCCTGCGGCTGGGCGAGGTCGACGACGCGGCGTTGCAAAAGGCATACAAGCAGGTGACCAGGCCCAAGAAGTCCGAGGCGACGGACGAGGAGGACGAAGGGGCGACGCGGGAGATCATGGCGTGAGCTTCCTGCTGCGTACAAAGCTGCGGAGGAGGAAGTAGCTGCGGGCTGTCAGCCCGCAGCTACATCCCGTGTTGTACGTCGTGTGAACGGGTTTGTGTGGGGGCGGGGCGGTGTGGTAGGCTTGGCGTGGTAGAATGGACGTCGCGCGTCGCCGGGCCGAACCAGATCGGCCGCCGCGTGGCGTTTTGGTTCATCGAAGGAGCAGGCATGGCGAAGTTGCAGAAGAAGCTCGGCGAGATTCTGGTCGATTGGGGCATCACCCAGCCCAAGGAGGTCGAGCAAGCCCTCGCCCACGCGGCCGAGAAGAAGATGCGGATCGGCGAGGCGCTGGTCGATCTGAAGATTTGCTCGGAGTCGAACGTCTACAAAGCGTTGGCCGCCCAGCAGAACCTGGAGTTCGTCGACCTCGACACCGCCAGCGTGCCGCCAGGGGCGGTGAACGCGATCCCTGACGACCTCATCCGCAAGCACCTGATCCTGCCCTTGGGAAAGAGCGGCGGGCGGATGAAGGTGGCAATGCACGACCCGCTGGACTTCGAGCTCCAGGAGACGCTCCGCTTCCGCATTGGCCAAGAGATCAAGCCGGTGCTGGCGCCCAAGGGCCGGCTCAAGCAGGTGATCGACGGCCTGTTCAACGCCAACGCGTCGAACACCATTGACCAGACGATGGACCGCACCATCGACCGGCTCAAGGACACGATGGACAACTCGGTCGACAAGTCGATCGACCGGAGCATCGACAAATCCATCGACAAGTCGATCGACAAGAGCATTGACAAATCGATCGACCTCGACCAGATGGGCGAGGACGCCGACGACCCGACGCAGGCCCCGATCATCAAGTTGGTGCAGGCGATGATCAGCGAGGCGGTGCGGACGCGGGCGAGCGATATTCACATCGAGCCGATGAAGGACCGCGTGCGGGTGCGCTACCGGATCGACGGCGAGTGCGTCGAGCGGGACAAGATCCCGCTGCGGATGCGCGGGCCGCTGATCAGCCGCATCAAGATCATGGCCGGCATCGACATCGCCGAGAAGCGCTTGCCGCAGGACGGCCGGATCAAGATGATGGTCGACAACTCCCGCATCGACTTCCGCGTCAGCACGCTGCCGGCCTACCACGGCGAGTCGACGGTCCTTCGTATCCTTCGCCCCGACAACGTGCGAATCGGTTTGGAGAACATGGGTTTTGCGGCCGAGGATTACGAGGAATTCGAGAAAATCATCAAGCGGCCCAACGGCATCTTCCTCGTGACCGGGCCGACCGGCTCGGGCAAAACGACCACGCTCTACGGCGCGCTCAACGTCCTCAACCGCCCGGACCGCAAGATCATCACGGCCGAGGACCCGGTGGAATACAACTTCCCCGGCATCAACCAGTGCCAGGTCCGCGAGGGCATTGGCCTGAAGTTCTCGACCATTTTGCGGGCCATGCTGCGGCAGGCGCCCAACATCATTCTTGTCGGTGAGATTCGGGATCTGGAAGTCGCCGAAGTCGCGATTCAGGCGGCGCTCACGGGCCACCTTGTCTTTAGCACGCTGCACACGAACGACGCGCCCAGCGCGATCACCCGCCTCGTCGACATGGGCGTCAAGCCGTTCCTGGTGGCCTCGGCGATCCAGGCGATTATGGCCCAGCGGCTGATCCGGGTGCTGTGCCCCAAGTGCAAGCAGATCGACAAGGAACCGTTCGCCGGCGACAACGAGAAGTGGATGCGGACCGCCGGCATCACGTCGGAGATCGTGGGCGACAAGACGTTGTTCAAGCCCCGCGGCTGCGACCACTGCAGCGGCACCGGCTTCCGCGGCCGGGTGGGCATCTTCGAGATGATGAAGATGACCAACGAGCTCCGCACCCTCGCCTTCGACCGCGCCCCGACCAACAAAATCCGCAAAGCCGCCGTCGCCGGCGGCATGAAAACCCTGCTCCAGGATGGCGTCATCAAAGTCCTCGCCGGCACGACCACGGCGGAGGAGATCGTGAAGGTGGCGCAGGTGGAAGGCGTGGTGGGGGCGGCGACAGATGCCGAGGACGAGTGAGGTGTTTTTTGTTCTTTGTTCTTGGTCCTTTGTACCGGTGATCCAATGCCTTATGTGCCGGTCGAGAAGCTGGAGGTTTACAAGCTTGCCGAAAAGGTTGGTGATGAAATCTGGCGGCTTGTGGGGCGATGGCCGCCGTTCGAGCGGCGGACGCTTGGCGAACAGCTGGTTCGGTCGGCGGATAGCATCGGGGCCAACATCGCCGAAGGTGCCGGGCGGGGCAGCTTTAATGACAACAAGCGGTTTGTGAAGATCGCACGCGGCTCGCTCAACGAAACCCGTTTCTGGCTCCGCCGGGCCTGCGTGCGAAATATCATGTCTAAGGACCAGGCCAACGAGATCAGCCCACTGTTCACCGAACTCGCCCCCAAGCTCAACGCCTACCTGAAGTCGATCGGTCCGGCCAAGGACCAAGAACAAAGAACAAAGGACAAGTAACCATGGCAACACTGCAGATCGATCGGCTTCTCGAAACCGTGGTCAAGCGGAAGGCTTCGGACCTCCACTTGGCGGTTGGTAAACCGCCGACCCTCCGGCTCGGCGGGCACATGCGGGAGCTGCAGACGAAGGTGCTCGACGCCGAGGACACCGTCTCGCTCATGAAGGCGATCACCCCCGAGCGGATCCAGCAGGAATACGAGGAAACCGGCAGCGGCGACTTCGGCTTCGCCTACGGCGAGGAGGCCCGCTTCCGCGTGGCGATCTTCAAGCAAAAGGGCAACTGCTCGCTGGTGCTGCGGCGGATTCCGAACACGATTCTGACGTTCGAGCAAATCGGTTTGCCCGAGATGGCCCGCCAGATCTGCCGCCGGCCGCGGGGCATCTTCCTCGTCACCGGGCCCACGGGTTCGGGCAAGACGACGACGCTGGCGTGCATGATCAACTACATCAACGAGAACTTCGACCGCCACATCATCACGATGGAGGACCCGGTCGAGTACTACCACCCGCACAAAAAGTCGATTGTCGTCCAGCGCGAGATCGGCATCGACACGCCGAGCTTCAGCGAGGCCCTTCGCCGGGCGTTGCGGCAGGACCCGGACGTGATGCTCGTCGGCGAGATGCGTGATTTGGCGACCATCAGCAGCGCCATCACCGCCGCCGAAACGGGCCACTTGGTCTTCGGCACGCTGCACACCTCGGGCGCAGCCAGCACGATCAACCGGATTATCGACGCGTTCCCGACCGACCAGCAGGAGCAGGTGCGGGTGCAGCTGGCGGGCAACCTGATCGCCGTGCTCTCTCAGGCGCTCATGCCCCGCTCGGACACCGACGGCATGATCGCGGCGTACGAGTTCATGTACGTCACGCCCAGCATCCAGAACCTGATCCGCGACAACAAGAGCTTCCGCATCGACTCGGACATCCAGACGGGCAAGAAGTACGGCATGCAGCTCTTGGACGACAACCTGTGGATGAACTATCTGGCGGGCAAGATCAGCGCCGAGGACGCGGTGGACAAGAGCAAGAACCCCGGTCAAATGGTCGACCGCATCGCCAAGCACGGCGCCGACACCGAGGGGCTGGGCGACGACGCGCTGATGGCCGAGGCCGACGACGACCCCGCGCCCGCCGCGGCCGAGGAGTCGGGCGGCCCGGACCAAGCCGAGGGCGCCGCCCGCCGCGAACGGATGAAAAAGCTATAAGATCGCCCGCACCGCTAGATCGCCGCCAAATCGCCGCCCGCCCGAATCGCCGTCCGTTAGTTTAGGAGAACCGCATGAGCCGAACGACCAGCCGCCCGCCGACCGCCGGCGCCGCCCCCGACCCCGACGACGGCAAGAACGCCGGCGGCGACGCCGTCGCCATGCCGCCGGTCGACCAGCTCAAGAACCGGCCCATCGGCCGGATCCTGACCAAGATGGGCAAGGTCAGCCGCGAGCAGGTGGTCGAGGGCTTGAACTTCCAGAAGAACAAGGGCGGGGCGCTGGGCCGCATCCTAATCGACTTCAACTACGTCTCCGAGCCCGACCTCAACATCGCGCTCGCGGCCCAGAAGGGCTACGAACTCTTCGACCTCCGCGGCTACGAGATCCCGGCCGAGGTCCTCAAGCAGGTGCCGCCGCAGACGGCAACCACCAACGAGCTCATCCCCGTCAAGTACGACGAGAAGCGGCGGAAGCTCACCGTCGTGATGGCCAACCAGGACAACTTCCAAGCCATCGACGAACTCAAGAACCTGCACGGGTTCAAGGTCGACGTCAAGGTCGGCGACCCGGAGCAGATCAAGAAGCTCATCGACAAGCATTACGGCTCGTCCAGCGAGAGCTTCACCGACCTCATCGGCGAACTCGAAGAAGACGAAGGCCTCAAAGACCTCAAGAAAAAGGCCGCCGGCGAGAGCATCGACCTCGAGGACCTCAAGGGCGCGGCCGACTCCAACCCGGTCCGCAAGCTCATCAACCTCGTGCTGCTGCAGGCGATCAAGGACAAAGCGTCCGACATCCACTTCGAGCCGTTCGAGGACGAGTTCAAGCTGCGCTACCGGATCGACGGCGTGCTGTACGAGATGATGCCGCCGCCGTCGCACATCGCCGCCGCCATCAGCAGCCGCGTGAAGGTCATGGCGAACCTCGACATCGCCGAACGCCGCGTCCCCCAGGACGGCCGCATCGAGCTGAACGTCAACAACCAGCCGATCGACCTCCGCGTCAGCGTGCTGCCGACCATGTTCGGCGAGAGCGTCGTCATGCGTGTGCTGGACCGCAGCAACGTCAACCTCGACCTCGACAAAATCGGCCTCGCCCCGGACGAGCTGACGATCATCCGCTCGCTCATCAACAAGCCCAACGGCATCGTTATCGTCACCGGCCCGACCGGCAGTGGGAAGACGACGACGCTGTACTCGGCCCTCCGCGAGCTCAATCAGCCGGAGGAAAAACTCATCACCGCCGAGGACCCGGTCGAGTACGACATCGACGGCATCATCCAGTGCCAGATCCGGCCGGACATCGAGATGACGTTCGCCAAGATCCTGCGCAGCATGCTGCGGCAGGACCCGGACACGATCCTCGTCGGCGAGATCCGCGACCGCGAGACGGCCGAGATTTCGGTGCAGGCGAGTTTGACGGGCCACTTGGTCTTCAGCACGCTGCACACGAACGACGCGCCGGCGAGCATCGCCCGGATGGTCGACCTCGGCCTCGAGCCGTTCCTGATCACCGCGACGCTCGAGGGCGTGATCGCCCAGCGGCTGGTGCGGCGGATCTGCCCCGCCTGCAAGACCGAGTACGAGCCGCCGCTGGAGCAGCTGATGGAGCTGGAGCTCACGCCCGAGGACGCCGAGGGCCAGCGGTTCTTCTACGGCAAGGGCTGCGACCAGTGCAACAACACCGGCTACCGCGGCCGGCAGGGCATCTTCGAGATCATGACCCTCGACGACAACATGCGCGAGCTCATCATCGAGCACGCCAGCACCCAGGTTCTGCGGGCCGCGAGCATCAAGCGCGGCATGCGCACCCTCCGCGAGAGCGGCCTGAAGGCGATCTTCGACGGCGTCACGACGATCGAAGAAGTCGCCCGCGAAACCCTGAGCGAAGAATAAGAAACGGCGTCGGCGACGTGGCTACCTCACGACGCCGACGCTGCTGCTGGTGCAGGGGGTGTTCGACCGATGCACCATTCGGGGTCCACCGGCGGGCCGAGGTGCCACCGTGACCCAGCAGATCCATCCCACCGCGACCGTCGACCCGTCCGCCGAACTCGCCGACGACGTGAGTGTGGGGCCGGGCTGCGTCCTCGCCGCCGGCGTGTCGATCCAAGGCGGCACCAAGCTCCTGCCCGGCACGATCATTGACGGTCACTGCCGCATCGGCCGCGACTGCGTGATCGGCCCGCACGCCACGCTCGCCACCCCGCCCCAGCACCGCGGCTATGACGGCGGCGTGACCTACCTCACCCTCGGCGACCGCTGTGTCATCCGCGAGTTCGCCAGCCTCCACCGCGGCTTCGTCCCCGGCGGCCGGGGCACCGTCCTGGGCGACGACTGCTACCTCATGGCCACCGCCCACGTAGGCCACGACGCGGTCATCGGCGACCGCGTGACCCTCGCCAACGCCACGCTCATCGGCGGCCACGTGAGCATTGGCGACGACGCCTTCTTCGGCGGCATGGCCGGCATCCACCAGAACTGCCGCGTCGGCCGCCTCGCCATGATCGGCGGGGCCGAGATCCTCCGCAAGGACGTCCCGCCGTTCGCTCTCATTCAGGGCGGCGGCTTGCGGGCGTACAACCATGTCGGCCTGCGCCGTGCCGAGTTCGCCGCCGACATCCGCTCGGCCCTGCAGCGGGCGTTCCAGCATCTGCGCAGCAAGCCGCCGTGCGATCTGCTCACGTCGCCCGTCGCCGAGGTGCGGGAATTGGCCGACTTCTACACCACCACGACCCGCGGCGTCGTCGGCCACGCCCGCACTTGAGCTTGTTTTGGCAGCACCCCAACCACCGGCTACACTGCTCGCCCCACCCACGGAGAGATTTTTATGGCAGACGGCGGCAACGACGAATTCCCCACGGTCATCGGCAGCGACGCGAGCTTTAAGGGCGAGATGTCCTTCGAGAAGGGCCTGCGCGTCCAAGGCAAGTTCGAGGGCAAGCTCCAAAGCCCCGGCCGGTTGCACGTCGCCCGTGAGGCGAAGGTGGCGGCTGACGTGGATGCCGGAGCGATCATCGTTGAGGGCGAGGTCCGCGGCAACTTGAACGCCAACGACCGCGTCGAACTTAAGGGCACCGCCCGCTACGAGGGCGACCTGACGGCCAGCAAGCTGATCGTCGAGGAGGGCGCGGTGTTCGTCGGCCAAGTCGCCGTCGGAGTCGATGGCAAGCAGCGGCAACCGCAGCAGGGCGGCCAGCCGCGTCCGCAGGGGCAGCAGGGCGGGCAAAGTGGGCAGCCGCAGCCGCAGAACAAGGGTGAGCCGCAGAAGCAGGGGTGAGGCGGCCGTTGCTTACAGGCTGCGTCGCCGACTCGGTCGGACCTCCGCCGCGTGGCGGCGGGGCTGATCCCGCTGTTGGAGCGGCTGCCGATCCGGAGCTACCCCCGCCCGCTGAACCTCCACCTAGCATCCTCTTATGCCGTTGCGTGACAGCAGCTCGACGCCCGACGAGAAGGTGTTGGTCAACTGCCTGGAGTGCGGCAAGGAGAATGAGGTCAGCGCCCGCGCCCTGACCGTCACCTGCCGGCACTGCTACAAGCCGCTGCGGCTGGAGAACATCGACGTCCGCGGCTACGACGCCCGCCGCCGAATCGCCACGGCCGGGTTCGTCACGGTCGAGCCGCGGGGCCAGATCGTCGCCGACCGCGTGCAGTGCGGCGGCCTGATCCTGCGCGGCAAGGTCAAGGCCAAGCGGGTCGAGTGCCAGGAAGAGCTGCTCATCGGCCCGGCCGGCGAGCTCGTCGGTGAGGTCACCGCCCGCACATTGGCCGTGGGGGCCGGGGCGGTGGTCGATGGCCACCTGACGATCGGCGACCCGGACGAACTCCCATGGCGCACCCGCGAGACGTGGCCGGACTGAGCATCGCGCCGATGGCATCTTCTGGTGAGTTCCTACAGTTCACTCCACGAAAAGAGCCGCCCGCAGCTTTGGGCTGCGGGCGGCTCGGTTGTTCAACCGATGTGGCTCACGCCGCGCCGGCTTCTTCGAGGATTTGCTTGCTGACGTTGCCCGGGACCGGGGCGTACTTCAGCGGCTCCATGCTGCTGGCGGCCCGGCCCTGGCTCATCGAGCGGAGGTCGGTGGTGTAGCCGAACATCTCGGCCAAGGGCACCTCGGCCTCGATGATCTGCGTGTTGCCGCTCTGGCGGGTGTCCAAGATCATGCCGCGGCGGCGGTTGAGGTCGCCGGTCACATTGCCCACGAAGTCGTCGGGCGTCGTGACGATCACCTTCATGATCGGCTCGAGCAACGTCATCCCTGCCTTGCGGCAGGCGTCGCGGAACGCCAACCCGCCGGCGAGCTCGAAGGCGACCTGCGAGGAGTCGACGTCGTGGTACTTGCCCTCGGTGAGCGTGACCTTCACGTCGATCATCGGGTAGCTCGCCAGCACGCCGGTCTTGGCGTTGGCGCGGCAACCCTTCTCGACGCTGGGGATGTACTCCCGCGGGATGCTGCCGCCGACGACCTTGTTCTCGAAGGCGAACTGGTCGTTGAACTTCACCTCATCCGCCTCGGCCTGCTCGGCGGTGTAGGGCTCGATCTTGATCCAGCACTCGCCGAACTGGCCACTACCGCCGGTCTGCTTCTTGAGCTGGCCGTGGCCCTCGGCCGGGCCCTCGATCGTCTCGCGGTAGCTGACCTTCGGCTTGCCGACGATGATGTCGACCTTCTGCTCCTTCTCGAGGCGGTTTTTGATGATCTCCAGGTGAAGCTCGCCCATGCCGCCGATGATCGTCTCGCCCGTCTCGTCGTCGTAGCGGGCGTGGAACGTCGGGTCGATGCGGCGCATCTGCGTGAGCGCGTCGCCCAGCTTCTGCTTGTCGGCACCCGACTTCGGCTCGATGCTCATGCTGATCACCGGCTCGGGGAACGTCGGCCGCTCGAGCACGACCGGGTGGTCCGGGTCGCAGATCGTGTCGCCCGTCAGCACGTCCTTGAGGCCGATGCAGGCGATGATGTCGCCGGCCTCGCCTTGCTCCAGCGCGATGCGGTCGTTGGCCTGCATCTGGAAGATGCGGGACAGGTTTTCCTTCTTGTCGCGGTTGGCGTTGAGCACGCGGGTGCCCTTGGGCACGGTGCCGGAGTAGACGCGGACGAACGTCAGCTCGCCGAACTTGTCGGCCACAATCTTGAACGCCAAACCGCAGAACGGGGCGTCCGGGTCGCACTTGCGCTCGATGAGCGTGTCCGGGTCCTTGAGGTCGTGGCCCTTGACCGGCGGGAGGTCCAGCGGGTTGGGCAGGTACTCGATGATGCCGTCGATCAGCTTCTGCACGCCCACGAACTTCAGCGCGCTGCCGCAGAACACCGGGTGGCACTTGAAGTGCAGCGTGCCCTTGCGCAGGGCCTTCTTGATCATGTCCCGCGGCACGTCCTCGCCAGCCAGGTACAGCTCGGCGACCTCGTCGTCCAGATCGGAGACGGCCTCCAGCAGCTTGCCGCGCCATTCCTCGTACTTGGGCCGGTTCTCCTCCGAGAGCGGCATCTCGACGACCTCGGTGCCCTTGTCCTCGCCCTTGAAGTGGTACTCGACGCCGAGGATGAGGTCGATCATGCCCTCGAACGTGTTGCCCTGGCCGATCGGGTACTGCACGGCCACGGCCGGGGCGCCCAGGCGCTCGTGGATGCTGTTGAAGCTGAAGTCGAAGTCGGCCCCCATCTTGTCCATCTTGTTGATGAAGCAGACGCGCGGCACGTTGTACTTGGTCGCCTGACGCCAGACCGTCTCGGACTGGGCCTCGACGCCTTCCTTGCCGTCGAACACGGCGACCGCGCCGTCGAGCACCCGCAGCGACCGCTCGACCTCGGCGGTGAAGTCGACGTGGCCGGGCGTGTCGATGATGTTAATCTTGTGCATCACGCCCTTGCGCATGACGGCCTCGCCGCCGCGCTTGTCCTCGTGCTCGCCGATCTTGGCGGCCGTCTCATCGCCGTACATGAAGTTGGCGTCGTGCTCGTACAGCCACGGCGCGCTGATGGCGGCGGAGTAGATGGTGATGCCGCGTTTCTGCTCTTCTTCGTCGAAGTCGGTGCTGGCGGTGCCTTCATGGACCTCGCCCATCTTGTGGATCTGGCCGGTGTAGTACAGGATCCGCTCGGAGCAGGTCGTCTTGCCGGCGTCGATGTGGGCGGCGATGCCGATGTTGCGGAGGATGGTGTTGTCGCGTGCCATGGGAATTCTTCTGCGGGAAAAGGTGGACCGGTGCCGCCGCCAGATTCGGACCGGATGTGGAGGCACCGGCGGGGCGGGGGCGACGGGAAAGAGATGGGGAAACGGGCGCGTGAACTCGCGGCAAGGCTGCCGGAGGGGTCGTTTAGAAAACGAGGTTGATCGCGCTGCTCGCCATGACGTGCCGTCGCGGGCCTGACGGGGTGGGTTGTGCCGGCCTGGGCACAGCCACGTCCGCCGGTCAACGCACCGGCCGCGGGCAGGGTAGGCCGGCTGCTGCTGGGCGTCAACGAAACGCCGCACGCCCGTCGGCGTCGTTTTTATCGGAACCGGTCAGCTTGTCGGGGTCAGTTCGGCCCGTGGCCGTCGATGAAGGGAGGAAGGAGAGCTTGGCTTCATGAACACTTCCACCGCCGTTTCCACCGCCCGCCGCGCCCGCCAGACGGTGCCGGCGCTTTCGCTCGCGCTGCTCTTGTCGGTGCTGGGCCTCATCCGATTCGGCGGCAGCCCGGCCCCCGCGACGGCCGCCGTGCCGCCGGCCGCCGCCGCCGCCGTGGTCGAGGCGACAAAGTGGCAGCAACTGCTTGGCACCGAGGGCTACTGGCGGATCGGGCAGGACGCCCGCGGCGTCTGGTGGTTCGTCAGCCCCGAGGGCGACCGCGAGTTCCTCAACACGGTCACCACCGTCCAGCCCTACCAGCTCGGCCGCCGGCAGCAGGGGCCGCACTACGTCAGCCGAGCCTGGCCGCACGGCCTTTCCCGCGACGACGCCGACGACGCCGATTTGCAGCGTTGGGCCATGGAGACGCTCGCCCGCGTCGAGGACGCCGGCTTCAAGGCGCTGGGCGCGTGGTGCCACCCGGCGTTCCACGAGCTGGACGTGCCGATCACCCGCGATTTGAACGTCTGGGCCTACTTCCACGGGGCCGAGGCGAAGTTCTACCACCCGGATTGGAAGACGCGGGCCGAGGAGATCATCCGCCAGCAGGTCGAGCCGCTGCGGGAGAACGTCAACCTCGTCGGCTACTACCCCGACAACGAGCTCGACTGGGCCAAGCCCAAGTTCGGCCCCTCCTCCCACTTCAGCCATTTGCCGGCCGGCGACCCGAACCGGCAGCAGGTGATCGGCGTGATCCGCAAGCTCTGGCCGACCGTTGACGACTTCAACCTCGACTGGCGGACCGACTTCGCCAACTACGCCCAGGTCGAGGCGTTGCCGGCGCTGCCCGATTCCTCGCCGCCAGCCTACGCCGAGTTGCAGGACGCTTGGCTGTACAAGCTGGCGAGCGATTACTTCGCCTTCACCGCCGACGCCGTCCGCCGGCACGACCCGAACCACCTCGTTCTCGGTGTCCGCTTCAAGGGGTGGGCCCCGCCGGCCGTGGTGCGGGCGATGCGCGGCCACGTCGACGCGGTGAGCCTCAACTACTACGTCGGCGACGCGAAGCTCGATGAAGCGTTCTTCCGCAGCCTCTACGACGAAACCGGCCGGCCGACGATCATCACCGAGTACAGCTTCCACAGCCTCGACGGCCGCAGCGGCAACCGCAACACGTTCGGCTTCAGCGCCCAGGTCGCCGACCAACAGGCCCGCGCTGACGGCTACAAGCTCATGACCGAGCGGCTGGCGAGCGTGCCGTGGATCATCGGGGCCGACTGGTTCCAATGGAACGACGAGCCGCCCTCCGGCCGGACGGCCGACGGCGAGGACGTGAACTTCGGCGTCGTGGACGTGGACGACTCGGCGTACGACAAGCTTGTCGCCGCCGTCCGCGAGACGACGCCGAAGCTCAACGCCTTGCACGCCGCCGGCGAGATCCGGGAGGACGCGTGGCGGGAGCGGTTCGACAGCAAGCCGTGGTTCGAGGTGCCGCATTTGGCCGCCGCCCCGCGGATCGACGGCGACCTCTCCGACTGGCCGACCGTCTCGCAACTGCCCGGCATCCGCCGCGGCCACACGCTGGGCCTGGACCGCATCGGCGACCCGCTGCCGGAGGTCCGCCTCGGCTGGCGCGAGGACGGTTTGTACGTCGCCGTGACCGTGTTCGACCGCGACATCCTCGGCGCCCCCGCGACCGCCGGCTGGTGGACCCGCGACAACGCCGAACTGTGGTTCCGCACCCGCCCGGTCGGGAGTGCCCAAACCAGCTACACGCCGCACGACCACCAGTTCTACTTCACACCAATCGCCTTCCCCGGCCCCGACGGCAGCAGCGGCATGGTCAGCCAATGGCACCGCCCCGGCGACGCGATCGACCAGACCCTCGCCCCGCACCCGGCAATCCTGGAAACCAGCCGCGTGCTCAGCGACCGCTACGTCGTCGAGATGTTCCTCCCGGCCGCCGCCCTGCACGGCTGGGCCCCGCACAGTTACCCGGAGCTGGGCTTCAACTTCTACAACACCGACTTCCAGCGGGCCGCCACGCACTTCTGGAGCGCCCCGAAGGAGGTCCGCACCCAGCACGACCCGAGCACGTGGGGACAACTGTTCCTGATGCCGCCGCGGTGACCTGACCGAAGCTGCGGCACTATGTGCTGCAAGTTTGACCAAGTTTCGGCGGGTGCCACGGGTGTGCCCCGAGGTGCGACCACACGCCGGCGTCGTCCACGTTGTAAAACCGCTCGCCCGCCAACGCGTTCGCCAGCACCAGCGTCGGCCGCAGCTTCGCCGGGTCGACGCCGCCGATTTGCTCGTGCGGCCATTCGTGCTGCCGCTCGACCAGGTAGTTAATCGCCATCCGCAACGGGGTGCCGACGGCTAACGCTGTTGCCCGCGACACCTCGCCCGCCGCCACAGCGAGGTCGGCTTGGCGAAGCATGCCCCAGGCGGTCATCGTCGCGTAGTCGAAGCTGCGGGTTCGCTTCAACTCCTCCGGCAACCGGCCGTACCCATCGATCTGATCCGTCTCCCGCTTGAGCGTGAAAAGTGCTCGCTCCACCGCCACGCCGTCCCGCCCGACCTGTCGAGCGAGGTTCGCCACCAGCACGTCGTACCAGACGCCCAGGTTGTTGGTCGCCGCGTCGTGCCACTCCCGCACCCGCGGCGTGAGCAGCCAATCGAGCATCTCGCCGCACCAGCCATTGAACCCTACCGGCAGCTCAACGTCCGCCGCCCGCGCCGCGTCCAGCACGGCCGGCAGGCGAATCGAGAGGTCGATGACGCCCACCAGCCGCCCGTCGTCCACGCCCGGCACGTGCTGGGCGTTTCTCAGGTGCGGGTTCATTCGCGTCGTCGGGTCGAGGAAGTTCGCCCGCACGATCGCCGCCGCCCGCGCGACGTGGACGGGCGTCTTGCACAGCAGATGTAGCCGCAGCGCGTCGAGCGTGTGGTCGAGCCGCAAACGGTCGAACCGGGCGACCATCGGGCTGAACTCGCCGTCGCGGTGGCGGTAGGGCAGGCCGTCGACGGTGTCGGGGTCAGGCCACCAGTACGTGCCGACGCTGACGTAATCACGCTCGTCGTCGCTCACTTGATGCGGCAACGGCTCGGGCCGCACGGTGATGGTCGGCAGCGGCTGCGCGAGCAACCGGTCCGCCGCCTCGGCCAGTCGCTCGAACGAGGCGCTCGCCAGCAGGTGATCGAGGATGGCCCGCATCACGCCCCCGCCAGCCGCCACTCGCGGACCGCCATCAGCAGGCCGATGACGACGAACAACCCGCCCACCGGAATCAACGGCCACGCGATGAGGCCGAGCAGGCAGAGCCCGACGCCCACCGCCGCCATCAGCGCCCACACGACGGCCGTCTTCTTGCGGCCCGCCTTCGATCGTGCCGCCCGCGTCGCCGGATCGGGGATGCGGCCACGTCGCCGCTTCTTCGTTGCCCGGCGTTTGCGTTGTCCGTCGTAGGTCTGGGGGCGGGGCATGGCGGGGAGTGTAACTGCGGAAAGTAATCGCGTGGCCGCGTAGGGTTGGGGCAGCCTTGGAGCTTGCTCCGCGCGTTCGGCCGCAAGCGCGGAGCAAGCTCCATGGCTACTCCAGAAAAAGTTCACCCCGCTGTCTCCCGCACCGCGCTGCCGCGCCAGTCGACGGTGCCGCGTCTCGCCTGCCGCAGCGCGTTGAGCAGGATCAGCACCATCGCCCCGGCCGTCGCCGGGAACAGGGGCGTCATCCACGCCACCCCGGCTGAGGCATAAGCGAACCCGAACCACGCCCCGGCCAGGATCAAGTGCAGCCCCGCCCACCACGGCCACCACGATCCGGCGAACAACAACGGCACGGCCACGAAGATGCCGACCGCCAGCCAAAGTGCCGTGACGATCCGGCCGATCCGGTTGCCGCTGCTGCCGGTGTAGATGCGGGCCCAGCCGCGAACAACCTGTGGCCACGTCGCGTGCATCTGCGTGCTGACGAGGTGGCCGCCGAGCAGGAACCGCACTTTTTCGCCGGTTTTCTTCAGGTTGCGCATGAGGGCGACGTCTTCCGTGATCCGCCCGCGGACCTCGGCGTGGCCGCCGACCTGTTCGTAGAGGTCGCGGCGGACGAGGATGAACTGCCCATTCGCCGCGGCGTTGTTCGTGTGCCGATCCTCATTGGTCCGGCTCACCAGGAACATGCCCGCCCACGTCGCCGCGCACACCGGCACCAGCCAACGCTCGACGAAACTCTGCGGCCGCAGCCGGCTGAACAGCGACAACGCCCCCCAACCCCGCAGCAGCGTCACGCTGAGGGCATCCCGCAACGCCCCGGGCTCCAGCAGCACGTCGGAGTCGACAAACAGCAACCAGTCGGCGTCGGCTCCACGCGTCGCCGCGTGGAGCGCGTGGCACTTGCCCAGCCAGCCCGGCGGCAGGTGATCGATGTCCAGCGCGTCGAGCCGATCGTCCGTCGCGGCCACCTCGCGGATGATTTGGCCGGTGTCGTCGGCGCTGCGGTCGTTCACGGCAATGGCCCGGAAGTTCGGGTAATCCAGCCCGAGCACGCTCTGCAACGTCGCGGCGACGTGCCCCGCCTCGTCCTTCGCCGGCACGACGATCAGCACGCTCGGCGGCACCTCCGGCATCGGCCGCGGCTCGCCCGGCACCAACCGCGCCATCCGCCGCCGCCCGGCGAAACTGCCCAACAGAATCACCACCCAAGGCAACGGCCCGAGCAGGGCGTAGAACGCGAGCGACACCCAAGTCAAAGGGAAGCTCCGATCAGATGCAGGTAGCTGCGGTGCAACGCACCGCCGTCCGGACTGCGGTGCGTTGCACCGCAGCTACCCCCGATGTCGCACGTCGCCCTGCGCGTCATCGCAACGCCTCGGGTCGCGGGTGGCGGTAGATGTACGTCCACGCCCCGACCGCCAGGGCGGCCCCGATGAACGGGGCCGTCAGGTAGATCCACAGATGCTGGAAATCCAGCGCCGCCACCGCCGGGCCGAGGCTGCGGGCCGGGTTCATGCTCGCCCGACACACCGGCCCGGCCGCCAGCGCACAAATCCCCACCGTCCCGCCGATGGCAATGCCGGCCATCAGCCCCCGCTCCTTGCTGCCGACGGCGACGCACAGGATGACGAACACGAGGGCGAAGGTGAGCACAACCTCGAAGCCGAAGGCGCGGGCGACATCGGCCCCGCTAACGCTGCCCGGCATCTGTGCGAGGATGACGCTCGTTCCATCATTTAGTGCAGCACGCAGCATAGACGGATCGCCGGGATTGGTTTGCCCAAGATCTGGTAGGCCAAAGAACGAAGCGAGCAGCATCGATGATGCAGATGTTGCCGCGACCACTTGAACACTGCTGTAGATCAGGGCATCCTTGCCGCGGAAGCGGCCGCTCATCCAAAAGGCGAAGCTGACGGCGGGGTTGAGGTGGGCACCGCTGACGTCGCCCAGGGCGTAGATCATCGCCAGCACCACCACGCCCCAGACGATGCCGATGCCGACGTGGCCGACGGCCCCGCCGTACGCCGCGTCGACGGCCATGCTGCCGCAGCCGAAGAAGATCAGGAGGAACGTCCCGACGAACTCCGCCGCCAACCGCCGCGGCAACGGGATCGGATCACTCGGCACCACCGCCGGCGGGGCGTAGTCCAACGTCGCGGGCGGTGAATCCGGCATCCGCCGCAGCGTAGTCGAGATCGCTAATCTGTGAATGCTGATTGCGGATCTTCCGAATTCCGAAGTTCAGCATTCAGCAATCAGACATCGACGATGCACTCAGATCCCCTCTTCGCTGCCGTACAGGTCGAGGTAGAACAGCATCATGTCGTTGCCGCTGGTGGTGCGGGTGGTGCCGTGGCGGAAGCGGAACTTCTCGAACAGCTTGATCGCCGGGCCGCGGTCGATGTGGGTGTCGAGCGTGACCTTCACGCAGCCGGAGTCGACGCAGTGCCGCACCGCCAGCTCCAACAGCTTGCTGCCCACGCCGCGGCGGCGCAGTTCGGGGCGGACCCGCAATCTCCGGATCTCAGCGACGCCCGGCTCGTGCTGCTGCACGCCGATCATGCCCACAATGCCATCGTGGTCGGCACAGTCGCGACTTTCGGCGATCCAGAATCCGCTGCGGCCATCGGCGGGGTAGGCGTGCTCGATGTCGTCGATGTCGAGCCCGGTATCGTTGTCGGCCGCCGCGCCGCCAAGTCGGCCCTCGTCGTACAGCCACCGCACCTGCTCGGCATCGCCCGGGCGGAACGGCCGGATGTTGATTGGCATCGGCTCCAGGGCGGCCGACTCGTCGGGGATCAGCGGCGTCAACCGGTCGGCGGCGGGGGGTTGGGCAGACTGGGCAGGTTGACTCATGACGACGCTCCCGGCATGGCGGCAAGTACCCACCACACCGTCTCGATCTCGGGCTCGGGTTTCCTCGGCCAGAGCAAGGCGGAGTTGGGGGCGCGCGGCAAGTGCCCGGTTCGCCTCCAGTGTAGGCCCGACAGGCTGCCGCTGCCACGTCAATATGTCGTCGGCGCCGCGGGCTACAGTGTCGGCGGTGCCCTCGCCCGACCCGCAAACCCGCCCGCTGCTCGACGCGGCGGCCCGCGATTGGCACCAACTGGCCGACTCGCTGAACCGGCTTTCCGAGCCGCTGGACGCACTTTGTCGCATGCTGGCGACGTGCTGGAACGGCGGGGGCAAGCTGCTGGTGTGCGGCAACGGCGGGTCGGCGGCCGACGCGATGCACGTGGCCGAGGAGCTGGTCGCTCGCTTTCAGGCCGACCGGCCGGGGCTGGCGGCGGTCAGCTTGACGGACGCGACGGTGCTCACATGTGCCGGCAACGACTTCGGGTACGACAAGATTTTCAGCCGGCAAGTCGAGGCGCTCGGGCGGCCGGGCGACGTGCTGCTGCTGCTGTCGACCAGCGGCAACAGCCCGAACATCCTTGCCGCCCACGCCGCCGCCGTCGAGCGAAACGTCCGCACCGCGGCCCTGCTCGGCAAAGGCGGCGGCAGGTTGAAGGGGCAATGCGACGTGGAGTTGATCGTCGAGGCCGACACGAGCCACCGGGTGCAGGAGGTGCACAAATTGCTGTACCACACGATGTGCGAGTGGGCCGACCAGTACGCGTTGGCACGAACCGGGGGTGAACGATGAGTCGAGTCGGCATGCAACTTCAGCAGCACGTGCCGCCGATCTTGTCTGTGCCGAACAAGCCGCGGCGGCTGTCGGTCGGCGGCCGGTTGCTGGCGGCGGGGGTGGCGGTCTGCTGCCTCGCGGTGCTCATCACGGCCTGCACCATCACCCCGGCCGGCGAGGGGTTTGGCACACACACGCAGCTCGGCCTCGCCCCGTGCGGCATGCTGGCGAGCACCGGCATCCCGTGCATGACCTGCGGCTACACCACCAGCTTCAGCCACTTTGTTCGTGGGAACCTTCTGAGCAGCTTGTTCGTCCAACCGGGGGCCACGGTGCTGGCAACGCTCACGGCCGCGGCGGTGTGGATCGGCGGGTACGTTGCCGCCACCGGCCGGCCGGCCCACCGGCTGCTGCGGCGGCTGCCGTTCGGGTGGACGGTGGCGACGCTGTCGGCCGTCTTCCTGGGCGCGTGGGCCTGGAAGATTTTTCTGACGCTCTCTGAATTTGACGGCTGGTAAAAACTCATCATGCGGATCGCCTTACTTCTTGCCGTGGCCCTGGTGGTCGGCGGCTGCAACATCGTCGGGGCCGTGGCCAGCAAGATGCCGGCCCGCATCGTGCCCGCGGCCTACGACGGCCTGCCGAACCAGCGGGCGATGGTCATGGTCTACACCGACAGCGGCACGCGGATCGACTTCTCGCAGCTGGAGCTGGATTTGAACTTCGCCGTCCAGAACAATTTGCTCGCCGCCGGCCAGGAGGGCGTCGGCACGCTGCAGGGCGTGAGCTTTCCGTACCAGCCGCAGCAGGTCGTGCGGTGGCAGCAGGAGAACCCGTCGAGCCAGTTCCGGCCCGCCGCCGACTGGGCGCCGCGCTTGCCGGTGGACCGGCTGATTTACGTCGAGGTCGAGGAGTTCGCCACCCGGCCGCCCAACAGCACGCAACTGTTCCTCGGCACCGGCATCGCCAGCGTCTACGTCTACGAAATCGCCGGGCAGGGCACGGATCGGCAGGCGGAGCTGGTGTTCCAGGACAACGACGTTCGGGTCACCTTCCCCGAAAGCGCCGGCCAGGAGGGTCGGCCGGATCTGAACGACCCGATGGTCTACCGCGGCACCGTCGCGTTGCTGGCCGACGCCGTGGCGACGCGGTTCGTGCCCAAGCCGGAGGAAGATTGATGAGCCGTTGGTTCCTGGTACATTTGCTCGCGTTGCCGTTGGTTCTCAGCGGGTGCAACATCATCGGCTACGGCATGTACGCCGCCCAGGGCGAGCCGACCCGGCCGGCGGAGTTCGTCGCCGAGCCCCGGCCGACGTTGGTGATCGTGGAGAACGTGCAGAGCCCCGGCAGCGACATCATCCGCGAGGACCAACTCGCCGGCTACATCCGCAACGAGCTGGAGGCGGCGGAGCTGTTCCCCGTCGTCCGCCGGGCCGACCTCTCGACGGCGGCAATGATCGACCCGATCGCCGCCGCCCGCCGCGACCCGAGTGAGCGGGGCCGCGAGGCGGGGGCCGAGCAGGTGGTGCTGGTGGACTTCAAGGGCATGGGCGTGGGCTCGATGGGCGGGGCCGACGTGTTCATCGGCCAAGCGGCGGCGGAGGTGAGCGTCTTCGACGTCGCCACCGGCGAGAAGCTTTACCCGACGAGCCTCGCCGACGGCCGCCCGGTGTCGGCCAAGACCGAGGCGATCAGCGAGTTCGCCGACCGCCCCGATGCCGTCGCCGTCGAAGTGCTGCGGCAACTGGCTAGGAACGCGGTCGACCTCTTCCGCGAGTCGGCGATCGCGGAGTGAAAGCTGCTCCGAGCGTTCGCTGCGATGCGGTCGTCGCTGAAGCCCCCACCGCCTCGTAGAGGCGGGGCTACGCACGCAGTCCGAGCACCTGGCAGAGCATGTGTAGCCCCGCCTCTGCGAGGCGGAGGCGGCTTCAGCGACGGTGAGGCGGCAAACCACGTCCGGCAGACAGGGTGTCGCTGCGGTCCGAGTAGCCCGCCGCTACGCTGTGGCTTCTTGAGCGGGATCGAGCTGACAGCATGGGTTGCCGTCGCCCTTGCGGTGACGCTGATTGGCGTGACCAAAAGCGGCTTCGGGGCCGGCGTGGGGCTCATGATCGTGCCGATGACGGCGATCAGCCTCAGCTTCACCGGCCGCGGCGAGGTGGCGGCGCTGGGGCTGCTGCTGCCGCTCTTGATCCTCGGCGATGTCGTCGCCGTTGCCCAGCACCGCGACCACTGGGACTTCTCGGCCATGAAGCGGCTGCTGCCGGCGACGGCGGTGGGCGTCGTCGCCGGCGGGCTGCTGCTGTGGTGGATCAAGGAGCAGAAGGAGCTCGTCGCCGCCCTCATGCGCATCGAGATCGGCCTCGAATCCATCATCCTCGTCGGCCTCCACTGGTGGCGGCAGCGGCAGGGGACAACCGAGAAGCTTTGGCCCGAACCTTGGCGCGGCCACGTTTCCGGCGGGTTCGCGGCCATCAGCAGCACCCTCGCCCACGCCGCCGGCCCGATTATCGCGATGTACCTGCTGCCGCTGAATCTGCAGCGCCGCGTGTTCGTCGCCACGTGCGCGGTCTACTTTTTCTTCGTCAACACCGCCAAACTTCCCGCCTATTGGCAGGCCGGGCTGTTCGAGGTGATCCGGTGGCAGGACGTCGTGATGTTCGCCCCGCTGGTGCTCGTCGGCGCGGTGCTGGGCCGCTGGATCAACCAGCGGATGAGCGACAAGCTGTTCACGAGCCTGGTCTACGGCCTGACCTTCGCCCTGGGCTGGTACGTCCTCGGCAGCGGCTTGTGGACGCTCGCCCACCAGCTCGGCTGGCGCTGAACAAAGAGACTGCGACGCCGCAGTTGGAACGGCTTGAACCCCTGAGGTAGCTGCGAGTCGGCGACTCGCAGTCCGGTCGACGCACAGGGTCCCGCGCCCGGACTGCGACTCGCCGAGTCGCAGCTACCTTGACCCACAGAACGACGGTGCCGAGGGGCGACTCACATCACCTCCGCCACGTCCACCGGGCGGTTTTCCTCCGCGCTCTTTGCGGCGGCGAAGATGATCGCCAGCGTCTTCAGGTTGTCGCGGCCGCTGGTCACCGGTTCGGTGCCGCTCTTGATGCACTCGTCGAAGTGCCGCAGCACCGCCGCCTGCGACGGCGGGTGATCGGCGATTGGCGTCACCTCGTGTTGCACGTTCTGGCCCCACGGCTCGCAGCGGCTGACGACGACTTCGTCGGGGCTGCCGTGGCGGTACCGCACGCTGCCGGCCGGGCCTTGCAGGCGCCAATCGGCTTCCCAACTTTCGGCGTCGCCGTGGGCCGACCAGTCGCCGTGGTAGGTGAAACTGCCGCCGTTGGCGAGGTCGACGATCATCGAAAGGGCCACGCCGTGATCGGCCCAGCTGCCGGGCGGGTTGAAGCTGCGGGCGTAGACGCGGGTGGCGTCGAGGCTCGTGAAGTGGCGGAACAAATCGACGTGGTGGACGGCCATGTCGATGAGCAGCACGTGCCGCATCCGGGCGCGGAACGTGCCGCCGAAGTCGCCGGGCAAGTGGAACGTGGCGACAACGTGGTGGATCGGGCCGACCGGCTCGGCGTCGAGGATCGTCTTGAGCGTCAGCGGCCCGGCGTTCCAGCGGCGGTTCTGGCTGACCATCAGCGTCTTGCCGGCCGCGTCGGCCGCGTCGACGATGGCGCGGGCGTCGGCCATCGAGTCGGCCAGCGGCTTCTCGATCAGCACGTGCCGATCCGCCGCCAGCGCCGCCTCGGCCATCGCCCGGTGCAAGGGCGGCGGCGTGACGATCAGCACCGCGTCGCTCTCCACCGCCAACGCCTCGGATAAGTCGCCGAACCTCGGCACGCCCGGCAGCTTCTCCGCCGCCGCCGCCAGCGCCGCCTCGTCGCGATCGACCATTGCCACCACTTCGGCGTGCGGCGAACCATGTTCGGCGAAGATGTTGACCCACGACCTGCCATGGCCGCCGACGCCGACCTGGATGATCCGCTGCATGCCGGCAGATTACGCCGCTTGCCAAGTCGGTCGGTGTATCGGACATCAGGTTCATGAGCATCCCACCCAAGACCCCGACGCCGCCACTGGCCAAGCCGCCGCCAACGCCCGCCGAGGTGCCGGCCGGGCAGCTCGACGGCGAGTTCAAGCGCGCCGCCGCCGACGTGTACCAGTTCCTCAACAGCGACCGCAGCAAGGAGCTCGGCGAGTTCAAGCGGCTGCAAAGTTGGCTCGGCAAGACGCTGGACGTGAAGGC
>CAYLSV010000017.1:0-5280 GCA_964386435.1 uncultured Tepidisphaerales bacterium
CGCCGGCTCCGCTTCCTCACGGGCGCGGCTCTGTGTCAGCGTCTGCCGGGGTGCCGCATTTACGCGTTGGCGAAGTACGTCTGCTCCAGCGTGTCGAGCAGGCCGTTCATGCCGGCGGCGAGGCGGGGGTGGCTCACGTCGCCGCCGGCGGTTCGGGCGCTCTGGACGCAGTGGCGGATGCGGTCGCGGGTGACGCCCAGCGCGCCGCAGGCGATCATGTCCTGCCGAAGCGTCTCGGCCTGAGCGCGGCGGTCGGGGCCGGCGGCAATCGTCGCCATCCGGCGGCCCAAATCGGGCAACCGCTGGCCGGCTTCGAGGAGCGTGGTCGTCCGCTTGCCCTCCATCAGATCGCTGCCCTCGCGGACCGGCTCGGCGAGGTCGATGAGGTCGTTGTGCAGCTGATACGCCTGCCCCAGGCTGCTGGCGAACCGCTTGACGGCCGCCCGACTTTCCGCGTCACAACCCGCCAAAATTGCGGCCGAGAGCATCGGCCCTTCAAAGGTGTACGCCGCCGTCTTCCAGTCGTACGCACGCATCAATGACGCCTCGGCCAGCCCGTCAATCGGGGCGTGGCCGGCGACGATGTCGATCGCCTGCCCGAAGCCGGTGACGCAGGCGATGTTGCTGAACAATCTCAGCAGTTCAAGATGTCGCTTGGGCTCGACGCCTTCGATGTCGTGCAGCAAGCGGATGCTCGCGGAGAACAACAAGTCACCCGCGACGATGCCAAGATTGAGGCCGAAGCGTGGGCAGTTGCTGTCGAGCGACTGGAGCTGCCGGTGCAGCGCCGCCTGGCCGCGGCGGGTGTCGGAGCCGTCGATGATGTCGTCGTGGACGAGCAGGAACGCGTGAAAAAGTTCCCACGCCGCCGCCACATCGAGCACCGCCGCCGAGGCGTCTTCTTCGGCGACAAGGTTGTAGACCCAAAGGCAAAGCTGCGGCCGCAGCCGCTTGCCGCCGGCGGTGACGTAGCCGCGCACGCCGTCCCGCAGCGGCCGGACCTCCTCGACGTCGAACGATCGGTCCACCACGTCGGCCAGATGGCGCTCGAGCACCGCGAGTTGTTCAGAAGGCACCAGCCGCACGGGTGGTAAGCATATCCAAACCCGCCGCCTCGGGTAGTGGGCGGTTAATACGGCACATTTGCTACCGCAGCGTCACCACCTGGTTTGCACGCCGTAGCCGCAGCACCACGTGCTGCAGGTTTGATTTTCAGCGATCGCGGACAAAAGGAGGACCGCTCGCCGCCGTCGCGCCGGCCGGTGCGGAGGCAGCAATTTTTGAAAGCATCGCCCGCTGCCGCACGGGCACGGGTCGCGGCGGCCGAGCTTTTCGAGCAGCTCCTTATCGCCGGCGGGCGTCTCGATGCTCCGC
This sequence comes from uncultured Tepidisphaerales bacterium, assembly GCA_964386435.1. GTDB lineage: Bacteria > Planctomycetota > Phycisphaerae > Tepidisphaerales > Tepidisphaeraceae > CAYLSV01. The sequence goes on from CAYLSV010000017.1 coordinate 1,375, forward strand.
CACTCGTCCGGGCGGGTGCGGCGGACTTGCGTCTCGCTGTTGAAGCCGCGGCGACGCTTGCTCGTCCGCTCAAAAGCAGACGGCGTCGTCGAAGGCGTCGAAGTCGGGGCCGACGGTGGGCTTGGTCTGGCGTGGCATGATGAACTCCGGTTTGGGGGAGCCGCACGGTACGCTCACACCTTCGCCTGCGTCGCCAGGATGCGGGCGATGGCCTCGCACAGCTCCTGCCGGTGCACGCCCGAGAGGGCGAGGCCCAACTGCGTCTCCATCAGCCCCTGCGGGATGCCGGTGTCGTACCGCTGCCCTTGGTTGATGACGGCCCAATATTTCTCGACGTTTTGCCGCAAATGCTCCTGGGCGGCGGTGAATTGGTACTCGCCCTTGTCGCGGAGGTCGTTCGTGATCAGGTGCTGGATCGACTCGAAGATCTGCGGCGAAAAGACATGAATGCCGAAGTGGCACAGATAGTTGCCCGCCTGCAAGCCCGGCGTGACGAGCTTGTCGCGGGCGACGTCCACGTCCGGCTTCTCGATGATCAGTTCCGCCTTGTACACGCCGCTGTCGGCGTCGACCGGGTCACCCTTGATCGTGCCGAAGAGGTGCAGGTAACGTTCCAGCGTCGGCTGCACACCGCTGACGGCGTCGAGGCCGTACTGCTCGAAGACCTTGGTCAGTTGCCGCACGCAGCGGTCGCGGACGTCGCTGATGTAGACGTGGTCGCCCAGCAGCAGCACGAACGGCTCGTCGCCGACGAAGTCCTTTGCCTGGTACACCGCGTGCCCGAACCCGAGCGGCTCCTCCTGGATCACGTAGCTCATCCGGTCGCCCAGGCTGCCGAGCTTTTCCGATTCGAGGATCGCCCAGTCCTTGCCGCGGTAGGCCTTGACGTCCTGGTCGTCGAGGCGTTTGAAGTAGTTCTTGAGGGCCTCGTCCCCGCCGGGGCTGCAGACGACACAGACCTCGTCGATGCCGCTGTCGATGCATTCTTCGACGATCACCTGCAGCGTCGGCTTCGTTAGGCCGTCGCGGTCGACCAGCGGCAGCATCTCCTTCTGCACGGCGCTGGTGGCGGGATACTGGCGGGTGCCGCGGCCCGCGGCGGTGATCACGGCTTTGCGCACTCGGCTCATGGCCGGCACTCTACCGATTTGATTCGCGAGTGCTACCATGCGGCTCACCCTTCACAGGAGCTTGCTCATGACGACGACACTCATCCGCCGTGGACTACTCGCCCTCGCCGCCGCCGGCACCCTCGGTTTGGCCGTGGCCGCCAACACCGCCGCCAGCGACCGCGCCTGGCCGAGCGACTGGTACTTCGGTGCCCCCGCCGAGGCAATCGAAAAGGTCGACAGCATTGTCGGCAAGCCGGCCCCGTCGCTGGCGACCGCCGCCGACTGGAAGAACGGCACGATCTCCGACGCCGACCTCGAGGGGCAGATCGTTCTGCTCGACATCTGGGCGACGTGGTGTGGCCCGTGCATCGCGGCGATTCCGCACAACAACAAGGTGATGGAGAAGTACGCCGATCAAGGCGTGAAGGTCGTCGCCATCACCAGCAGCGGCAATGGCCAGGAGAAGATGGAAGAATCCATCGAACGCCACGGCATCGAGTACCCGATCGCCCGCGACCCCGGCAACCAGATCGCCGAAGCGTACCAGCTTCAGTGGTACCCGCACTACGTCGTGATCGACCGCGAAGGCATCGTCCGCGGCAGCGGCCTGACTCCAACCGGGGCCGAGAACGTCATCAAGGCGCTGCTCGAAGAGCAGCCAATGGACTGAGCTGGCTCAAATCGCAGATCAACAAAGCCGCCCGCGACTCCCGTCGCGGGCGGCTTTCGATTAGCTGGCGTAGCTCGGTCATCTGCGTCGGACCTGCCGCACGTGGTGCGGCGGCTATCGCAGCGGGACCATGCGGACTGCGGCGTACAGATTTCGTGACACGCACGCTGCGGTAGCCGCCGCACCACGTGCGGCAGGTCCGGCGACCACAGCTCATCCCACGCTGATGTACTGCTCGACGCTGTTCAAATCCTTGACGTGCTGCGGCGTGAGCGACACCGTCGCCGCCTGGCCCTTGGAGAGGTCAATGATCGGGTTGCGGGCGTACTTCGTGTAAATCCGGCCGCCGCGGCGCTTGGGCTTGTCCTTGAAGTTCTTGCGGCGGGCGTCGTAGGGCGCGCGGAACTCGTCATCGGTGAGGAACAGCCGCTGAAGCGTCTTGCGGGCACTTTCGCGGACAATGCGCTTGCTAATCGTCACCTTCGTGGTGCCGCCGGTCTGTAGGTCAAGGGCCATCGTGTTCTCCAGGTGAGCCAATCGGGCCGGCAGTTTAGGCACCCCGCTTGCCGTCGTCACGGGTATCATCAGGCCGTGCCTGTTCGGCTGCTGCTCATGTTGCTCGTCCTGTTGCCGACACTGCCACGTGTCGAGGCGGCGGAGGCAACCATGGCGTGTGCCTGCTGCGGGCCGAGCGACCATTGTGGCTGCTGGGTGGACCAGGCCCCGGAGCCGGCGCAACCCCAGGCGGCGGCGATCAGTGCGCGGGTCGAGGTGCCACTGCCCGGCGGCGTGATGCTGCCGGTGCCCATGTGGCGGGAGCGGCCGACAATCGGGCGGGCGGTCGAGGTGCCCGAACGTCGTGGAGCGACGGCGACGGATCAAGCGGTGCGGTGTAGCTGGCAAACGTGAGAGGCAAGAAGGCGGTGCGCCCGCCGTTCGTCGCTTCTTCATTCTTTGCCAGTTTCGCTTCACCCCAAGTATCATGATCCACATCCCTTTCCGCCGCCTCGCCTTGGTGGCCTTGTTTCCGTTGGCTGTCGTCGCCGGCTGTGCCTCCTCGGCTGATCCGGCCGCGTCCGATCCCGCCCTCACGCAACCCATTGCCGCCGAGTCCGCGACGCTTGAGGTGCACGGCATGGGCTGCCCTTTGTGCGCCGAGAACGTCGGCCGGTCGTTGGAGAAGGTGCCCGGCGTCGCCGACGCCGAGGTGGACCTTGCCGCCGGCAAGTGGGCGGTCGATTTCGAGCCCGATCACGCCGTGGCCGAGGCCGACCTTCAGCGGGCGATCAAGGATGCGGGCTTCACGCTCGTCTCCATCGAGCCGCGCGCGGCGGGGGTGACGCCATGAGCCGTTTTGCGATCACGCTGGTGCTGCTGGCCGTTGCCGCGCCGGCGGCGGGGCAGCAGGCGATCCAGACGGACGCCGCCACGCAGCCGGCGAAGGGCGTGTGGTTGCTGCGAACGCAGTTCCGGCTCGACGTCTACGACGACGACCCGCTGGAGTTGGGCCGCGAGGGCGAGTCGTACACCGTCTTCAACTCGCTCTCCTACGGCGTGACCGGCGACGTCTCGGTGACGGCGAGTTTGCCGGTGACTTACGAATCGTTCGACGCCGGCGACGAGGTCGGGCAGGGCGACGCGATGGCCATGCTCAAGTGGCGGGTGTGGCAGCGCGACACCGGGCCGATCGACACCATGCGGTTCAGCCTGCTGGGCGGGGCGAGCCTGCCCACGGGCGAGGAATCGTTCACCAGCGACGGCGTGGACCCGATGCTCGGCGGCACGTTCACCGCCATCCGCGGCCGCCACGGCTTCACCTCGGCGGCCGTTTGGCGGTTCAACACCGCGGGCGACGAGTTCGCCGTCGACCCGGTGCGGGGCGACAACGACACGCTGTCGTACGACGCGGCGTACCTGTACCGCCTGGAACCCGCCGAGTACGCCGCCGACACGACGGCGGCGTGGTACGGCGTCATTGAGGCCAACGGCGTCTACGACGCCGGCGGCGGGCACGAGCTCATGCTCTCGCCCGGCCTGCTCTACGAAGGCCGCGACTTCGCGGCGGAGCTGAGCGTGCAACTGCCGGCGATCAGTGACCTCGACGACCGGCCCGACCGCAAATTC
>CAYLSV010000017.1:5290-20632 GCA_964386435.1 uncultured Tepidisphaerales bacterium
GTTTTAATGAATGCCCCCCAACCGGCCGGCTAGTCGATGGTCGTGCCGGTTGGTTGGGATTTGCCGACCGGGTTGCCGTCGCCGCGAATGCTGAGCATGCGTTCGAGGGCCACCAGCGCCCACTTGCGGGTGTGACCGTCGACCTCGATCTGGTTCACCAGCTCCCCGGCGGCGAGGTTTTCCAGCGTCCAGCAGAGGTGAGGCACGTCGACACGGTACATCGTCGTGCAAAGGCACTGGCACTCGCTGAGGACAATGATCTCCTGCTCGGGGTGGTTCTGCTTCAGCCGGTTGACGAGGTGCACCTCGGTGCCGATGGCCCACTTCGTGCCGGGGGCGGCGTTCTTGACCTGGTCGACGATGTACGCCGTGCTGCCGGCCATGTCGGCTTTTTGCACGACCTCCCACTTGCACTCGGGGTGGACCAGCACCTTCACGCCCGGCATCTTCTCGCGGACCTCGTCGACGTGCTCCGGGCGGAACAGGGCGTGGACCGAGCAGTGCCCCTTCCACAGGACGAAGTCGGCGTCGCGGAGGAACGCTTCGTCATTGCCGCCCAGCGGCTTGCGGGGGTCCCAGAGGGCCATCTTGTCCAGCGGGTAGCCCATCGCGAAGGCCGTGTTGCGGCCGAGGTGCTGGTCGGGGAAGAACAGAATTTTGACCTTCCGCCCCGGCACGTGCCCCTCGACCGCCCCGCCCTCCAGTGCCCACTCCAGCACGTTCCGGGCGTTGCTGCTGGTGCACACGGCCCCGCCATTCTCGCCGACGAACGCCTTGATCGCGGCCGAGGAGTTCATGTACGTGACCGGCACCAGCGTCTGCCCCGGGCACGCCTCCTGAAGCTGCTCCCACGCCTCCTCCGTCTGGTCGATGTCGGCCATGTCGGCCATGCTGCAACCGGCCCCCAAATCCGGCAGATGCACCGACACCCGGCTCGGCGTCAGGATGTCGGCCGTCTCGGCCATGAAGTGGACGCCGCAGAAGACGACGTGCGCCACGCCCTCCAAGTCGGCCGCGAACCGCGACAGCTCGAACGAATCGCCCTGGTGGTCGGCGAACTCGATCACGCCGTCCTGCTGATAATGGTGCCCCAGCACCACCAGCCGATCCCCAAGCTCCGCCTTGGCGTCTTCAATACGCAGGCGCAGCTCGGCATCGGACAGCTCACGATAAAGCGAAGGCAGCGGCGGTTGCCAAGTGAGGGGCATGGTGGTTTATACGTCCGGTGAAGGGGTTGGGGTCGGCTTGATCCGGGTGTTCGCTTCGCTTACTCCTCGTCTTCTCAGAAGGGTGAAGAAGCCGAGGGGTGAGCGGAGCGAACACCCGGATCAACCGTCCCGCGCTTCCTCGTGCAGCAGGAAGTACTCGATGCCGTCGATGAGGGCTTCCCAGCTGGCGTTGATGATGTTCTCGTCGACGCCCACGGTGCCGAAGCGGCTTCCGCCGTCGCGGCGGAACTCGATGACCACGCGGACCTTGGCGGCGGTGGCGGCGTCGCTGTTGACGACGCGGACCTTGTAATCGGCGAGGTGGAGGCTCGTGAGCTGGGGGTAGTGGGGGACCAGGGCTTTGCGGAGGGCGGCGTCGAGGGCGTCGACCGGGCCGTCGCCTTCGCTGACGGTGTGTTCGCAGGCGTCGCCGATGTGGAGTTTAACGGCCGCCTCGGCGATCGGGTCGGGGCCGGGCCGCTCGATGATGCAGCGGTAGTGGGCGAGGCAGAAGTAGGCCCGCCGTTGGTCGATGTGGCGGCGGAACAGCAGTTCCATGCTGCCCTCGGCGGACTCGAAGACGTAGCCCTCGTTCTCGCGGCGTTGCACTTCTTCCAGCACGCGGCGCTGCACGTCGCGGTCGGTGACGCCGAACTTTTTGGCGAAGCGTTCGGCAATGTTGCTGACGCCCGACAGCTCGCTGACCAGCACCCGCCGGCTGTTGCCCACGGCGGCGGGGTCGATGTGCTCGTAGGTGCGGGGGTTTTTGAGGATGGCGTGGACGTGCATGCCGCCCTTGTGGGCGAAGGCGCTGCGGCCGACGTAGGGCTGGCCGCCGGGCAGGGGCTGGTTGGCCGTCTCGTAGACGAAGCGGCTGAGTTCGGTCAACCGGCCGACCGATCCTTCGCTCAACACGTCGCGGCCGAGCTTGAGGCGGAGGTTGGCGGCGGCGACCACGAGGTCCATGTTGCCGCACCGCTCGCCGACGCCGTTGACGGTGCCCTGGACGTGGCGGGCTCCTGCGTCGACGGCGGCGAGGGCGTTGGCCACGGCGAGGCCGGCGTCGTTGTGCGTGTGGATGCCGATGGCCGTGCGCGGACTGCCGAGTTTTTCCACGACGGCCTGCGTCGCTTCGTGGACTTGCCCCGGCATCGTGCCGCCGTTGGTGTCGCACAAACACAGCACCGACGCGCCGGCTTCCTTGGCCGCGGCGAGCGTGGCGAGGGCGTGGTCGGCGTCCTCGGCGTAAGCGTCGAAAAAGTGCTCGGCGTCGTAGACGACCTCCCGCCCCTCGGCAACAAGGTGGGCGACGGTCTCGCCGATCATCAGGCGGTTCTCGGCGGCGTCGACGCTCAGGACCGTCTCCACCTGGTACCGGCTCGACTTGCCGACGATCGTGATCACCGGTGTGCCGGCGGCGAGCAGTGCCTTGACGCCCGGATCGTCCGCCACATTCGTGCCGCGGCGGCGGGTCATGCCGAAGGCGGCGAACTTGCTGGCAGCCAAGGGTTTGGCCGCCATTTGGCCGAAGAAGGCGGCGTCCTTGTCGTTGCTGATCGGGAAGCCCCCCTCGACGTAATCGAAGCCGAGCTCGTCCAGTTTCCGGGCGACGGCCTCCTTGTCGGCGGCCGAGAGGTTGAACCCCTCGCCCTGCGTGCCGTCGCGGAGCGTGGTGTCGTAAAGGTCGATGCGCGGGGCGGCCATGGCGCAGGACTGTAGCGGGAACATCGCACGCCCGAACCTGCGGCACGTGGTGCCGCGGCTATCGCGTTCAAAAACCACTGTGATCTCGCCCGCGGTAGCCGCAGCACCACGTGCCGCAGGTCCGTCACTTGACGACGACGGTGCCGCTCATGCGTGGGTGAAACTTGCTGCCGTAGGGGAAGCTGCCGGCTTGGTTGAACGTGTGCTTGAACGTCCGGCCGGGCTTGAGGGGGCCGCTGTCGAAGCCGCCGTTCTTGGCGGTGACGGTGTAATCCTGCTGGTCGGCGTTTCGCCAGGTGACGGACTCGCCGGCGTTGATGGTCACGGTCGCCGGGCTGAACTTCAAGCCCTTCACCGTCACCGACGCCGGCGCGGCGGCCCCGGCGAGGAGGAGCAGGGGGAAAAGCAGGGCGGGAAGGAAGCGGGACATCGTGCGGACACCATATCGAACCGCGAGCCGCCGGGACGTTAGCGGGAGCGTGGATGTCGTGGGGTAGCTGCGACCACACTTGGTCGAAGTCAATCGGTTCCTCGCCCCGGACTGCGACCAAGTGTGGTCGCAGCTACCTCGCGAATCGCAAGTTTCTTCAGCTTCGTCACACGGGCCCTCTACCATCCTCGCATGGCCGAGAAGGTCATTCGCGATCCGGTTCACGACGTTATCGCGTTGCGGACCGACGACCCGATCGAGGGCTTGCTGTTCGAGCTGCTCAACGCCCGGGAGTTCCAACGTCTGCGCCGCATCCGGCAACTGGGCATGGCGAGTTTGGCATATCCGGGGGCCGACCACTCGCGGTACAGCCACTCGCTGGGCGTCATGCAGACGGCCCGGCTCATGCTCGACCGCCTCGCCCGGCAGCACGATATTGAAGAAGCCGACCGCCTGGTCATCCTGGTGGCGGCGCTGCTGCACGATTTGGGGCACGGGCCGTTCAGCCACGTGTTCGAGCGGGTGACGCAGGTTCATCACGAGAAGTTGACGATGCGGGTCATCAACGACCCGGCCAGCGAGGTGCACCAGATCCTGATCCGCCACGACGTGAAGCTGCCGGAGCGGGTGGTGGACTTGCTGGAAAACCTGCCGCCGCGTGATTGGCGGGGCGACCTCATCAGCAGCCAGCTCGACGCCGACCGGCTCGACTACCTGCTCCGCGACAACCTGATGACCGGCAGCCATTACGGCGACTACGACCTCAACTGGCTGCTGCAGGCGATTGTCATCGACCCGGCCACGAACCGCCTGTGCGTCGCGGCCAAGGGCGTCAACGCCGTCGAAGCGTATTTGCAGGCCCGGCACCACATGTACCGCAACGTCTACTTCCACAAGGTCGTCCGGGCCGCCGAGGCGATGGTGCAGCTGATCCTGCGGCGGGCCAAGGAGCTGGCCGAGGACGGCGACCTTGATTGGCCCGCCGGGGCGGCGGCGGTGGGGCGGGCGCTGCGGGGCGAACGCATGACGATGAGCGAGTTCCTCGACCTCGACGACGCGGCGGTGCTGCAATGCTTCAAGGTGTGGGCCGCCGGCCCCGACCGCCACCTCGCCCGGCTGTGCGACGGGTTGCTGTGGCGCAAGGTGTTTAAAACCATCGACTTGGGTAAGTTCGCCGACCCGGACCAGGCGGTGCGGACGGCCCGCCGCGCCGTCGCATCGGTTGGCGGCGATGCCGACTGGACGCTGTACGCCGACGCCGTTGAAGACACGCCGTACAAGGACGCGGCCCAAGGCGGCAAGGAGATCCTGGTCACGGGGCCCGGCGGCAAGCCCCGCCCGGTGACGGAGCATTCTGCCCTCGCCACGGCCCTCAGCAACCCGTTGTCGATCCGACGGTTGCACGTCGCCCCGGAGTGGCGCGACACGGTGACGGTGGCCCTGGACCCTCTCGAAGCAACGTAGCTGCGACCAAACAGGTCGCAGTGGCGAGGTTCGACGCCCTCACATCAATCGCCACTTCTGGCGACGTTTGTCGCGTCTACTGCGACCTGTCAGATCGCAGCTACGCAACCTTTCGCACTTTTTGCCGTCACCGGCTCGGCGTCGCATTGACCCGCGGCGGCGGCGGCCGATAATGCCTGACCCAGCCGAACACCGGCCGATCATCGTCGTACCGACGATGCGCTTCTGAACCGCCCGTGAACCTCACCCTCCCGCTCGACCAACCCGCCAAGCGTGTCGCCCTGTTCGGCCCCACTGACCGGAACCTGCGGACCATCCGCCAGGCGACGGGAGCTCGTGTGGTCGGCCGGGACGACGAGATCCGCCTCGCCGGGGAGCCGCAGGCCGTCGAGAAGGCGGCGGCCGTGCTCGGGCACCTCCAGCAGCGGCTGCGGACGCGGGCGTTTCTCACCCCCGAGGACATCGGCGACGCCATCGGCAAGGTTGCCGAGGAGCAGGCCCAGCAGGACGGCTCAGGCGTCGAGGTCTTTGGCCGCGGCAAGCGGATCCAAGCCAAAACCGCCGGGCAGCAGCGTTACCTCGACGCGATCTTCAGCCACGACCTGACCTTCTGCACCGGCCCGGCCGGCACCGGCAAGACGTACCTCGCCGTCGCCGCCGCGGCGTCGATGCTCAAGAAGGGCACGATCAAAAAGATCGTCCTCGTCCGCCCAGCGGTGGAAGCCGGCGAGCGATTGGGCTTTTTGCCCGGCGATTTGCAGGCCAAGGTCAACCCGTACCTCCGGCCGCTGTTCGACGCGCTGGGCGACATGATCGACTTCGAGCAGGTCAAGCGGTTCATGGTCAACGACGTCGTCGAAGTCGTGCCGCTGGCGTTCATGCGCGGCCGGACGCTTAACGAGTCGGTCGTCATCATGGACGAGGCCCAGAACACCACCGTTGGCCAGATGCTCATGTTCCTGACCCGCATGGGCAACGCCAGCAAGATGATCGTCACCGGCGACGTCCGGCAGAACGATTTGCCCGACGACGTGCCCAGCGGCCTGGTCGACGCCCTGCAGCGTCTGCGCGGCAATGAGCGGATCGCCCGCGTTCGGCTCGAGCGGACGGACGTCGTCCGCCACCCGCTGGTCCGCGACATCATCGAAGCCTATGGCGAAGAGGTGACGGTTTGAGCTTCGACCAACCGCGCCAACCGGCATGCGCGGCAGCCTCATGGCCGCAGTCTCGCCGGATCGTGGCCGGTCGCCGGAATCGGGGATTGTGCGACGGGCCGATGAGCCAAAGGATGAACGGCTGAAGAAAACGGCGGAGCCCGTCCGGTGTCGAGAGGTGGCAAGGGAGTGCCCGCAAGCAGGATTCGCGTATGCCCAACTCCTCCGAGTTCGCCGCCCCCAGCCCGTCGAAGGGGGAGGTCCGCCGTGAGCGGGTCCGGCGGCAAAAGCCCAACCGCGATCAGCCGCTGCGCCGGCTGACCTCGCCCGAGGTGCTGCCGTCGCTGGCCGTGCTGGCGGCGTTTGCGGTGATTGTCGGCAGCATCATCATGCTCCGGCCCGAGGCCATCCCGTACCGGCTCGGCCAAACGCTCCGCCACGATGTCTCCAGCCGTACTGCCTTCACCTTCCGCAGCAACGACAAGCTGCAGGAAGCCCGCGCCATCGAACGCGAGCGGACGCCGCGTATTTACACGCTCACCCAGCCCGACATCTGGGGCAGCCTCGGCGTCTACTTGCTCGATCTGCCGCTGCAATTACGCGGCCAGACCCTTGCCGACCTCGACCCAAAGCTGCAGGAGGCGATCAACGACGAGGCGACGCTGATGCAGATCCAGGCCCAGGCGCCGGAGGTCGGCACTGAGCCGACGCCGCGGTGGCAGGGCGACGTCGAGACGTATGTCAACCGGCTGCGCAGCCGCAACATCGCCGTCATCCCCGAGGGTGATTGGCGGGCCGACCGCAACAAAAACATCCGCCTCGAGGGGATCGACGAGGTGCCGGTCCGCGACGATTACGGCTACGGCGTGTTCACCGATGTCGACCCCACCGGTGCCGCCGCCAAACGCTTCCGCGACGAAGCCCTTCAAGTATTCAGCCCCGAAATCTACCCGGCCATCGCCGCCATTGCCCGGGGCGAGGTCGGCTTGACGCACGGGTTGAACGTGAACGTCACGGCCGAGGCGCGGAACAACGCCGCCGCGTCGGTGCCGGTGGAGCGGGGCGACACGACGTTCAACGCCAACGTCCCGATCGTGACCGCCGGCGAGATCGACGAGCGGGAGCTGGCCGTGCTGGCCGCCGAGCACCGGGCGTTCCGCGAAGGGCTGGGGGCCATCGCCTCGATAGGCGAGCGGTTCGGCCTCGCCTCGGTCATCGCCCTGCTGTGCGGCGTGCTGGGGACGTACGTCACCATCTACCAGCCGCGCATCGTCCGCAACCCGACCCGCGCCCTCGGCCTCGCCGCGTTGTTCGCCGGGACGATCCTGGCGGCCCAACTCGCCGCGCTCTCGACGCAGCCGATCTACCTGCTGGGCGTCATGCCGACGCTGCTCGTGGCGACGATTTTGGCCATTGCCTACGACAAGCGGTTCGCACTCGGGGCCGGCTGCATCCACGCGGTCTTCGTGACGCTGGCGGCCAACGTCGGCATGGGGCTGCTGCTGGTGCTGGTGGCCGGGGTGCTGGTGACGGCCATGCTGCTCGACGAGGTCCGCACCCGCCGCAAGCTGGTCGAGGTCGGCTTCGCCGCCGGCCTGGCCATGGCCGTCGCGGCGATCGCCACCGGGTTCGCGCAGCTCGACAACTGGGTGAACGTCCTGACCAACGGCCTGTACGCCCTGATCGGCGGCGTCGCGGTCGGCGTGGCGGTGCTGGGCATGCTGCCGTTCATCGAGAAGGCGTTCCGCATCTCCACCGGCATGACGCTGCTGGAACTCGCCGATGTCAACCACCCGCTGCTCCGCCGCCTGCAATCTGAAGCCCCCGGCAGCTACAACCACAGCATGCAGGTCGCCGTCCTCGCCGAGGAGGCGGCCCGCGCCATCGGGGCCAACGCTTTGCTCTGCCGCGTCGCCGGGTACTACCACGACGTCGGCAAGATCCACAAAAGCGACTACTTCATCGAGAACCAGTCCGGCGGCCACAACCGCCATTTGAACCTCTCGCCCAGCGTCAGCCTGCTGATCATCATCGGCCACGTCAAGGACGGCGTGGAATTGGCCCGCGAGTACAACCTGCCCCGCGAGGTCACGCCGTTCATCCAGGAACACCACGGCACCACCCTCGTCGAATTCTTCTACCGCACCGCCAAAGACCAGCAGGCCGCCGTCCCCGAGACCGAGCGCAGCGGCGACGTGCCCGAAAGTCAATACCGCTACCCCGGCCCCAAGCCCCGCAGCAAGGAGACGGCGATCATGATGCTCGCCGACACCGTCGAAAGTGCCACCCGCGCGATGAAGGAGCACAACCCCAGCCGCATCGAGGCCCGCGTCCACGACCTCGCCCTCAAGCGCCTCCACGACGGCCAGTTCGACGACTGCGACCTGACCCTCCGCGAGCTCGACCTGGTCAAGCAAAGCCTGGTCAAGAGCCTGCTGCACATCTACCACGGCCGCATCGAATACCCCAGCGACCGCGAAGCCCGCGAAGCCGCCGAGGCCGACCTGGCGATGGCTGCCGGATGATTAAGGCCTGAAGTACTGCGGGTCCATCTTGAAGTGATCGACCAAGCGTTGGACAGACGAATCATCCCAGCCGCGCCGGCCCTCCATCACGTCATTGGCCCGAGCCGGCTCAACGCCCGCCACATCGGCCAAGCGGTTCACCGTCACGTCAACCCCCGCCTCCAGCAAGAGCCGCATCCGCTCCGGCAGTGTGCCTCGCCGGGCCATGTGGTCCGAGCGCGCATCGAACTGCCGGATCAGCATCGCGAGCACGTCGTGATAGTCGCGCACGTCCGGCGGCACGTTCCGCCCCGCGATGACGCGATGGTCGATCTCTTCGAGAATTTCTGCCGCTTGATCGTAATCCTCATCATCACGGAGCGGGCGCAGCGGAAAACGGATGACATAGCCGAATAGCTCACCGCTTGGTTTCGGCGACACGTCATCCGCGACTTCCGGAATATCGATGGTGATTGTGCTCATGGAAGTCACTCCTAGCGTTCATCGGGGCCGACGACGGCAAAGTCGTCGTGCCATCGCTTGCGGTCATACTCCTGGTGCGTCATAACCCGCTTGATGTAGATCCGATTTACCGGATGGTAGAACACAAGCGTGGCGATCCGGTACTTGTTGCCGCCGGCGTCGAACACGGTGGCGTTGGGGCGACCGCCGGGCAGCGAGAACTCATCTACCCGGCTGCCGAACATGGCCTTTGCGTCGGCGAAGCTTCGCCAGTGTGCCGCCTCGACAAGCTCCAGCCATCGCCGCAGCGGCTTTTCGGCGTCCGCCGGCGCGGCGAGCCAGAACTCGCGGAGCTTGCGCGGGCTGATCACGTGCACGATGCCATCCTGCTGTTGCCGACCCGGTTCGTCAACATCATCATAATGCCGGCACCGCGGCGACGTTTGCCTCGTCGCTGATGATTTTGCCGTCTTTCATCGTCACGATGCGGGCGGCGCGGGCGGCGACGTCGGCTTCGTGGGTGACGACGATGATCGTCTGGCCGCGGGCGTGCAAATCGTTGAAGAGTTGCAGGATGTCCTCGGTGGTGCGGGAATCGAGGGCGCCGGTCGGTTCGTCGGCGAGGAGGATGTCCGGCTGGTTGACCATGGCCCGGGCGATGGCGACGCGTTGGCGTTGGCCGCCGGAGAGTTGCATCGGGCGGTGGCCGGCGCGGTCGCCGAGGCCGACGAGTTCGAGGGCCGTCCGGGCAGCCCGCCGGCGGCCGCGCCAGCTGTCGCGGCTGTAGATCAGCGGCAGCTCGACGTTCCGCTGGGCGCTCTGGCGGTTGAGCAGCTCGAAGCTTTGGAAGACGAACCCGATCCGCTTGTTGCGCACCGCCGCGAGCGTTGCACTGCCCATCGTGTCGACGCGGTCGCCGGCGAGTTCGTAGGTGCCGGCGGTGGGGCGGTCCAAGCAGCCGAGGATGTTCATCATCGTGCTCTTGCCGCTGCCGCTGGAGCCCATGATGGCGACGTACTCGTTCTGGTCGATGTCGAGGTCGACACCGTCGAGCGCGCGGATCGTCTCGCCGCCGACTTTGTAGTGTTTCGTGATGTCGCGGAGGCGGAGGAGCACGTCGGAAGTGATGAGTGATGAGTATCGAGTACCGAGTGAACAAAGGTGCTGCGGCGTAACGTGCCGTCGCTCATCTATTCTTCTTCGGTTTCTGTCTCGTCCTTGATTTGCTCGTCGTCGCCGGTTTGGATGTCCAGGTCGTTCTTGAGTTGGTCGAAGATGCTGAACGGGCCGATGATAACTTCTTCGCCGTCGGTGAGGCCGAGCTCGATGATGGTGTTGTTGAGGTCGCTCGGGCCGATGCGAACCGGGCGGACCTTGGCCTTGCCGGCGTCGCGGACGTAGACGACGGGGACGACGCTCTTGGTGCCGTCGACGGCCTCCGATTGGCGGACATCCTCGGGCAATTCGTCCGTCGCGTGGCCGCGGATGGCCTGCGTCGGGACGAGCAAGGCGTTGTCGTGGGTGATCGTGCGAACCTCCACATCGGCCGTCAAATCGCTGAGCAATCGGCGGCCGGCGGTGTCGAGCAGGATGTCGACACCGTAGGTGTTGGCGTTGCTCGAGTTGCCGGTGATGCCGGTCCGTTCGGTGGTCCGGGCGAGGGCGACATTCTTCACGGTGCCGTCAAAGACTTCGTCGCGGTAGGCGTCGATCCTCACTTCGGCCGCCTGCCCCTCGGCGACCTGGGCAATGTCGCTTTCATACACCTCAGCCCGCACGAGCATTTCATCGAGGTCGGCCACTTCCATGATGACGGTGCCGGCGTTGTTCATCGTGCCGGTGATGACCAGCTCGCCCACCTCGGCGTTGAGCCGCGTCACGACACCGTCGATCGGGCTGGTGATCACGGTGTCGTCAAGCGTGTCCTGAGCCTGGTCGATCTCCGCCCGGCCGACATCGAGGCGGAACTCCAACGCCCGGAGGTTCGACGTGTCGGCGGCGAGCTGTGTCGTGGCCGCGTCGAGCTCGGCGCGGAGCCGGGTGAACCGTGCCTCGGCCGACTCGAAGTCGGCGGCGCTGATGTCGCGGGTTTCCAACAAATTCCGCTTGCGCTCGAAGTCGCGTTCGGCTTCGGCGAGCGAGGCCTCGTCGGCACGCAGCCGTGACTTGGCGGCCTCCAGCCGGCTGCGGGCGACCTCGATGTCAACCTCCTGAGCCGCCAGCCGGGCCTCGGCGGCGCGAAGGTTGGCTTCCAGATCACTGGCATCGAGGCGGACCAGCACGTCGCCGGCCTTCACCGGGTCGCCCTCGTCAAACGGCAGCTCCAGGATGCGGGCGCTGACGCGGGCGGAAATCTGCACGTTGTCCTCGGCCTCCAGCCGGCCGGGGGCGGTGACCCGCTCGACAAGTTGCCCGCGAAACGCCGCCTCGGTCCGCACGCTCACGCCCGCCGGCCCAACCGAGTTGCCGCCTTGAGCGAGGGCGAACCCGACGCCGCCCAGCAAGGCCAGCAGCAGGACGAGCACGACAGCGACGATGGCGAGCTTCTTCAACACGGGCGATTCAGGTGGGGCAGACGGCACCAACACGCTCGACAGCGGGCGATGTTGCAGTGTAGGAGGAGGTGGCAGGTGGTTTAGGTTCGCAGCTCTGGCTCGATGGTCATGTCGTACGTGGTCACGGCCATGTTGCCCCAGCGGCGGGTCGTCGTCTGGTGCGTTGGCACCTCGGGTGGCGGGTCGGCGGCGTCGTGGCGGAGCAGGACTTTCGGGCCGAGCTTTGGGATTAGGTTGACCAGCTTCTCCGGGCACTCGATCAGGTGGCGGTAGGGCGGGTCGAGGAACGCCAGATCAGCGGCGGGAAAGGCATCAATGTGGTAGATATCCCGCGTCTGGATCGACGCATCGACGGCGACGGCGGCCAGGTTGCGGCGCAGGCGATCCAGGGCCGAGCGGTCTTTCTCAAAGAACGTGACGGTCGCCGCGCCGCGGCTGAGGGCCTCGAGGCCGAAGCTGCCGGTGCCGGCGAAGACGTCGAGCACGCGGCGGTTCTCGATCAACCCTTGGCTGTGCAGGCTGTCGAAGATCGCCTGCTTGACGCGGTCGGTGACCGGCCGGGTCGCCGAGCCGGTGGGCGGCAGGAGCTTTCGGCCGCGAAATTCCCCGGCGATGATCCGCACGAAAAAGCTTAGCCGCCACCGATAAACTATGGCCATGGCGGAGACGAACCTGTGTGATCAATGCGCCGCCTTGTGCTGCCGCTACGTGGCCCTGCCGATCGACAACCCGGAGGACGTGCGGGATTACGACAACGTCCGTTGGTACCTGATGCACGAAAACATTCACGTTTTCGTGGAGAAAAAGCAGTGGTACATCGGCTTCGCCACCAAGTGCAAGCACCTCCAGCCCGACAACCGCTGCGGCGTCTACGAGACCCGCCCCCGCATCTGCCGCGACTACACCACCGACAACTGCGACTGGCACGGCGGCACCTACGAATACGACCACTTGTTCACCAGCGCCGAACAACTGCGCGTCTTCGCGGAAAACGAATTGGGCCGCCCGCTGCCGAAAGTGGAGAAGCCGACGAGACTAAAAAAGCCGCGAAAAAAGAAAGTCGGCGGCAAGAACGCCGTCGAGCTGCCGGTGCAGAACTAAGTTGCAAATCGCTCAGAAATCCCCAGACTGCCTCGCATGGCCGATCGGGGCAGCCACTATGAGCGGGCGTTTGAGGCGTTTTTGCGACAGAAGACGGTGCCGTATGTCGCGGTCGATGAGGCGAAGCGGGCGCTGTTCGGGCGGGCGAAGTTGAAGGGGTTCGACTTTTTGGTTTACAGCCACAACGGGCCGAATCTGCTGGTGGATGTCAAGGGGCGGCAGTTGCTGGGCGGCAAGAGCTTGCAGACGTGGACGACCGAGCGGGACGTGGACGATCTGGAGCAGTGGGAGCAGGTGTTCGGCGACGACTTCCGGGCCGTCTTCGCCTTCACCTACTGGACCGGCGGCGGCGAGGAGGACGGTCAGGCGGCGCTGCCGAGCATGCCCCAGGAGCCGGGCGGGTTCGAGCACGGCAAGCGGCGGTACCGGCTGCTGGGCGTGGGGCTGGCCGACTACCGCAAGCACATGCGGCGGCGCAGCGCCAAGTGGAAGACGGTGGCGATTCCGGCGCAGGAGTTTCGGCAGGTTGCGACGCCGATGGATGACTGGTTATGATCGCCCCCGTGACCCGGATCGCCCATGTCGTTGCTGCCGCCGTTTTGCTTCTCGCCGCCGCCCCGGTGGTGGGCCAGCCGGTGGAGGAGGTGCCGGTCGATCCCCGGTACAACGGTTACGCCGACAATCAGAGCGTGCAGTTTGCCGAACCCGGCAGCTACACCACCGCCTACTTCATTCTCGCGGGTCTGGGCTTCGTGACCACGGTCGTGATGTTCAAGAACGCCAAGCGTACCCACCTCGATTAACTTCTCCAGACTCCGCCCGAAGGACTTCCCATGAAATCGCTCCGCCCTGTCCTGATCGTCGCCATGGTGGCGATCAACGCGCTGCTGCTGCTGTCGCTGGCCACCCGTGGCTCCGGCAGCGCCTCGCCGTCGTTCCTTGAGACCGCCACCGCCGCCAACGCCGCCCAAGTGGCCCGGCCGGGGGATTACGTGATGATCGCCGGTGAGGTCAACAACATCCCGGCCGACGTCGTCTACATCATCGACACCGCCAACGGCGGCGTGATCGGCGTCACGTACAACAACAACCAGGGCCGCCTCGAGGCGCTCGCCCCGCTGAATCTGCAGCGCGTCATCGAAGGCAACTAACCCACCGACCCAAGGCCCATCATGAATCCCAACCTTCAAGCCCAGCCGGTGATCGTCGTCGACCGCGGCACCTTTGTCCTCGCCATGCTCGGCATTGCCGCGTTGATCCTGGCCGTTGCCCACCTGATCACCCCGGCCCCCGCGCTGGCGATTGATTCGGCCAGCAACCGCGACATCAGCGTTGTCACCGCCGAGAGCGTTGCCGGCGGCGACGCCCTTTACGTGCTCAATAACCGCACCAGCATCCTCGCCGTCGTCACCTTCGACGAACGCGGCACCGGCCTCGTGGTTCGAGACGCCCGCAGCGTCATCGATCTGGCCGGGGCCAATTAATTCCGTTGTTCCTGGTCAGTTGTCCTTCGTTATCGGTCCCATTGAAACCTCTGGGAATCCAAGAACGAAGGACAAATGACCAAGAACAAAGAACCTCGTATCATCCCCTATGCCCCAAGCCACCCGCGTTGCCATCATCGGCGGTGGGCCGATCGGGTTGGAGATCAGTGCCACGCTCAAGCGGCGGGGCATCGATTACCTTCACTTCGAGGCCCACCAGATCGGCCACACCATGATGTGGTGGCCGCCGGGCACGCGGTGGTTCAGCAGCAACGAACGCATCAGCATCGCCGGCGTCCCGCTCGTCACGCCCAACCAGGAGAAGGCCACCCGCGAGCAGTACCTGGCTTACCTCCGCACCGTCGTCCAGACGCTGGATCTGCCGGTGCGGACGTACGAGCCGGTCGTCGACATCGATAGCGAATCGGACGGCACGTTCACCCTCACCACCCAGCCCGCCGCCGGCCAGCGGCAGGTGCGGGCCGAGGCCGTCATCCTCGCCACCGGCGGCACCGACCGGCCGCGGCTGCTGGGCATTCCCGGCGAGGAGTTGCCGCACGTCGAGCACGCGATGCCCGATCCGCACACGTTCTTCCGCCGCCGGCTCTTGATCGTGGGCGGCAAAAACTCCGCCGTCGAGGCCGCCCTGCGATGTCATCACGCCGGGGCGGACGTCGCCCTGAGCTACCGCGGCGAGGCGTTGCCGGAGAAGAGCATCAAGTACTGGATGATGCCCGAGATGAGCGGCCTCCTCAAGAGCGGCCGGATCGAGGGCCACATGCGGACCACGCCGGTCAAGATCACGCCCGACGCCGTCACGCTCGAGCGGCGCATTGAGGGGCAAGAGCCCGAGCGGTTCGAGGTCGAGGCCGACGCCGTGCTGATGATGATCGGCTACGAGCAGGACAACCGCCTGTTCCGCCTCGCCGGCGTCGACCTCCAGGGCGAGCAGCACAGCCCGCACTTCGACGAGGCGACGATGCAAACCAATGTCCCGGGTCTCTACGTCGCCGGCACCGCCATCGGCGGCACGCAGAGCCGCTACAAAGTCTTCCTCGAAAACTGCCACGTCCACGCCGAACGCATCGCCGCCCACCTCGCCGGCGAAACCGCCGACACCCCGGTGCCAGAGTTCGCCCAGCCCGAATCGTGAGGCAACGTTCGCGCCGCAACTTCCACCGCCCGCACAGCCTTGTCGCCACCGCAGTGGTGCAAACCTCCTAGTCCAAACTCGTGGTGACTGTCACATTCGCATGCGTCGCTGAACCCCCCCACC
>CAYLSV010000017.1:20721-45862 GCA_964386435.1 uncultured Tepidisphaerales bacterium
CCCCGCCGCTACGCGGCGGTGGGGGCCTCAGCGATGTTGATGGCCCGCCGGGTTCTGCGTTGACACCGGGCGCCGCGTCTTCCAGAATGTCCAGATGCCGCAAATGGTTCAGCGGCCGCACCGAGGAGACTTCATGAAGCACACCCTGATGATCGGCATTGTTCTCGCCACCGCCGCCGGGGCGGCCTACCTCGCGCCGATGGCGGTCGACGTCGAGGCGACCTTCGACGACGGCGTCGAGCCGATGGCGGTCGCGTTCAACGACTTCGACACCCAGGCCACCGGCACCGGCAAGACCTGGGGCACCGAGCCCGGCTTCCACGCCGCTGAGGGCATGCTGGTGTTTTATGACAACTCGAACTTCGGCGACGTCGGTGTGGCGACCTTCGACGCCCCGGACGCCAAGGGCAAGCCGTACTTCAACATTACCGCCGACGTGACCGTCAAGTCGATTGACTTCACGAAGAGCAAAATCGGCCTCTTCGCCTTCGCCCAAGGCCCCGGCTCGTACAACCAAGGCTTTTCCGGCTTGTTCGCTTACGTCCAAGAGCTTGACACCAGCGGCAACAATTACCGCTTCGTCCTCACCACCAACGCCGACGAAGCCACCGAGGAGCTTGCCGCCAGCGGCGACTTCAACCTCACCGACGGCTCGAACGACTTCAGCCTCCAGCTCACCGGCACGCAGAACGCCGACGGCGACTACGAGGTCGTCGCCCGCCTGATCGAAGGCGACGACGACCGCGTCCGCCCGCTGGAAGTCACCGTCGCCGCTGCTGAGTTGCCGCAGGGCGAGAAGTTCGGCATCCGCGTCAACCCCGGCTTCAACACCCTGGAACTGGGCTTCGACAACGTCGTCATCCAAGCCGGCGAAGTGCCCGAGGCGGCGGAGTAGTTGCAAATCAGTGCCGGAAGTGTCGGCGGCCGGTGAAGATCATGGTGGCCCCGCGTTCGTTGCACAGGTCGATCGTCGCCTGATCTCGCACGCTGCCGCCGGGCTGGACGATTGCCGTCACGCCGGCGTCGAGCAGCACCTTCGGCCCGTCCGGGAACGGGAAAAACGCATCGCTCGCCGCCACGGCCCCGGCGACCCGGTCGCCGGCCTTCTTGACCGCCTGCTCCGCCGCCGCCACCCGATCCACCTGCCCGCCGCCGATGCCGAACGTGCCCTGCGGGCCGCCGACGACGACGGCGTTGGACTTGACGTGCTTGCAGGCGAGCCAGTTGAATCTCAGCGCCGCCAACTCGTCATCCGTCGGCTGCCGGTCGGTGACAACCTTCCACTCGTTTTCGGAGCTGGTCGCGCCGTCCCGTTGCTGGACCAGAACGCCGCCGTAGATGTGGTGGCGCGTGGCGAACTGGTCAAACAGCCCGGAACCGGCGAGCGGCTCTGAGGCCCGCCACTTTTGCCGAACCGGCTCGCTGCCGAACATCGGACCCGTCCGCAGGAGGCGGACGTTCTTCCACCGCACCTGAAGAATTTGAAGTGCCGGCTTCTCGAACTTGGGGGCGGCGATGACCTCCAACAGCTTGTCGATGCCGCAGATGGCTTCCGCCGCGGCCGTGTCGATCGTCGAGTTCAAGGCGACGATGCCGCCAAATGCGGCCAGGGGGTCGCCAGCATACGCCCGCTCGAATGCCTGTGCCGCGGTCTCGCCCCGGCCGACGCCGCAGGGCGTGGCGTGCTTCACGATGCAGCACGCTGGAGCGTCAAACTCTTTCACGCACGACAACGCGGCGTCGGCATCGAGCAGGTTGATGTAGCCGAGCGGCTTACCATGGAACTGCTTGGCATGGGCGACGCTGGCACCGCTCGCCGTTGGATCCTTGACCAACACGGCCTCCTGATGGGGATTTTCGCCATACCGGAGGGGAACGACGCGATCGTGTTCGAGCGACTCGCCCGTCTGGTCGCGGATGAAGTCGAAGATGTTGCCGTCGTACGCCATCGTGTGGCGAAACGTCACCGCGGCCGATCGTTGGCGGAAACTGGCCGTGCTCTGACCTTGATGCTCACGGAGGTCCCGCAGCGTCTCGCCATATCGCCCTGGTTCGCAGACCACAGTCACCCGTTCGTGGTTCTTCGCCGCCGAGCGGAGCATGCTCGGGCCGCCGATGTCGATGTTTTCGATGGCTTGTTCGTAGGTGACGCCTTCCTTGGCAACCGTTTCCTCGAATGGGTAAAGGTTCACCACGACGAGGTCGATCGGTCGGATGCCGTGCTCTTGCATGACGGCTTCGTCCTCCGGTAGGCGGCCGAGCAGGGCACCGTGGATGTTGGGGTGCAGCGTCTTGACTCGGCCGGCCATCATCTCGGGGAAGTTCGTCACGTCGCTGACGTCGGTGACGGGCAGGCCGGCGTCGCGGAGGTGCTCGGCGGTGCCGCCAGTGCTGAGCAGCTCGACGCCGAACTCCTCGTGTAAGGCGCGGGCGAAGTCGGCAAGGCCGGTTTTGTCGCTGACGCTCAAGAGCGCGCGGCGGACGGGGACAAGGCCGAAGTCGGCGGCGTCGGGCATGCAGCAGGGTAGTCGCGGATCGTCGGTGGTCAGTCGTCCGTGGTCCGTGTTCCGTTGCTCACGCTGGCAGGCGCACGCGGCAGTGCAGCAACGGACCATGGGCCACCTCCTCCCCAAAGTCACGTCGGCGGTGGACCGATGGTAAGCTCGGGAAGATGGGCAAGCGGTGCCGACGGTGGCGCGGCTTGCCGATCTTCCGCGACGCCCCAAGGACGGGCGAGTCATGAGGGAGTCATGAGCAAGAGCGTGTTCACCACCGGCGAGGCGGCCGACATCTGCAAGGTCAGTCAGCAGACGATTATCCGCTGCTTCGACGCCGGGCGATTGAAGGGCTTCCGCGTGCCGGGCAGCCGGTTCCGCCGCATCCCCCGCGAGGCGCTCTTGGCGTTCATGAAGGAAAACGGCATCCCGCCCGACTCCCTCTCCGACGGCAAGCGCCGCGTGCTGGTGGTCGACGACGATCCGGAGATCGTGGAGCTGTTCACCGACGTCCTCGACCGCGACGGCCGGTTCGACGTCCAAACCGCCAGCAGCGGCTACCAGGCCGGCATGGTCTCGGCCGAGTTCAAGCCGCAGGTCATCGTGCTGGACTACATGCTCCCCGACGTCAACGGCAACGTCGTCTGCCGAACGTTGCGGGAAAAACCCGAGTTCGCCGACACCAAAATCCTGATCGTCAGCGGCGTGGTCAACCAAGAAGAAATCGACGGCCTCCTCGACAGCGGCGCGGACGAGTTTGTGAAAAAGCCATTCGATATTGAAAAACTGGTGGGGCGGATCGCGGAGATGGCTGGTGTCTAGGTGCTGGGAGCTAGGGGTTAGGTGTTAGGCCGGAGGTTGTGGTGGCTCGGAATTATCGAGATTTGATTGTGTGGCAGCGGGCGATGGATCTGGCCGAGCGGGTCTATCGCGTGACAGCAAGTTTTCCGCCGGAGGAGAAGTTCGGGCTGATATCGCAGATGCGGCGGGCGGCCGTCTCGGTGCCTTCGAACATCGCTGAAGGATGCGGCCGGGACACCGCCGCCGACTACGCCCGGTTCCTTCGCGTGGCTGCCGGATCGCTTTGGGAACTGGAAACGCAAATCATCCTCGCCGGCCGCATCAAGCTCGCCGAGCGAAAAGTGCTCGCCGACCTGTTGGATGCATCCGAGGAAACGAGCCGCATGCTCCACGGCCTCATCCGAAGCAAAAAAGCACCAACATCCGGCCCTAACACCTAACACCTAACACCTGATCCCCAACACCTCTCGCCATGGACACCCGCCTCGACCTCATTCTCCGCCAGCTTGATCGGCTGCCGACGCTGCCGGCGGTGGCGGTGCGCATTCTGGAGTTGGGCGATGCGGCCGATGCCGCGGCGATCGGCTCTGTGGCGCGGGATGATCCGGCGTTGTCGGCTCGCATCCTGCAAATGCTCAACGCGTCGGCGAACGGCGTCGGGCAGGCGGTGAACGACGTGCCGCAGGCGGTGGCGCTCCTGGGGGTGGAGCGGGTGCGGACCGCGGTGATGGCGTTGGCCGTGTTCGACACGTTCGACGAGCCGGCGGGTGAGCACGAGCCGACGATCGACCCCGCGTTGTCGGCAGAAATCGGCAGGGAGCTGCTCGACCCGAATCATCGGCGACGGGCTTTTTGGGAACACTGCCTCGCCGTGGCGTGCTGCGGGGAAATCCTCGCGCCCCTCTGCGGCGTGCGGCCGGGCGAGGCGTATCTGGCGGGTCTGCTGCACGATTTGGGCAAAATCGCGCTGGACGCGGCACTGCCCAAAAGTTTTCAGCGGGTCGTCGAGGCGGCGGAAAAACTGCGCGGCGACATCGCGGAGGTCGAGCGCGAAGTCGTCGGCATGGACCACCAACTCGTCGGCAAACGCTTGGCCGAGCAGTGGGGGCTGCCGACGCATTTGCGGGACGTTTGCTGGCTGCACGGGGCCCCGGCGCTGCCCGGCGTGGCGACGCCGCTGTCGGATCAGACCGAGCATGTCAAGCTCGTCCGCTTAATTACCCTCGCCGACCGCTTGGTCCGCGAGCGGCACATCGGCTACAGCGGCAACCATGACTTCGATGCCGACCGCGCGATCCTCGAAGCCGGCCTCGACCTCACCACGCCACAGGTCGAGGCGGCCGTCGAACAACTCATGGACACCGTCGGCCCCCGCGCCGCGGCGCTCGGCCTGACCGACGAATCGGGCGGCGACCTCTTCCGCACGGCCCTCATCCGTGCCAACCGCGAGCTGGGCCGGGTCGGAGAATCGCTGTCGAGCAAGAACCGCACGCTGGCGGCGCGGGCGAAGTTCTTCGATGCCCTGACCGACGCCGACGCCGTGCGACGGCCGGGCGAGGACGAGGCGACGGTGCTCAGGCGGATCGCCCAAACCGCCGCCCGCGTGCTGGACGTGCCGACCGCCGCGGCGTTCGTGCTGCGGGGCGACGATGCCGACGTCTGCCTCGCAACGGTCGACGGCGAGACCGTGGCCCGCACCAGCGTCGCCAGCCCGCCGGGCGACCGGTCGCTGCCCGAAAATGCCGACGCCGTTGATCCGATGCGGCCGGTCTGCCCGACGCTCGATTGGGTCATCAACCCGATTTCCGCCAAACTCGGCGGCCCGCGGCAGTGGTGGCTGCCGCTGACGTGCGAGGGCCGAAGCGTGGGCGGAATCGTCGCCGCGGCCGACGCCGAGGCGATCGGCAGATTGCGCGATGTCGCGGATGAACTGGCCGCGATCTCCCGGACTTGGGCGCTTGATCTGGCCGCCGCTCTCGCCAACGCCGACGCGCGTGAGGCGGCCGAAAAGCTCGCCGACAGTGCCCGCCGGTTGAACGCCGCGCAGGAGCAGGCGTTGCGTGCCCGCACGCTCGTCGCCCTCTCGCAGGTCGCCGCCGGCGCGGCCCATGAGATGAACAACCCGCTGATGGTCATCAGCGGCCGCAGCCAGCTTTTGTTCCAGCAACTCAAGCAAGCCAACCCGCAAGCCGCCGCGAAGGCAAAGCTGATTTTTGAGCAGAGCCAAACGCTCAGCGACATGATCAGCCAGCTCATGGAGTTCGCCAAGCCGCCATCGGCCGACGTGACGCCGGTGGTCGTCTCGACGCTGATGGAAGAGGCCTATCGCCAGGCCGCCGCCCGCGATGATGCCGGACAATTCGACCGCCGCACCGTTCGGCCGACGGTGCCCGAAGGGTTGCCGCGGGCAAACGTCGACCTCGACCAGGTTGGCGGGGCGATCGCCGAGGTCTTGCTCAACGCGCTGCAACACACCAGCGACGGCGGCCGCATCGATTTGCAGGCCGTGCACGATTCGGCGACGGATCGCATCGTCCTGTGCGTCAGCGACAACGGTCAAGGCATGCCGGCCGAGGTGCGGCAGCACGCGTGCGAGCCGTTCTTCAGCGCCCAGCCGGCCGGCCGCCGGCGGGGTATGGGATTGGCCCGCGCCCTGCGCCGCATCGACGCCAGCGGCGGCTGGCTTCGCATCGAAAGCAAGCCCGGCCACGGCACCAAGGTCTACATCCTCCTGCCCGCCGCCGCCACGGAAGTCGACGAAGTCGCCGACGCGGCGTGAACGAATCGCACGCGGCTAAACTGCCCGCTTGCCCGTCGCCGCGCACCGTCTTCGGATTCTCGGGATCGACCCCGGCACCCGGCTCACCGGGTACGGCGTCATCGACGTGCCCAGCCAGCGGGTGAACAAGCCCGATCTCATCGACGGCGGCGTCATCCGGCTGGACGGAAACGCCGAGTTGCTCGACCGGCTCGAGGTGCTCGACCGCGAGCTGCGCGACGTGCTCGCCGAGCACAGGCCCGACGTGATGGCGGTCGAGAAAGTCTTCGGCCACGGCCAGTTCCCGCAGGCCGGCATCGTGATGGCCCACGCCCGCGGCATCATCCTGCTCGCCGCCCGGCACGCTGGGGTGCGGGTGGTTGAACTCACGCCCAACAAGGTCAAACGCTCCCTCGTCGGCTTCGGCCACGCGACCAAGGAGCAGATGCAGCGGGCGATCCAGGCGCAGTGGGACTTGCCCGAGCCGCCCTCGCCCCCGGACGTGGCCGACGCGCTGGCCGTCGCCTTGTGCTGCGGACGGACGGGTGCGGCTTGATCACCTACGCGAGCGACCGCCGCCCCTCCCAAGCGGCGGTCGCATCATGTGGCGTCGGTTGTCGCTCAGAACCGGAAGATCAGCGACGTGGTCCAGCGGTAGCCGAACAGATCCTCGTTGTTCGTCAGGGGCGCTTCGTACGCCGTGCGAATGCTGAGGCGGGAGGTGGGGCGAAGTGCAACGCCCACGCCGTAAGTGACCACGTCCTCGCTCTCGTTGCCGCCGAGGTTGGCGACGTCGACGCCGCTGAAGGGCGTGACCGGGTCGCCCTCGTCGGTCACGTGGTAGCCGTTAAGCTCGACAACCGGGGCCAGCCAATCGGTCACCGCGTAGTCGGCGTGAAGGTGCCAGCTCAGGTGGTCGCTGTCGCCAAAAGCGTCGTCGTCGTCGTCGAGCGCGAAGAAGTAGTTGAACGTCCCGGAGAAGTGCAGCGGCCCGAACCCCTTGTTCGCCGCGATGAACAAGCGAAGCTCATCGTCATCTTGCAGCACCTCGTCATCGCCAATCGCCAACTCGTACCCCGCGCCCACGGCGACGTGGAAGTCGTTGTCGTAATCCTGGATGAACGCCCACTTCAGCCCGGCCGCGATGTCGAAAAAACCTTCGTCCTCGATCAGCCCGCTGTCGAAATCCATGTAGCCGTCCTTGTACGCGACGAACTGCACGCTGTCGGTCACGGCCACCCGCACCTGCGCCGCCACGGCCTTGACGTTGCCGCCGCCGATCGGGCTGCTTTTGGGGAAGTCGTGGTACAGGAAGTACGGGCGGATATCGGTGGTGATCAGTGCGTCCTCGCTGAAGAACGGGGCCGTCAGGTGCGGCTCGGGCATCCGCTCGGGCGTCATTTGTGCCCACCCGTCGTCGGCCTCGCCGATGAGTGTGAACGGGCGGTAGCCCTCGTCCGCCGCCACCGGGGCGGCTGTTGCCGCGGCGAGGATCAACGGGACAAGACGCAACGGGCTGCTGGTTAAGCGGATCATGGTGTCTGATTTATCGCCACGGCGAGCCCGCTTGTCTACCGGCCCGGCTGCTGAAAAAGCGACATTCCGCCGCACAAGCGCGGCAGAACGTCCCGAAAAGGCGGCTACCGCTGTTCCTGTCGCCTCACATGGTTGAAAACCGGAGAAGGTTAGCCGATGATGGTTTGGACGCCGCGGCTTTTTGGCGGGCTTGGGTCACAGCACCCGCCTCTTGGCCGCGACGACAGCAGGGTCGACCACCCGCGGTGAGGGAACCGCGGCCGCTGGCGGCCAGGGTTAATGGACGTTGAACACGACGTCGGAGGCGCGACATGACAGTTTTCGGGGCCCGCGGCCTTGCCGCGGCATCTTCGCATCGACAGGCCACGCCGCTTGGCCGGTGCCTTTCCTTCTTCCGCGACGGCGTCGGCACCGCGGCGCTCGAACGCGTCCGCACGCTCAAGCCGGTCGTCTGGCCGACCAGCCGCGAGCCCACGCTTCGGCACGGGCCCGACGGCCTCGACCGCTTCCGCTACGACGACCAGATCGTGCGAATGTTCGTCGTGGCGATGTACGTTTGGGGATTGGTCGCGTTCCTCGGCGGCCTGGTGGTCGCGGCGTTGCTGGTGCTGCCGGCGATCCGCGACTGGTTCGCCAACGCCGGCTGGGCGGGGACGGCCAGCTTCATCGACTGGGCCATCGGCATCCCGTACCTGACGTTCGGCCGTCTTCGGCCGCTGCACACCAACGCGGCCATCTTCGCCTTCGCCGGCAATGCCGTTTTCGCCGCTGTCTATTACTCGACGCAGCGGTTGTGCAAAGCCCGGATGTGGTCCGACACGCTGAGTCGTCTCAATTTCTGGGGCTGGCAACTCATCATCGTCTGTGCCGCCATCACGTTGCCGCTGGGCATCACGCAAGGCAAAGAGTATGCCGAGCTGGAGTGGCCGATCGACATACTGATCGCTGTCGTCTGGGTCGGCTTCTTCGGCATGAACTTTTTCATGACCCTCGCCCGGCGGCGCGAGCGGCACATGTACGTCGCACTGTGGTTTTACATCGCCACGATCGTGACGGTCGCGGTGCTGCACGTCTTCAACAACCTTGTGGTGCCGGCGGGATTTTTCAAGAGTTACCCGATCTACGCCGGCGTGCAGGACGCGATGATGCAGTGGTGGTACGGCCACAACGCCGTCGCCTTCTTCCTGACGACGCCGTTCCTGGGCTTGATGTACTACTTCATGCCCAAGGCCGCCGGCCGGCCGGTGTTTAGTTACAAGCTGTCGATCATTCACTTCTGGAGTTTGGTCTTCATCTACATTTGGGCCGGCCCGCACCATCTTCACTACACGGCGGTCCCGGAGTGGGCCAGCAGCCTGGGCATGGTGTTCAGCATCATGCTGTGGATGCCTTCCTGGGGGGGCGGCATCAACGGGCTGCTGACCCTGCGTGGGGCGTGGCACAAGGTCACGCATGACCCGGTGCTCAAGTTCTTCGTCGTCGGCGTCACGTTCTACCTGATGGCCACGTTCGAGGGGCCGCTGCTGAGCATCAAGAGCGTCAACGCGCTCTCGCACTACACCGACTGGACCATCGCCCACGTCCACGGCGGGGCACTCGGTTGGAACGGCTTCCTCGCGTTTGGCATGATGTACTGGCTGCTGCCGCGGCTGTTCCAGACGCCGGGCAACACGCTTTACAGCGTCAAACTCGCCAACGCCCAC
Organism: uncultured Tepidisphaerales bacterium; assembly: GCA_964386435.1. Taxonomy (GTDB): domain Bacteria; phylum Planctomycetota; class Phycisphaerae; order Tepidisphaerales; family Tepidisphaeraceae; genus CAYLSV01. Next base: position 30,015 of record CAYLSV010000017.1, read on the forward strand.
TTCTGGCTCGGGACCGCGGGCATCCTGCTCTACATCGTGCCGATCTACGTCGCCGGCCTCACGCAGGGCCTGATGTGGCAGGCGCTCACGCCCGAGGGGCAGCTCGCTTACCCCGACTTCGTCGAGACGGTGCAGGCCATCATCCCGCACTACATGCTCCGCGGCGTCGGCGGCTCGCTCTACCTGCTGGGCGCGATCGTCGGCGGCTGGAACCTTTACAAAACTTGGAAGATGCGGCCCGAGCAGTACGCCGAGCCGGAAATCGTCGCCGCGCCGCTGTCCGCCACTTACGAGAACGACCCCAAGCGACCCGCCGAGCCCAAGGGTGCGATGACCCAGTTCGGCAAGAGCGGCCTGACCTTTGCCAGCATGTGGTGGCACCGCAAGTGGGAACGGCTGCCGCTGTTTTTCACCGCCGCCACGCTCATCGCGGTGGCCATCGCCTCGCTCATCTCGCTGGTGCCGGCGTTTGTGATTCGCAACAACGTCGCGACCATCGACACCGTCGAGCCGTACACCGGCCTGGAGCTGGCCGGCCGTGACGTGTACTTGGCCGAGGGCTGCTACAACTGCCACAGCCAGATGATCCGCCCGCTGATCGCCGAGACCCAGCGGTACGGCGAGTACTCCAAGGCCGGCGAGTTCGTCTACGACCACCCGTTCCAATGGGGCAGCCGCCGCATCGGCCCGGACCTCGCTCGCGAGGGCGGCAAGCAATCGAGTCTGTGGCACGTGCTGCACTTCAACAACCCCGGCGAGGTGTCGCCCGGCAGCATTATGCCGCCGTACCGCCATCTGCTGCGGGACGATGTCGACTTCGACAGCATTCCGACGCGGATGAAGGCGATGCGCGCCGTGGGCGTGCCGTACAGCGACGCCGAGATCGAGAACGCCAAGGCCGACGCGCGGCAGCAGGCCGAGGAGATTGCCGACGAAGTCGCCGCCGGCGGCGGTCCGACCGGGCTCTCTGAAAAAGAGGTCATCGCCCTCGTTGCCTACCTGCAACGTCTGGGCACTGACATCAGCAAAACCCCCGACGACGCCGCCGAAGAACCCGTGGAGGTGACTCGTGATTAAGGAGATTCTCAGCAACGTGGATTTGGCCCTGCTGGGCGAAGTGATGTTGATCCTGTTCTTTGGCGTGTTCGTGGTCGTCAGCCTGTGGGCACTGCTGCGGCCACGGCAGCAGAGTCGCGGCTGGGCCGAGCTGGCCCTGCACGACCCGACCGACGCCCTCGGCCATGAAGACAGCGCCGCCGGCACGCAACCGGCGGGAGGTGAGCAGCCATGACGCAGACACTCGACAAACCGGCAGAAACCAAAGAAGATTCGCCCGCCGACACGCTGGCGGAAAAAACCAGCGACCTCGCTGCCGGCGAGGCGACGGACGAACTCACCGGCCACAACTACGACGGCATCGAGGAGTACGACAACCCGCTGCCCGGCTGGTGGACCGGGTTGCTCGTGGCGACGTTCGCGTTCGGCCTGCTCTACCTGCTCATCGCGCTGCTCGTCGGCGAGCAAATCGGCGGGCGGTGGTTCTACCAGAAAGCGGTCGCCGCCCGAATGGCCGAGCGGCTGGAGATGATGGGCGAACTGGAGGGCGACGCCGAGACGATCACCATGATCGCCGGCAACGACAAGCTCGCCGGCATCGGCCAAAGCATTTTCCTCGCCAACTGCGCCAGCTGCCACGGCCAGAGCGGCGAGGGCGGCCTGGTCGGGCCGAACCTGACCGACGACTACTACGTCCACGCGCCGCAGGTCGCCGACCTGTACGACATCGTGAAGACCGGCCGCGCCAACGGCCAGATGCCGGCGTGGGGCAACCGTCTCGCGCCGAACGACGTCGTGCTCGTCAGCGGCTACGTCGCGAGCTTGAAGGGCACCAACGCCCCTAACGGCGCCGGCCGCGAGGGCGAGCGGGTGAGTTGGTAACGACAGTTTCTTGGGACGATTTGATGACGTTGCCCGTCCTGATGCCAGAGGTTCTTCCACCGCGTGACCCCCGCCGTCCGGTTGATGCCGGCGGCGGTCGCCCGGCCGAGGCCGCCGACTCCCACGTCTCCGGGGGAGGCGGCCGATGCGCCGGCTGCAGCGGCAATTGCTGCGGCAGCCGAAGCACGGCCGGGCATCACGCGAAGGATGACGACGCCGGCGGTGTGCCGCCGCTGCTCTCGCCGCAACAGCGCGTGCTCGCCACGCTCAACGCCGACGGCGGCCGACGCTGGCTCAAGCCGCGGCTCACGCCCGGCAAGTGGTGGCGGCGGCGGCAGATCGTCGCCTACGTCCTGCTGGCGATTTTTCTGCTCACGCCGTGGATTCCGATCAACGGCCACCCGGCGCTGTTGCTCGACGTGCCCGCCCGGCGGTTCCACATTCTCGGGTTTACGTTCCTGCCGACCGACACAATTCTGCTGGCGCTGCTCATGCTCGGCGTGGGTCTGTTGATCTTCTTCGCCACCGCCGTCTTTGGCCGGCTGTGGTGCGGGTGGGCGTGTCCGCAAACGGTGTGGATGGAGTTCGTCTTCCGCCCCATCGAGCGGCTTGTCGAGGGCACCGCCGGCCGCGGCGGGAAGGCGAAGCGGAAGAACGTCGCGGCGATCAAGTTCGCACTGTTCGCCATCGTCGCGTTCATCGCCGGCAACACGTTCCTCGCCTACTTCGTCGGGGTCGACCGCTTGCTGACGTGGATGACCGGCCCGCCCACCGATCACCTCGCCGGCTTCCTGCTGGTGCTGGGCGTGACGGCGGCCATGCTCTTTGACTTCGGCTACTTCCGCGAACAACTCTGCCACATCGCCTGCCCCTACGGCCGCTTCCAGAGCGTAATGCTCGACCGCGACTCGCTGGTGGTCAGCTACGACGAGCCGCGCGGCGAGCCGAGGAGGCGGGCGGGCGCAAGGGACGAAGGGATCAAGAGACTAAGGGACCAAGTGACCAAGCACGTGAAGGGGCCAGCCTCTCCGGCCCTTGGTCCCTCAGTCCCTCGGTCCCTTGATCCCTTCCGCCAAGGCGACTGCGTCGACTGCACGATGTGCGTGCAGGTCTGCCCGATGGGCATCGACATCCGCGACGGCTTGCAGATGGAGTGCATTCACTGCACGCAGTGCATGGACGCGTGCGACGACGTGATGGCAAAGCTCAACCGGCCGCTGGGGTTGGTGGGCTACGCGTCGGGGCGGAGCCGCGAGGAGGGCGGTCCGTGGCTCAAGCTGCGGCCGCGGTTGATGATCTACCCGATCGCGATTCTCACCGTGTCTGTGCTATTTCTAGTGATTTTGAACGGGCGGACGTCAATCAACCTGACCGTCCTGCGGTCGCTCGGCCAGCCGTTCGCCGTGACGGAAGACGGCGGGATTCGCAACACGCTGCGTCTCAAGGTCGTTAACCGCACCGGCGAGCCGCAGGCGTACGAGGTCTCGCTGACCGACCCGCGGCTCACGCTCATCGAGCGGCAACCGCTCACGCTCGAACCCGGCGGCACGGCCACCCACGCCGTCGCCGTCGTCGCCGAACCGGCCATGTTCACCAACGGCCGACTGCGGGCGCAAGTTCGCGTTGAGGACGGTTCGGGCAACGCGGCCGAGGGCGGCGTGCAACTGCTGGCCCCCGCGACGGAGGCAACACGATGACGAACAACTCCTCGAAGAAACACCGTCTGACACTCGGCAAGCGCTTGCTCGTCGGCCTGTTCCTGCTGGTGCCGGCGCTGATGTTCGGCGGCCACTTCACGCTGCTGAGCACGCAGCTCCGGGCGGCGCTGTCGTCCGAAGGTCTGACGCCGCTGGCCGATGTCGCAGTGAACGAGGAGGCCACAAAGTGACGGCCATGGTCTTCAGCGTCTTCCTCGCCAGCGTGGTGGGCGGCTTGCACTGCGCCGGCATGTGCGGCGGCCTCGCGGCGTTCGCGCTGCGGCCCGAGCCGGGCAAGCGGCGCATGCCGCCGCACCTGCTCTACCACGGCGGCCGGGGCATCGCGTACACCATGCTCGGTGCAATCACCGGCACGTTCGGCGGCGTGCTGAACTCTGCCGCCGCGGCTGATGTGACGATGTACGTGGCGGCGTCGGTGATGATCCTCATCGGCGTCGACATGTTGCTCCGCAGCCAAGCCGGCTACCGCACTTGCGGCGGCCGCATCGCGGAGAAACTCGCCCCGCTTGCGGCCAAAGTTCAGGGAAAAGCCTTGCGCATGCCGACGACGCGGCGGGCGCTGGTGATCGGCCTGGCGACGCCGCTCTTGCCGTGCGGGTGGTTGTACGCGTTCGTCATTACCGCCGCCGGCACCGGATCGGCGTGGCAGGCGGCGATCGTCATGGCCGCGTTCTGGGCCGGCACGCTGCCGGCGATGGCGGCGGTTGGCGTGGGCGTGCAAACCCTGTTCGGCAGCCTCGGAAAACGACTGCCCGCGGCGACAGCAGTGCTGCTCGTGCTCGCCGGCCTGTGGACCATCGCCGGCCGCAACTGGATGACGCCCGCCGCAATGGCCGCCGAAGTTTCGGCTGAAACTTCCAGAGAAACTGGCGATGTGCCGCCTTGCTGCCGGGAGGAGTCGTGACGGCGAGCGTCAACCAAGTTGATCTGGCATGCGACCACTGCGGCCTGCCGGTGCCGCGTGGTTTGATCGACAAGGCGACCGAGCACCAGTTCTGCTGCGCCGGCTGCCGGGCGGTGTGGGGCGCGCTACACGAGGCCGGACTCGACCGCTACTACGCCCTGCGCGAAGCCGCCGGCGGTGAGGGGCGACAGGTCGAAGCGGCCGAAGGGTTGGCCGCGTTTGACGACCACGCGTTCCTCGCCGAGCACGTCCGCCCGCTGCCCGACGGCCGGGCGACGTCGGCGTTTCTGCTCGAGGGCGTGACGTGTGCCGCGTGCGTCTGGCTGGTTGAGAAACTGCCGCGGCTGTGCCCCGGCGTGATCGAGGCGCGGCTCGACCTTCACCAGCAAACCGCCCGAGTCACCTGGAAAACCGCCGACATCTCCTGCGGCCGAGTGGCCGCCGGGCTGGCGAAGTTGGGCTACACGCCGCACCCGCCGAGGCCGGCAGACCGGGCGGAGTTGGCCAAGCGGGAAGACCGCCGCCGGCTCATCGACATTGCCGTGGCCGGGGTGTGCGCGGGCAACATCATGTTGCTGGCGTTCGCGCTCTACGGCGGCGAGCTCGCGGCGGCGGGCGATCTGGAGCACCGGTTCTGGTCGCTGTTCCGCTGGCTGAGCACCGGCTTCGGCCTCGCATCGCTGGCGTGGCCGGGGCGGGTGTTCTTCAAGGGAGCCGTCGCGGCGCTGCGGGTGCGGTCGGTGTCGCTCGACGTGCCGATCGCGCTGGCGCTGCTCGCCGGCGGGGCGGCGGGGCTGGTGAACGTGGTGCTGGGGCGGGGCGACATCTACTTCGATTCACTGGCCGTGCTGGTGTTTTTGCTGCTGGTCGGCCGGTTCATTCAGCACCGCCAACAGCGGCGGGCGGCCGACACGGTGCGGCTGCTCAACGCGCTGGTGCCGAGCATCAGCCGGCTCGTCGAATCCGGCAGGGTGCGCGAAGTGCCGACTTCTTCCCTGAACAGTGGCCAAGTCGTCGAGGTGCTGCCCGGCGGCATTGTGCCAGGCGACGGCCGGGTCCGCGAGGCGGCGGGCGGCACGCGGTTCGACCAGAGCATGCTCACGGGCGAGAGCGACCCGGTCGCCGCCGGCGTCGGTGACGCGGCGTGGGCGGGTGCGCGAAACCTGGAGCGGCGGTGCGTCATCGAGCTGTCGGCCGTGGGCGAGGCGAGCCGGGTGGGGCAGATGATGGCCGGCGTCGAGCGGGCGCTGGCGGAGCGGCCGCGGGCGGTGCAGCTGGCGGATCGAATCGCCGGGTACTTCACCGTCGCGATGATCGCGTTGGCGACGGCGGTGGCGGTTGGGTGGTCGATCTTGGAGACGCCCGCGATTGGCATCGACCACGCGGTGGCGTTGTTGATCGTGGCTTGCCCGTGTGCAATGGGTCTGGCGACGCCGTTGACGATGGCTGTCTCGCTGGCCCGGCTGGCGCGGCGGCAGGTGCTGGTGAAGTCGGCCGCGGCGTTGGAGAAGCTCGCCGGTGGCGGGCGGCTCGTGCTCGACAAAACCGGCACGCTCACCGAGGGCCGGGCGACGCTGGCGCGGTGGCACGGGGACGACACGCTGCGGCCGCTCGTGGCGCTCGTCGAGCAGCACAGCGGCCACCACTTGGCGCGGGCGGTGGTTCAGGCGTGGGGCGACCTCGAAGCCGACGCCGAAGCGCGGCGGGCGGTGGTAGAAAACGGCGTCACCGATCTCGGGGACGGCGGCCTCACCACCGAGTTCGGCCGCGGCACCTTACGCGTCGGCAGCCCGAGATGGATCGCCGGCCACGGTGTTGATATTGCCAAACTTCAAGGCGAACTCGACAGTTTTGCGGCGGATGGCCTGACGCCGGTTGTGGCCGCGCTCGGTGAAAAGCGGCTCGTGATCGGCTTCGGCGACACGGTGCGGCCGGACGCCGGGGCGACGCTCGGCAAGCTCCGCCGGGCGGGTTGGCAACTGCAGGTTCTTAGCGGCGACACGCCGGCCGTCGCCGAGCGGGTGGGCGAGTCGCTTGGCATCCACCGCATCCGCGGCGGCGTCACGCCAGAGGAGAAGGCCGATCACGTTCGGCAGCTCGCCGCCGGTGAGTCGGCCGTGGCGATGGTGGGTGACGGGGTGAACGATGCCGAAGCGTTGGCCGCCGCCGACGTCGGCATCGCGGTGGCGGGCGGGGCGGAGGCGTCGCTGCTGGCAGCCGACGTGTACGTCGCCCGGCCAGGCCTCGCGCCGCTGGTCGACCTCGTCGCCGAGGCCCGCCGCTGCCGGTGGAAGGTGCGGCGGAATCTGAGCGTGTCGCTGAGTTACAACGCGTTGTTCGTCACGCTCGCCGCCGCCGGGCTCATCACGCCGTTGGTGGCTGCGATCGTGATGCCGATCAGTTCATTCACCGTGGTCATGCTCGCCCTCTCGGGCGGCGGAAGGAAGCTGCCATGAGCGTGCTCTACATCATGATCCCGATCGCCTTCGCCCTCGCCGGGCTGGCGCTGGCGGCGTTCTTCTGGGGCGTGCACCGCGGGCAGTTCGACGACCTCGACACGCCGGCGCTGGCGCCGCTGTTGCGGGACGAGGATTAGGCGAACCTCAGCGGCCGAGGTCGGGGTCGGCCGGTTCCCAGATGACGCCGGTGGCGCCCAGCACGGTGCCGGTGGCGAAGGCGAGGTCGACGCGGGCGATCTGGTACTCGCTAACGGCTTGCACCTCAGCGCTGCGGGCGTCGGCGAGGCGGTTCTGGACGATGCGGACGTCGGTGCTGGTGCGGAGGCCGCGCTCGAACTGGCGGATCTCGGCCTCGAGCAGGCGGGCGTTGAGGATCACCCGGCGGCGGGCGGCGACGATGCGTTGCCACGCCGTCTCCAAGGCGTCGGCGGTGTTGAGCACCTCCTGACGAATGAGCTGGCGACGGTCGTCGAGGTCGAGCAGGCTGCCGATGCGGTTGATCAGGGCGCGGCGCAGGCGGCTTTTCGCGGCTTGGTTGCCGATGGGCACCTGCACGTTCAGGCCGACGGTGTGGTCCTCGAAGTCGACGTCGCCGAGCCGGCGGAAGCTGTCGTTAAAGTCGCCGCCGAGGCCGTTCACGTTGTAGCGGTAATCGAGCGTGACCACCGGCAAGACGCCGTTGCGGGCGGCGGCGACCTGGGCGGTTTCGGCGGCGATCTGCAGCTCGGCCTCGATCAGCTCCATCCGCCCCGCCTCGGCGCGGGCGGCGAGCTCTTCGACGTCGGCGACGAACCGCGAGCCGATCGGCGAGGTGGCGGTGGCGATGGTGCGGTTGGTGCCGAAATCAAGGTCGCCCGAGTTCATCAACCGCAGCAGCTCCCGCTGCCGATCGCGGACGCGGTTCTCGGCGATGATAATGCTCTCCAGCGTGTCGGCGACGGCGCTCTGGGCCCGCAGCACCTCGACCTCCGGGTCGGCCCCGGCATCCACGCGGCGCTGGGCGCGGCCGAGTTGTTCGACGGCCAACTCGTACTCGGCCCGCCGCACGTCCAGCTCCTGCCGGGCGGCGTACAGCCGCCAGTAGGCGCGGTCGACATCGGCGAGGATGCGGATGAGCGTGAGCTTGGTGCGGGCGAAGGTCTGCTGCTGCTGGTAGAACGCCACGCGGATCGGCAGGGCGTTGGCGGCGGTGCCGGCCCCGCGCAAGAGCGGCTGGGTCAGGCTCAGCGCGGCGTCGCTGGTGAACGACGGGTTGAGCAGGCTGAACTCGTTGTCCGTCTCGGTCCGCCCCAGCGGCAGCGTCGCCCGCAACGTGCCGCCGGTCTGCAGCGGCTGGACGAGGCCGGGCGTGAGGTCGAAGCTCTCGAACTGGCTGCCCGAGAGCTGGCTGGCGGTGGGCTGGTCGAAGTTGCCGTAGTTGGCGTCGGCGGTGAACAGCGCCTCGAACGCCGCCTGCTCCTGCCGCACCGCGAAACCCGCGGCCGTCGGATCGAGCAGGGCGGCCCGGAGGTCCAGGTTGTTCTCCAGCGCCAACCGCCGGGCCTCCTCAACGGTCAGCTCGATGATCTGCTGCCCGGCGAACGGATCGGGCCGCGACGTCGGCAGATCCTCCGGCACCGGCGGCTCATCAACGGCCGGCAGATCGAGCGTCTCAACATTTAGAAACGCCTCCGGCGGCACGACAACCTCGCCGGTCCCGCCGGTGCCGAAGTCGGCGCAGCCGGCGGCGAATAGGTTGGTGGTTGCTAGTAGATAGTTGATGGTCCGGAACCAACTGGAGTCGCGTGCTGCCTTCGCCATGATGAATCCGGTCTAACGACCAACAACTACAAACCAGCAACTTCTTTCAACCTCACTCATGCCGCAGCGCCACGATCGGGTCGAGGCGGCTGGCCTTCCAAGCGGGGAACAGGCCGAACACCAGGCCGGTCGTCGCGCTGAAGCCGAACGCCAAGCTCACGGCCCACAGCGGGATGTAGGCGTCGTCCATCGCGTCGACGCCGATGGCCGAGGCGGTGATGCGGATTAGCGACGTCAGCACCTGCCCAAACAAAACGCCCACCGCGCCCCCGAGCAGGCACAGCACCACGGCCTCCACAAGGAACTGCGTCAGGATCGCCGCCGGTCGGGCGCCGAGGGCTTTGCGCAACCCGATCTCGCGGGTCCGCTCACTGACGCTGACGAGCATGATGTTCATGATGCCCACGCCGCCGACGACGAGCGAGATCGCGACGATGCCGCCGGCGATCGCCGTCACGCCGATGGCCAGGCGGTCGAACTGTTCGAGGTAGCGCTGGACGTACTCGATGCCGAAGTCGTCCTCCTCGCCGAAGTCGATGCCGCGCCTCGGCCGCAGGACGTACTGAACCTGTGCCGACGCCTCGACCACCTCGGCCGGGCTTTTGGCGAGGGCGATCACGTAGTAGACGTTGTCGTTGATCCGCTGCATCGCGCGGAACGGGATGTACACCTCCGGCCCATCGCCGCCGCCGGGGGTGGGCAGGAAGTTGGTCTCCAGGCCGTCCTCCACCACGCCGACGATCATGAACCGGCCGGCATCGATCTGCAGCATCTCGCCGGTCGGATCGCTCGGCAGACGAAATTGCTCGACGGCGTCCTGGTTGACCAGCGCGAGCGTCGTCCCCTGCTCGGCGTCGACGAAGCCGAACGGCCGGCCGGCGCTGACGCCGCGCTTCTCGACATCGTGCCAAGTCGGGTCGATGCCGGTGACGTCGGTGTTGATGGTGATGCCGTCGTAGCTGACGGGCAGCGTGTTGCCGTTGAGCCGGGTGAACGTGCCCAAGGCAGGGGCACGGTCGAGCAGGCCGTCGAACAGTTCGTCCTCGAACCGCATCCGCCCCCAGTTGCCGGTGCGGCGCATCTCGGCGTTGGCCCGGGGGAAGATGAAGATCTTGGTCGTGCCCAGGTTCTCGAACTCCTGCAGCACCGACTGCCGCAACCCGGTGAGGGCGGCCACCACGGCCGTCACGCTGGCGACGCCGATGATGATGCCGATGGCCGTCAGAATTGAGCGGACCTTGTTCGCCCAAATCTGCTCCATCGCCAGGCGAATGCTCTGAGCGAAGACGATGAGGATGCGGATCGGATAAAACACGGGCGTGAACCAGGCACGGCAACGGCCGACAGCAGCAACAACCACCGCCGACCCAAAGGTAGCACCACCCCGCCGGGCGCGAAAAAGTTGTCGACGCACCCGGCTTCTCAACATCACCAAAACCCCCACCGCCACGTAGAGGCGGGGCTACGCATGCCTCTACGAGGCGGTGGGGGGTCTCAGCGACGCCCGCGGATCTGGACGTGCGGATCGAAGTGCGATTACCTCCAACGGCAACCACCCCACGACGGCGGGTCGCGGGGCGGTTGGAAGTTCCAGTTACCGATGCGGCTCACGCCGTGCGGACCTTCTTCGCCAGCCGTTCTTTGCTGGGCACCTTCACGTCCCACGCGAGGCCGAGCTTGCTCAGGGCCTTGATGAACAGGTAGCTGAAGTCGATCTGCCACCACTTCAACCCGTGGCGGGCACTGGTGGGGAACGCGTGATGGTTGTTGTGCCAACCCTCACCGAGGCCGAGGATGCCGAAGATCGCGTTGTTGCGGCTCTCGTCGTGGCTGGCGTACTCGCGGCTGCCCCAGATGTGGCAGACGCTGTTAATGCTCCACGTGACATGGTGAACCAGGAAGATGCGGACCAGGCCGCCCCAGAGGAAGCCGAGGAACACGTCCATCCAGCTCATCGTGATCAGCCCGGCAACGGCCGCGGGGATCAGCAAACCGAGCAACGCCCAGACCCACCACAGGTTGCTCAACACCGCCAGCAGCTTGTCGCGGCGGAGGTCCGGGTTGTACCGCGCCAAATCCTCCGGCTCGGCGTCGCGGAGCAGCCAACCCATGTGGGCGTGCCAAAAACCCTTGATCGTGCCAACGACGCCGCCGCCATGGTGGTGAGGAGAGTGCGGGTCATCCTCTTCGTCGCTGTGCTGGTGGTGGCGGCGGTGGGTGGCCGTCCAGCGGAGCAGCGGCCCCTCGACGGCCATCATGCCCATGATCGCAAGGGCACCCTTGACGACCGGGTTGGTCTTGAACGCTTGGTGGGTGAACAGCCGGTGGAAGCCGACGGTGATGCCGATGGCCGTGATCATGTACATGCCGAACAGCACGCCAAGGTGGACCCAACTGAAGCCGCGGCCCCAGAGGAATGCCGCGGCGACGAACAAGGCGATGAACGGCACGACCACGGCGATGAAGTTGGCCAGTCGTTGCCACAGCGGGGCGACGGGCACGTGGCTGCGATCCAGCGGCAGCTTGACGTTCGGGTCAACGACAGGGGTTGCGTCGTGCTTGAGGGCGACAAGCTCGGTCGGGTGAACAGGTTGCGTCATGCGATTAGATTCCTGGTGGGGAAGGGGCCGCAGTCTACGACCGCCAAGCGGCCGGGCACAGCGACAAAAGGTGCCGCCTGCGGCAACGACAGTACGCCGATTTACTAAGCGAAGTTCCCAAAGAATTCGTACGAAAGTCGTTCAAATCTTACCATGCCCTGGACATGATCTAGTTAACGTTGACGAACAGATCCTGGAACTCCGGCACCTTCTCGGCCGTGCCTTCGAGGTCGTATTCGTCGCTGATGAGCGTGCCGATGAACGCCTGAAGGTTGCGGCCGCCGAGGGGGTCGGCGCGGTGCGTGGCGATCTCGCTGGCAAGGTTCAAGAGGTCATAAACCCGGCAACGGCTGGGCAGGATGCGCTGCCGCTTGACGCTCAGGTTTGCCAGGTTCGCCACGCCGTAGAGGCCGTGGAGGTCGCCGGCGAGCTCGTCGAGGCGGTTGACGAACGGCGTGTGGTCGTGCCAATCCCGCGGCCGGGTGCGGGCGAGGGTTTGCCGGAGCGTGAGCACCTCGCGGACGCTGGCCCAGCTTCGTTGGGCGGCTTCGAAACGTTGGCGGAGGGCGGCGAAGCCTTCGTCGGAGTCGAACTGGCCGAAGGCGCGGGCCAGGGTGTGGTGGGCGTCGGAGCCGATGCGGATGTCGCTGCGGAAGCTGCGGCTGTAGCCGACCATGCCGTTAGCACACACCTGCCGCAGCATCGACAAGAAGATCCGCGGCTGCCCGAACCCGTCGATCGGCACCTCGCTGACGAACCGGTTGTGGAACCGGTCGGGCCCGATGTCCGTCGGCAACTCGCCACTCCGTGGCGTGTGGCGGGCGGTCACGACGCCATCGTGGTACTGCAGCGCGTCGCCACCGTGCTCGGTCATGAGGTCGCGGGTCGCCTCAAAGCCGAGCAGCCCGCGCTTGGGGTTGCTGGCGGCGAGCAGACGGGGCGGCATCGGCTTGCCCCCCTTCTCCCGCCGCTCGATGCACAACCGCAGTCGGTCGTCGGCGTTCTTGCTGCTGACACGCTCGAACACCTCGGCGTGCTCGAAGTAGCGGAACACGTTGCCGCTCATGCCGAAGCGGTGGAACAAACTCGACCAGAACCGCTGGCTTGGCCGCATCCGTTCGCCGCCGATAAGAATCGTCGGCTCTTGGCGGATCGTCCGGTCGGGCAGCGTCGGATGCGGCGTCGCCTCGCCCGGCTCGACGATGATATCGGCGAGGCGGGTGTGGTCATAATCGATGGCAACCGATGGCCCGTCGGCGGCGGGTTCGTCAATCGGCGACTCATCAACTTCATCCTCGTCGACGTCGTCGATAAGCGTGTCGTCCAGCAGTTCGAGGTCTTCCATGTCGGCGTCCTTCCTAATGGTGCGGCGGGTCAGGTCAGCCGTACGCGGCGTCGCGGCGGCGGGTTCTTTGCAGCGCCGGGTCGGGGCGGTCGGTGATGTACTGGGGCATCTCAGGCTCGATGCCGGCGAGAAGCGTTTGCATCTTTTGACAGAACGCATCAAGCTCGCCGGTCGTCTTCACGCTCCGCCACGAGTTGCTCTGCCACAGAAACTGTTCGGCCGGCTGGGCGGTGCGGGGGAATGGGTGGCGGGTGTCGGGGCATTGAACGACGTGCTTGTGCGTCAGGCTGTCGTGCTTGCGCAGCGCCCGGCCGGCCATCTGGATCGTGGGCAGCTTGCCGCTGGGGCGGCAGAAAACGGTTTGCAGCGTCGGGCAGTCGAAGCCCTCGGCGAGCAGGAGCATGTTGATGAGCACGTCGAGCCGGCCGTGCTCGAAGTCGGCGAGTTGCCGCTCGCGGTCGGTTTTGGCCGTCACCACCTCGCTGCGGACGCCGCGGCCGGCGAGCACAGTTTGGGCGGTGGCGCACTGCTCGAGCGTGTGAAAGAACATCAGACTCTTGCCCCACTTCGTCGCCTCATCGGCATAAGCCGTGGCAACCCGGCGGGGCGACCAGTGATCGAGCGTGTAGTGGTGGTACGGGGCAAGGTAGCCGTCCTGAATCAGCCGGTGGATGCCGGCGTCCTTGATGACCTTCTCGAAGCAGAGCTTGACGCGGTCGGAGCGGAACGGCGTGGCCGAGAGGCCGAGGATGAGCTTGGGCTTGATGTGGCTGTGAAGGTTGGCCATCGAGAGGGCGCCGTCGTGCTGGGCCTCGTCGATGACAAGCAGATCGGCCGGCGGCGGCTGCTTGTCGAACATGCTGATCGTGGTGAGGTCGACGCCGAACCCGCGATTGTTTTCCCGCTCCACCTGCCGCAGCAGGTTCCGCCGCATCGCACACCACCCCACCCGCAGCCCCGGCGTCGCCGCCTGCACCGCAGCGGCAACCGCCAACCCCATCACCGTCTTGCCACTGCCGGTCGGCGACTCCACCAACACGCTGCCAATGCCCTCGCCGAAATGCCCCAGCACCTTCGCGATAATCCGCTGCTGATACGCCCGCCCCTCAAACCCCACCGGCAACCGCGCGGCGACGTCGGCAACGCGATCTTGGACGGGAGTCTCATCCATGAGAACAACAACCTAACGAACCCACGGCCAAGGTCAACCCAGATTCGCCAGAAAATCCGCCGGCGCGACGGCCGTTCACCCCTTGCTTCATGTTCTTCCAAGTCCCGCGAACCAATTCGTGGCCAAACCTCTGACGACCGGGTGTTGCTGCGTCTGCCCGTGACGCCCTGACGTGCAGCCTGTTAACCACCATCCGTCACACAGCCTGCGGCTCGCCGTTGGGCGCGATAAGCTGCCACCGCGCCATGGACTTCTTTGAGCATCAGGATCAGGCCCGTCGCACCTCCGGGTGGCTTGTGGCGTTGTTCGTCGTGGCCGTCATCGGCATCTTGTTGAGCATCAACGTGCTTGGGCTCATCCTTTACAACGGCGTGCTGCGGCCGGTGCCGAGTGAGCGGGACATCTCGTTCGGCGAACGCGGGCTTCAAATGCGTGAGACGCAACTGCAGCCGGTTGGCACGTTCGATGTGACGAACCCGGATTGGTACTCGCTGCCGGTAATGGGCATCGCGTCGCTGCTGGGCGTGGCCGTCATGGGCGAGCGGACGCTGAACAAGACACTGCAGCTTCGCGGCGGTGGCGAGGCGGTGGCGAGCATGCTCGGCGGCCGGCCGTTGGCGGATGACCCGCAGGACGCCAAGGGGCAGCAGTTGCGGAACGTGGTGGATGAGATGGCCATCGCGGCGGGGCTGCCGGCGCCGGGGGTGTGGGTGATGGAGGACGAGCCGGGCATCAACGCCTTCGCCGCCGGGCGGACGCCGGGCGACGCGGTTATCGGCGTCACCCGCGGCTGCCTGGAGAAGCTCGACCGCGACGAGCTGCAGGGCGTGATCGCCCACGAGTTCGCCCACATTCTCCACGGTGATATGCGGCTCAACGTCAAGCTCATCGGCGCGCTCGCCGGCATTCTGGGCATTGGCATGATCGGCATGGTCGTGCTGCGGAGCCTGGCATTCACCGGCGGCAGCAGCTACAGCCGCAGCCGCAAAGGTGATGACGGCCGGGCCGCGCTGGTCATCCTGCTGTTCGGCGTCGCCCTGACCGCCATCGGCTACATCGGGGCGCTGTGCGGCCGGCTGATTCAGTCGGGCATCAGCCGCCAGCGCGAGTACCTCGCCGACGCCGCGGCCGCCCAATTCACGCGGAACCCCGAAGGCCTCGCAAACGCCCTGAAGAAAATCGCCGGCTTCTCGCTGGGCGGCACCGTCCAGAACCACCACGCCGGCGAGACGGCTCATTTGTTCTTTGCCGAGGGGTTCGACTCGCCGCTGTTGCACTTCGCCGGCAACTGGTTCGGCACGCACCCGCCGATCGAGGAGCGGATCAAGCGGCTGGACCCCAGCTTCGACGGCCGCCTGCCCAAGCGGCCGGCGCGGCACGACCCGGAAACCAACTTCCCCGGCACCCGCAACGCCGTCGCCCGCCTCGACGCCGCCGCCGGCTCGCACCGGACCCAAATGGCCGCCCCCGCGTTGGCCGGCAGTGTGGGGCAACTCGCCCCCGAGGGCGTGGCGTGGGCCGGGCAGTTCCTGGGTGACTTGCCGGCAGAAATCAGCAACGCCGTGCATGATCCGTATGCGGCGCGGGCGGTGGTGCTGGCGCTGTTGCTCGATGACTCGCCCGACGCCGCGGCACGGCGGGGGCAGCTGGAGTTGATCGCCCGGTTCGAGACCGACCTCGCCCACCTGACCGACCGCCTGCTGCCGGCCGTCTCCCGCACCGGGCCGGAGGCGCGGCTGCCAATCGCCGAGCTGACGCTGCCGGCGCTGGCCCGGCTGAGCGCGGTGCAGGCGGCAAACTTGTGCCGCATGCTCCGCGAGGTGATCGAGAGCGACCGCCGGCTGACGATTGCCGAGTTCGCGCTCTACAACGTGATCCGCCGGCATTTGGCCGAGTGCGAGGACGAGCGGCCC